>DAHUYK010000065.1 GCA_027315245.1 Vulcanimicrobiota bacterium | reverse complement strand
CCCGCGTTTCAGCCGATGTCGCTGCGCGGGCGCGGCTCGGGCGGCGACCCTGACGAGATCGCGCGGCCAGAAAACTTCACGCCGGTCAACGATTACCTGCTGTCGTATCCCGCGAGCGCGGCGCTCGGTGCATTTGCGGCGACGGGAGACGTGCGGCCGCTCGAGGCGCTCAGCGCGGGCGTCGTCGTTGCGCGACCATGGCTCGAAACCGACGACGCAGCGCTCCTGCAGCAATGGGCGCTGCCGTTTCACGGATTTCCGCAGCGCCCATTGCCGTTGCTCCGCACGCTTCATCCGTTGCCCGAGCTTTCGTTGCTGCCGATGCCGGCGGTGGGAACGCTCGACGCTAACCTCGGCGCTGGAGATATCTTCTTCGGCGATGCTGCGCGCGTGCGCGGCGCGCTTGCGCCGGCGTCGTGGAGGTGGCTTCGTTCCATCGTGCCGGTGCACGCACCGAGCGCACAGACGCACGCTGCATCCGGATGGGTGCACGCGGAGCTCGCGTTCGCGCAGCGTCCGGACCTCGCGCAAGGCTTGGGTGGCGCGCTGACGACCGATCGCGCGGCACGGCTTGCCGTGCGCGGCGGCCTCGACGCGCTCGTCGACGTCGAGGGCGTGCTACGCGGCGACGACGGGCGCATCGTCGCGCGCTCGACACGCGGCTACCGATGGGTGCCGACTCCGCACGGCGTGCACGCGGTCACCTGCGATGGGCTCTGCGTCGTCGCCGCGCAAGGCGATCCTCCCATGGCGCCGCTGGAACCGCAGCCGCACGCCGCTCGGGCCGTCGCCTTTCATCTCCTCTTCCCGTGGCTCGCCGTTGCCTCGCTGCCGCCCGGCCGCGCCGGCGCGCTGCGTTACAACGTCGCCTACAACGGCGGATGGACGGCACGCTTGCGCGGACGCTCCCTCACCCACGTACGGCTCGATGCGTCGGTCAACGGCTGGCTCGTGCCGCGGCGCACGCACAGCGAGCCGCTTGTGCTCGTCGAGGTGCCCGCAGCCGTGGAGCTCGGGCTCGAATGCGTGGCGATACTCGCGGTCGCAGCATGGGCAGGGTGGCTGCTCTTCAACAGGCTGCGCGCGTATCGTCGCGAAACGGCGCGTTCATGCCCCGATGCGTCGTCATCGTCTTAGATTCCGGCGGCGTTGGCGCGCTTGCGGATTTTGCCGAGTTCGGCGATGCGCCCGGCGCGAACACGCTCGGCAATACGGCGCGCGCGCTGGGAGGGCTTGCTCTGCCGAACTTCGAGCGGCTCGGCGTCGGCGCGCTTACCCGCATAGCCGGTGTGCCGCCCGCAGCGCAACCGCGCGCGCGCATTGCGCGCCTGCACGAACGCAGCCGCGGGAAAGACACGATCACGGGACACTGGGAGATGGCTGGAATCATCACGCGCGTTGCATTCCCGACCTATCCGCGCGGGTTTCCGCCGGAAATCGTCGACGCCTTCACGCGCATCGCCGGCAAGGCTCCCCTCGGCAACACGACGGCATCGGGCACGGAGATCATCGAAAGGCTCGGCCCCGAGCACATGGCGACGGGGCGGCCGATTCTCTACACCTCGGCCGACTCGGTGTTCCAAGTCGCCACCCATGAAGACGTCGTGCCACTCGCCACCCTCTACGACTGGTGCGAACGCGCGCGCGCGATGCTCGTGGCGCCGCACAACGTCAATCGCGTCATCGCACGGCCGTTCGTCGGGGAGCCGGGTGCGTTCGCGCGCACGGCGAACCGCCGCGACTACGCGATCGAACCTCCGCCAAGCCTGCTCGATGACTTATGCGCGGCCGGTATCGGCGTGCACGCGGTGGGGAAGATCTCCGACATCTTCTGCGGCCGCGGTGTCACGACGTCGGTTCGCATCAAGGACAATCGCGACGCGATGGAGCGAACCTTCGAGTTGCTGGAGCGTGTCGACGGGGGATTCATCTTTACGAATCTCAACGACTTCGACTCCAAGTACGGGCATCGCCGCGACGTGCGCGGCTACGGCAAGGCGCTCGGAGAACTCGACGCGCTCATACCGCGGCTCGAAGCCGGCATGCTCCCGGGCGACGAAGCAATCTTTACCGCCGACCACGGCTGCGATCCGACGGCCCCTGGCACCGACCACACGCGCGAGTTCGTTCCGTTCGTACACTTGAGCGCGCAAGAGGGAGGCCTGCTCGGCGACCTGGAAGGGCTGGACACGGTGGGAGCTGCCGTACGAAAGGCCTTGGTGCAGTAGCGTGCAGGTAGCCGTTCGCGTGGCGCGTGATCGCGCCGCGCCGCAATGGTGGTGGATGGCCAAGCGGACGATCGACGTCGTGCTTGGCACGCTGCTCTTGGCGCTGTCGCTGCCCGTCTTGCTCGCCGCTGCGGTCGCCGTCATGGTGCTCGAGGGCGGATCGCCGCTCTTCGCGCAGGAGCGCGTCGGGCGTCACGGGCGCCGCTTCAACATCTACAAGCTGCGAACGATGGTCGATGGCGCGCACGACATGCGCGGGCACGTCGAGCACCTGAACGAGGCGGACGGCCCCGTCTTCAAGATCGACAACGATCCGCGCTGTCATCGCCTCGGGCGCATCCTGCGGCGCACGTCGATCGACGAACTGCCGAACTTCCTCAATGTGATCCGCGGCGAGATGTCGCTCGTCGGGCCGCGCCCCGCGCTGCCGAGCGAAGTCGAACACTACGACGCGACCGCCTATCGCCGACTCAGCGTGCCGCAGGGCATCACCGGATTGTGGCAGATCAGCGGGCGCAGCGATCTGCCGTTCGCACAGTGGATCGAGCTCGACAACCGCTACGCCGACGAATGGACCCCGCTCGGCGACATCGCCATTCTCCTCAAGACGATTCCGGTTGTCCTTCGAAGGTACGGCGCGCGTTAAGCGTTCCGTCGCGGGCTCGACGCTCTTTGTCATGGGAGCGACGTTCGGTTCGACGATCCTAGGCTTCTTGCGCGAGATCATCAGTGCAAAGTTCTACGGCACGCAGTGGCAGATGGATACGTACCTCGCCGCGGCGATGATTCCGACGATTCTCTTCGGCGTTTTCAACGGCGCGCTGACGAGCGCGCTCGTTCCCACGTTCTCCGAGTATCTCGCCAGCGGGCGACGCGAGGAGGCGTGGCGCTTAGGCAGCACGGTGGTGAACTTGCTCGCGATCGTGCTGACGCTCTGCGCGGTGCTGGGATTCTTTCTCGCGCCGTGGTTCGTGCCGCTCATCGCGCACGGCTTTCCCAAGCCGCAGCTGGGCGTTGCGATCCGCATGACGCGCTGGCTCATGCCGAGCATCGTCGCCGTCGCGCTCTCCGGCGTGCTCTCCGGCATCCTCAACGCCTTCGCGCAGTTTCGTTCCGCATCGATCGTCGGCATGACGCTCAACGTCGTGACGATCACCTGCGTCGTCGTGCTCAACCACCATTACGGCATCTACGCGCTCGTCGCGGGCACGAGCCTCGGGCTCGTCGCGCAGATGCTCGTGCAGGTGCCGTCGTTTCTCGCACTCGGCGGCTACAGCTTCACACTCGATCTGCGTCACCCCGGCCTGCGCAAGATGTGGGAGCTGCTCGGACCGATCACGCTCGGATCGTCGGCGGGGCAGTTATCACTTTTCTTCGACCGCTACTTTGCGTCGACGCTGCCGGCGGGATACATCGCGGGCATGAGCTACGCGCAGAAGCTCGTGAACTTTCCCTTGCAGATATTTGCCGTCGCGATCGCGACGGTCATCTTTCCTCTGCTCGCGATGCAGTTCGTGAAGGACGACCGCTCGGGCGTGGCGCGTAGCGCGATCACCGGGCTCCGCCTCGTGAACTTCATCACGATTCCGTCGGTTTGCGCGCTCATCGTGCTCGCGCGGCCGATCGTCTCGACGCTCTTCGAACGCGGGCATTTCGGCCCGACGTCGGTCGACCTGACCGTGGGGCTGCTACCGTACGCGGCGTTCAGCCTCGTCGCGCTCGCGGCGAACGTCGTGCTCACGCGTTGCCTCGTCGCGTGCAGGCAGATCCGCTGGCAGGTGTTCGTGTCGATCTTGACCGTCGTGCTCAACGTCGCGCTCTCGATCACCTGGCTGCCGACGCTCGGCGCTCGCGGGCTGCTCTTGGCGAACTCGGTGAGCCAGACGGTGCAGATGATCGCGTTGCTCCTGCTCGTCGCGTGCTTCGTCGCGGAGATCGACTGGGGCGCGCTGCTCGGATCCATGGTGAAGATAGCGTCGTGTGCGCTCGTGATGGTCGCGGTGCTCTACTGGGTATCCTCGCTCGGCGTCGCGCCGCAGACGTCGCTGGCCGAGCGCGTGTGGTTCCTCTTCGGTCAGATCGCGATCGGCGGCCTCGTCTTCATCGCCCTAGCGCGCATGCTCGACGTCGAAGAACTGTCGCTTGCGTGGCGCGCGATCATGGCGAAGTTCGAGCGGAACATCATCGCTCCGCCCGAGAACAGGGATGCGCCTATAACCTGATGCCAGGGCGGGCGCCTTGTCTTCGCGAGCGTCGCGAAGCACGGAGTGCGCCTTGTCTTCGCGAGCGTAGCGAAGCACGGAGTGCGCCTTGTC
>DAHUYK010000041.1 GCA_027315245.1 Vulcanimicrobiota bacterium | reverse complement strand
GTCGTCTTCGTCAAGGGCGGCTACGCCGATTCGCTCGGATTTCGCCCCGCAAATAGGAGCGCGTACGTGCAGGGCAACTTCACCGGTGACGACGATCATCCCGGATACTCTGATGCGCAAGTCTCGGAGGCGATGGTAGCGACCTTCGTCAACGCGATCGCGCGCAGCAGGTATTGGAAGAGTTCGGCGATCCTGATTCTGTGGGACGATTCGGACGGCTTGTACGATCACGTGCCGCCGCCGCGATTCGAGCGCTGCCCCGACGGGCATCCCTGCGGCGACGGTCCGCGCGTGCCCGCGATGCTCATCTCGCCGTATGCGCGCGACCACGCGATCGTCTCCGACGTGTCCGATCATACCTCGGTGGCAAAGTTTCTCGCCGAACTCTTCGGCTTGCCGCCGCTCGCGACGCTGCCCGACGAAGCACGCTACATGCCGGACGGGCCGCGCGACACGAATCCGGTCCTTTCAGATCTGACGGCCGCCTTCGATCCGCAACGTCTCTCGGGTGCGAAGCCCCTCATTCCCGCGAGCGCTGCCATCATCACGAACGTTTCCGTGCCGCCGCACGCGTCGTGCGCGACGATCGGTATCCGGCCCGTACACGTGCCGGGGCTGGCTCGCCCTCCGGCTGGCTTCGCGCCGATCGCGGACGAGCGCGGACCGTAAGCCACCGCATAGTATCGGAGAGCGGGGTGCTTCGACTCCGCTCGCTTCGCTCAGCATGACAGGGAGCAGCGCGCTGCCGAGATGCTCTTGACATTTGTCAAGTAGAGCAATACCTTTGACGGTGTGAGGAGCTTCGCCGACCGGCTGAATGCGGCCATGGAGGCTGCCGGGCTTTCGGCGAACGCCGTGGCTGAGCGCTCCGGACTGACGGAATCCGCCATCTCGCTGCTGCGTGCCGGCAGGCGCGAGCCGTCATACCGCACGCTGCAGCGGCTCGCGCCGGTGTTTCCGGCGATTGGAGAGCACATCGTCGCGCAGCCGCGTCCCTTCGACGCTATCGAAGACGCGATCGTCGAGATTCGTGCGGGCAAGATGGTCGTCGTGCTCGACGACGAGGATCGCGAAAACGAAGGCGACCTCGTCATGGCGGCGCAGACCGTAACGCCTGACGCAATCAACTTCATGCGGCAGCACGGCGGTGGGCTCATCTGCGTTCCACTGCCGGGCAGGCGCCTCGACGAGCTGCAGCTTCCGCAGATGGTGAACGACAACACGGCGGTGAACGAAACCGCGTTTACCGTCTCAGTTGAGGCGCGCGGGTTGACGACGACGGGCATCTCGGCGCACGACCGAGCGGCGACGATCAAGAAGCTGCTCGACCCGGAGGCGAAGCCGTCGGACTTTCTGAGGCCGGGCCATACGTTTCCGCTGCGTGCGCGCGAGGGGGGCGTACTCGTCCGGGCGGGGCAAACCGAGGCAGCCGTCGATCTCGCGCGGCTCGCGGGACTCTATCCGGCGGGCGTCATCTGCGAGATCATGGCCGACGACGGCACGATGGAACGGCGCGACGGGCTGCGCGCGTTTGCGGACCGGCACGCGCTGCGGCTCATTACGGTGAAAGACCTCATCGCGTATCGCATGCGCACGGAGAAGCTCGTGCAGGCCGTCGCTCGGTTCGATCTGCCGACGACCGTCGGCGCCTGGCGCGGCGTGGCGTACGAGAACACGATCGATCGCAACACGCACGTTGCGCTCGTCATGGGCGAGATCGGCGACGGAAAGAATCTTCTCGTGCGCGTGCACTCCGAGTGCCTCACGGGCGATGCACTGCACTCCCTGCGCTGCGACTGCGCTGCGCAGCGCGACGGTGCGATGGCGATGATCGCACGCGAAGGGCGGGGCGTGTTTCTCTATCTTCGGCAGGAAGGTCGCGGCATCGGCCTGGCAAACAAGCTGCGCGCCTACGAGCTGCAGGATCAGGGTGCGGATACCGTCGAGGCGAATATCGCACTCGGCCTTCCCGTCGACAAGCGCGACTATGGCATCGGTTCGCAGATTCTGCACGAGCTCGGCGTGCGCGAGATGCGCGTCATCACGAACAATCCTCGCAAGATCTTCGGACTGGAGGGATACGGGCTCACGATCGTCGACCGCGTTGCGCTCCATACGCCCCCGACGAAGCACAACGAACGGTATATCGAGACGAAGCGCGCGAAGCTCGGTCACCTGCCGTGAAGCGCGACGCGCGAGCGATCGCGCCGCCGGATCGCTCCGGCAAGCGCTTTGCGCTCGTCGTCGCGCGCTTTCATCCGGAGATTGCTGACGCACTGCTCGACGGGGCGCGACGCGCGCTGCGTGACTGCAACGTGCGCGACGCGGACGTCGCGATTCATGACGTCCCCGGCTGTTTTGAAATCCCGCTCCGCTGTCGCAACCTCATCGAAGCCGAGCGTTTTGACGGGCTCGTCGCGTTGGGCGTCGTGATCCAGGGGCAGACGCCGCACTTTTCGTTCGTGGCAGGCGAGTGCGCGCGCGGCATCATGGAGGTGCAGCTAGCTACGGGGGTCCCTATCGGCTTCGGAGTGCTCACGACGCTGACGCTGGAGCAGGCGCGGGAACGGGCGGACCCGCAGCGCGGCGACAAGGGCTACGAGGCGGCACTCGCCGCCGCGGTACTCGCGTGATCGCGACGCAGGGATTGGCAGATAGGGGTCGCATAGAAGGGGCCTCGATTCGTCAAGCGGAGGTCTCGGAGGCGCCTTGGAAGACAGAGTTCTCACTTGTAAAGACTGCGGCAATCAGTTCGTCTTCAGCGTTCGGGAGCAACAGTTCTTCGCCGAACGCGGATTCGCAAACCAGCCCGTTCGCTGCCGCGAATGCCGCCAGGCACGCCGCTCGCACGCGGCAGACGCGCCCGCGCGCCAGCACGCGCGACCGAGCTTCGAGGCAGTCTGCGCGCAATGCGGCGTAAACACGACCGTCCCGTTCCGTCCGCGTGGTGACAGGCCCGTGTACTGCCGCGACTGCTACACCTCCCGCGTTCCTGCCGGAGTCTAGCTTCCCTCGACTTCCAGCCGCCGTCCGATGGGCCGGCGACGCGGTGGCGTATCTCGATCAACGCACGCTTCCGTTCGAAACGCGCGAGGAGCGGGCGCGTACCGCCGACGACGTCGTCGACGCCATTCGAACGCTCGCCGTGCGCGGCGCACCGTGTATCGGCGTTTTCGCAGCCTACGGCGTGGCGCTCGTCCGGCGCACGCTGCACGACGACGCGGCGTTCGCGCAAGCCGCCGCGCGTATTCGTGTGGCTCGCCCGACTGCCGTGAACCTGGCATGGGCCGTCGACCGCGTGTTGGCGAGCGACGACATGCTCGCCGAAGCACACGCGATCCACCGCGAGCAGGAGCAGGTTGACGCGGCGATCGCGACGCACGGCCTGGAGCTTATTCCGCAGGGGGCCCGCATCATCACGCACTGCCATACGGGCGGTCTCGCGACCGGGGGGACTGGCACCGCGCTCGGCGTCATCGTCGCCGCGCAGCGTGCGGGGAAGCGTCCGCGCGTCTACGTCGACGAGACTCGGCCGCTGCTGCAGGGTGCGCGCTTGACGATGCTCGAGCTGCAGGCGGCAGGTGTCGAAGCACTGCTGCAGGTCGACGGCGCGGCGGGGGCGGCGATGGCGCACGAAGAGATCGATCTCGTCATCGTCGGCGCGGATCGCGTCGCACGCAACGGCGACACGGCGAACAAGATCGGAACGTATGCGCTCGCGATCCTTGCGTCGCACCACGCTATTCCCTTTTACGTTGCAGCGCCGCGCTCGTCGTTCGACCCGGTGCTGCAGGCAGGTCAGGACATTGCGATCGAGCAGCGCGATGCACGCGAGGTGACCGCGTTTCGTGAGAGCGCGGCGGCTCCCGAGAGCACGCGCGTCTTCAATCCGGCATTCGACGTGACGCCGCGGCATCTCGTGACGGCGTTCGTCACCGAGCGTGGCGTCCTGCGGCCGCCGTTTCCGGAAGCGATCGATGAAGTACTACGAGTTTCTTGACGGTACGCCGTCCGTCGGCCGGCTCGTCGTTATCGAGGGGTCCGAACAGGTGCTTGCGGAGCGGGCGCTCGAGACGCTCATCGACCGGCTGCTGCCCGCTGACGTGCGCGATCTCAACCTCACGCGCATCGGTGCTGCCGACGTTGGCGACGGCACCGGCGTTCGCGAAGCGGTGCAAGCGATGCCGTTCCTTGCGCAGCGCCGCGTCGTCGTCATCGCTGGTGCGCAGACGTTGCGCGCACAGGAGCGGCGCGCGCTGTGGGAGGCTGCGCAGAGCGTTCCCGAGGGGAACACGCTCGCGATCGTTGATCTCGTCGCGCCGCGTTCGCAGCGGCCGCAGTCGTTCGGCGCGATGGCGGGGCGTGCGGCGCTACGCATCGACACGACGGCAACCGACGACGTGCGCCGGCGCTTCGTCCAAGAGACGCTGGCGGCGCTCGGCGCGACGGCGGAGCCGCGCGCAACGGCGGCCCTCGTCGCAAGCAACGCGGATCTCGCCGCCGTGCGCAACGATCTCGAAAAGCTCGCCATCGGTGGGAAGCGCATCACGCTCGACGATCTCGAGCGCGAGAGCCTCACGGCACAGGACCCCAAGGCCTATCGCTATGCCGGCGCGCTCGTGGAAGGGCGTACGGCAGAGGCGTTCGCGATCGCGCAGGAGCTCTTCGACGCCGATCCGCGCGGCGCGGCGATGCCACTGCTCTCTGCCCTGGCGACGGAGTGCTCGCTGCTCTGGGATCTTGCGCGGCCAGGCGGCAGTGTGCCCGAGCGGCTGAAGTGGCGGGAGCGTGCGCTGCGTCCCATTGCACGCCGCGTCGGCGAGGCGCGCGCTCGCAGCGCGTACGAGAGAGCGGTCGGAGGCGTCGAGGCGATCGTGACCGGTCGCGGCGGCAACGACCCCGAGGATTATCGTGCGCTCGTCGAACGCATCACTGCGGAATGCGCGATGCTCGCACGCCGCCCCTCGACCCGATGACACACGACCGCTACAGGTCGCCCTTTTCATGGCGCTACGGACGCGACGAGATGCGCGCGCTCTTCTCGGAAGAAGAGCGGCGGCGGCTCTGGCGCGCGGTGTGGGTTGCCCTCGCGCAGGCGCAGATGCGCTGGGGGCTCGTGTCGGCGGAGGAACTCGCCGATCTCCAAGCGCATGCGAACGAGATCGATCTCGACGCCGCGCTGGCGATCGAGCGGCAGACGCATCACGATCTCGTCGCGGAGCTGCGTCTGTTCGCACGGCAGGCGCCGCGCGGCGGTGGCCGGCTGCATCTCGGCGCTACGTCCATGGACGTAGAAGACACCGTCGAGGTCTACCGGCTGCGGCGCGCGATCGCGCTGCTCGGCGGCGCGCTGCACGCGTTGCTCGCGCGCTTTTCCCAGCGCGTTCGTGAGCATGCCGATCTCGTCTGCATGGGCTTCACGCACTTGCAGCCCGCTGAGCCGACGACGGTGGGCTATCGCTTCGCCGTGTGGGCGCAAGACCTGCTTGCGGATTACGAACACCTGCGGCACGTCTTCGGCGAACTGCGCGCAAAGGGTCTGCGCGGTGCGGTGGGCACGAGCGCTTCGTACGAAGCG
>DAHUYK010000034.1 GCA_027315245.1 Vulcanimicrobiota bacterium | reverse complement strand
GTTCACGACCCCGTCGTCCGTCATCGACGTGGCACGGCGGGAAGCGTCGAAGGCGAAGTTCACGCTGTCGCCCTCTTGCGCTGTGCCGTTCTGGCGCTGGCTCACCGTATAGCGCGGGCTGTTCGCACTGCCGATGAGGTCACCGCCCGGAGTATACGTGTACGTCTCCGGGATGCAGAGCGTGTTGCTGCTGCTGCAGATCGGGCTCGTGACCGTTGCGTTGCCCGGGCGATCCGCCTCAAGCAGGTCGCCGGCACTGTCGTACTCGTACGAGATCCTCGCACCGTCCGGCCGCGTGATCGACTGCAGCTCGTCGGGGCCGGTGCCGTTGAGCAAGGCGAACGTGAGCGTCAGGGACTGCCCGTCGCTGTGCGCAACGACGATCTGCGTGAGGTTCTCGGGGCTGCTGTCGTTCCCGTTCACCCACGAGTACGTAAAGGTGAGGCTGTTGTTGACGTTGCGGCCTTGGATGGCAAGGATGCGCCCGGACAAGCCGGCTGGAATCTGGGTGCTGCATGTCGAGGGCTGATTCGGCGCCTCGAAATAGTACGCCGTCCCCGTCTTCTTCGTCCAGTAGTATCCGCAGGCGCCGTCGCTCGTGAGCTGCGCGTACTCACCTGCCGGGGCAATCCAGTGGCCCTGGCCGTCGGCGGTATAATCGTAGCGCGCGCCGTCGATGTCGTAGACCGAGATGACGTTGTACGTCGCGTTGTAGGCTAGGTGCGCGTCGAACGTATTCGTCCAGCCGTTGCCGAAGACCGACGGGGTCGACCCGTCGGTATTGCTTGCGTCGTGCTGGCTCTGCGCGTTGTACGTGCGGCGGAACGCAAGGTCGATGCCGCGCTCGGGAACGTCAACGTCGTCCACCTGCACGAGCAGGTTCCCGTTGCCGACGTTCACCATTGCCTTGCCGATGCCGGGTAGCGGTTCTTCTTCGTACGTCCAGTAGTGATTGATCCCGGTCGTCGACGGCAAGAGCCCGGGTGTTGGCTGCGGCGTCGGCGTCGTGCCGATACAGTTCGGCGGAATACCGGAGTCGCCGGCGGGACACGGCGTCGGCACGGGCGTCGGCGTTGGAACCGGGGTCGGCGTCGGCGTGGGCGTTGGCGACAGCGTCGGTATTGGCGTGGGGCTCGGCGTCGGGCTCACATGTGGTGTCGGGCAGGGCGGAAGGCAGCACGCAAGTTGGCCACGTGCGTCGCGCATCGGGCAGCCGACGGGCGCAAAAGGGCCGTTCGTCGGTGACGACGTCGGCGCCGGCACCAAGAAGCCGTGCGCGCCTGCCGCTGGCGCAAAGCGCCCGCGCGCATTCCAGCGCGGCGTGAAGTGCAGGCCCGCCGTTCGCGGCAGCGGCGACGTCCCCGGTTGCGTGCTCCGGCGCATCGCCGTAGGGTCGCTGCGCGCCGTGCGCGGGTCGATCGCGCGCGGTGCGTGCAGTCCCGGCACGCGCGCCGCATATCCCGAGCGGCGCACCATGCGCACGTCGCGGCGGCGGCTTGCGTCGGGAGCGCGCGCAAGTCGAATAACCCGTGGAAACACCGGTGACGGCGCGTGCATCTGCTCATAGCGCTGCATCTGCCCCGCGAACATTGCATGCCAAAATGAGTTGAGCCACGCATCGTGTAGCGGTGCTGCAAGGGCTGCTACTGCGGCGTCAACGCTTCCGAAAGATTGTCTCCTGATGGAGTTGCTGCAAGCGCAGCGCTTCCGGAGCTCTGCATGAGCAGTGCGATAAGGAGAATGCCGCCGACGAAGCGCCGCATACATAGCCTCCCAAGGGGTCCCGTAGGTTATGCTGACGAGTGTACGGTGCGCCGTCGTCGTATGCAAATCGCAATGTTTCAGTTAAAACAGCGCTGATCCGGCTAGATCAGTTTACATCGGCGTAGATCAATCCAAAACAGGTTAAATCCGCTTAGATCGGGTTAAATCGGTTCCTCATCACGACA
>DAHUYK010000027.1 GCA_027315245.1 Vulcanimicrobiota bacterium | reverse complement strand
CGAGCGTGAAGCTGCGCACGAGGGCACCGTTCGCGTCTTCAAAGGAGAGACGCACCGGCGTCTTGCCGTCGTAGTGTGAGGGCAGATCGAAGAACACGGTCGCGCCGAACGCCGGGTTCTCGCCGACCGCCGGAATGAACCGCGCGTACGGGCTCGATCCGTAGACGTGCGAAAGCCATGCCGTCTCCGGCGCGTAGAGACGAGCGCCGCCGGCGACGCTTCCGCCGCCGTTTGCAATTTGCTCGAGCAGCGAAAGATTGTCGAGCACCCAGAACGAGCGCCCGTGCGTCGCCGCGACTACGTCGCCTTGACGCGTGTTGATCGCGATGTCGCGCACCTGGACGCGCGGAAGGTTGAGCGAGAGCGGCCTCCACGCCGTCCCGCCGTCGAAGCTCACGTAGACGGTGTTGCTCGTGCCGAGGAAGAGCAGGCGAGCATCATTTGGATCTTGGCGGATCGCGAAGGCGTACGCATCAGCCGGAAGACCCGACGCGATTGCGCGCCAGTGCGCCCCGTCATCGGTCGTTTCGTAGACATACGGGTGGAAATCGTCCCACATGTAGCGTGACGCCGTGAGATACGCGGTCCCCGCGGCCACGTGCGACGGTTCGATGGAGCTGATCTCCGCCCACTGCGGCAGCATCGGCGGCGTGACGAGATTCCAATGCGCTCCGCCGTCGGTTGTGACGTGCACGAGACCGTCTGAGGAACCGGCCCAGATAACGTTGCCGTCGAGCGGCGAAACGGCGAGCGACTCGACGTCAGGATAGATCTCCGCACCGGATTGATCCAGGTCGACGGGACCACCGCTCGGCCTCTCCGTGTGACGATCGTTCCGCGTGAGATCGGGACTGATGCGCTTCCAGGTTTGCCCTTCGTCCTCGCTCACGAGCACGTACTGCGAGCCGATGAGCAGCTCTTTTGGGTTCGCCGGCGAGAAAATGATGGGGTGCGTCCAGCCGAAGCGGTAGCGCAGCTCGCCGGACGACGCGCCCTCTTGGTAGAGTGGCCAGGGACTCACTTCTCGATACTGGCCGGTCGTCTCGTCATACCGCAAAAAGATGCTGAAGTAGCCGCTGCCGTACGTAATGTTCGGCGAACCCGGCTGCGGTGCGACGAACGTGCTCTCGCCGTACGCGACGCGAT
>DAHUYK010000003.1 GCA_027315245.1 Vulcanimicrobiota bacterium | reverse complement strand
GCGCCGGTCGCTCCCGCGACGAGCAGATGCGGCATCTTTGCGAGGTCGCCGAAGACCGGGCGGCCGGTGATATCTTTGCCGAGCGCCATCCAGAGCGGCGGCACCTGTCCGCGATTCGGAAGCGCATCCAGAATTTCGCGGATGGTAACGACCGAGACGGTTTGATTGGGAACCTCGATGCCGACGGCGGATTTGCCGGGAATCGGCGCTTCGATACGCACCGACGTCGCCGCGAGCGCGAGCGCAAGATCGTCGGCAAGCGAAGCGATGCGCGAAATTTTGACACCGCGTTCCGGCCGCAGCTCGTAACGCGTTACGGAGGGCCCGCGCTGTGCGTGCAGCACCTTTGCGCCGACACCAAAGGACGCCAGCGTATCTTCCAAGAGATGGGCGCGGTCGGCGTCGTCGTTTGCTTGTGCCGCCGGGGCGTCGAAGATCGAGAGGTCGGGAAGATGATACGCGCGCGACCCGCCTTCGAAAGACTCGTACTCGCCGACGATCACCTCCGCGGGCGGCTTGGGCGGCGGCTTCGGCGTCACGTACCGCTGAATCGGTTGCAGCGACGCGGACGGCCGTTCCGCGACGGTTTGCTCGTCGAAGGCGCCCGTGCGGCCGGTGGTGACGCGGGCGCTCGGGCGCTCGGGGAGTGAGAAGGCATCGCGCAGGGTCGCTGGCCCCGCCGGCAGGCTCCACTGCGGCCTCGCCATCTTCGGTAAGCGCGGCATCCGCACCCGACCGGCAAGGAGCACGGCCCATCCGATGACCTTCTTGAGCGACGCGTTCGTCACGTAGAGCGTAAGCGCGACGGCGATGACGCCAAGCACGACCCAGGCGCCGATGGGGCCGACGAGCGTCCGCAGCGAGTTCCAAATCGTGACACCGACTTCGCCTCCTTTTCGAACGCCGCGCGATCCGAGGATCGTGTCGATCAGGAGAAAGTATGCAATCGCGGCGCTGCCGAAGCCAGCGATGAGCGACGGCACGTTGACTTCGAGAAAGACGATCGCACCGACGGCAAGGACGAGCGCCGGAAAGAGCGGCGCGCCGGAGCCGAGGAGGCGATGCAACGACGCCGCCGTTGCAAATCCGATACGCCCGGAGTGGTGCGGAATCGCGAGAGCGACGGCGAAAAGGACGGCGAGACCGATCGCGATAACGCCAACGATCTCGAGGTTGAGACCTTTTCTTGCACGGCTCTTGCGGCGTACGCGTGCCATCGACCCTCCCTTTTCGTCGCAACGACAGGAGTTCATTTGACCGCCCCGACCATCGTCGTCCTCGAAGGTGACCAAACCGGACAAGAGTTGCTGGTCGAAGCGCTGCGTGTGCTCGACCGGCCCGTCATCGACGTCCCGCTGGAGTTCGAACGTTACGACCTTTCTCTCGATCGCCGGCGCGCCACGCAAAACGGCGTGGTGCGCGAGGCCGCCGAGGCGATGGTACGCAATCGCCTGGGCCTCAAAGCCGCGACGATCACGCCCGAACAGTCCGGCGACGTCGGCTCACCGAACGCGCTTCTGCGAAAAGCGGTTGGCGGAAAAGTCATCGTGCGCACGGGGCGAAAGCTGCCGCGCGTGCGTCCCGTCGCGGGCATCCACGCACCCATCACCGTCGTGCGCATGGCCGTCGGCGATGCGTACGGCGCTCGCGAATGGCGCGAAGGCGCTGGCGATGCCGAGGTCGCGCACCGCACGGAGACCATTTCCCGCGGGGTCTGCCGCTTCGTCGCAGAGTACGCCTTCGTGCACGCGCAGCGCGTTCGCGGCCGCGTCTTCGGCGGCCCGAAGTACACGGTCAGCCCGATCTACGAAGGCATGCTCAAAGAGGAAATGGATGCTGCGGCCGCCCGTCATCCCGGCGTTCCCTACGAACCGCAGCTCATCGATGCGACGTACGCGCTGCTGCTCTCGAACGCCGGAGACGACCCGCTCGTCATCCCCTCACTCAACCGCGACGGCGATTGCCTCTCCGATCTCGTCATGCAGCTCTTCGGCTCGATTGCTGGCGCCGAGTCGCTGCTGCTCTCGTTCCCCGACGATGCGCAGGAGTTCACGCCGTCCGTCGTCATGGCCGAGGCGCCTCACGGCACCGCGCCGCGGCTCTTTGGAAAGAATCTCGCCAATCCGTTGGCGATGATCCTCGCGTGCGCGGCGCTCATTTCGTACATCGACGACAAGCGCGCGGCGAATGCATCGCGGGCCATCTACGAAGCGGCGCTCGAGACCGTGCACGCCGGTATCGTGACTCCCGACCTCGGCGGAAGCGCCACGACGAGCGAGTTCACCGACGCCGTCATCGAGGGCGTGAAGCGTAAGCTCGACGTCTGGTCGACGATTTAGGGAACCTCGGTCAGGGCGGTCAGCGCGCTTCGACGCTGCCGAGCCGGCGCTCGTGATCCTGCAACCAGCCATCGAGCGATTCGAAGCGCCGCTCGAGCGATTCCAAGCGCCGCTCGAGCGATTCGAAGCGCACGGCTGCATTGCGCTCGATCGTCGCAAAGCCCGACGTCACGAAGTCGCGAAAGTCGATCATCGCGTCGAGGAGTTCGGCTGTAGAAGGAGCGCTCATGAGACCATGATACCTTGCGATTGTCGCCGCCGTGTGTCCTTTATGTGAAAAGACTAATGTCACGCGGCGATGAGCGCGACGCCGGCGAGCGCGAGAAGAACACCCCAGCGCTGCACGCGCTGCAGCCGCTCGTGGAGCAGCACCCACGCGAGCACGACCGTCGTCGCAGGGTAGAGTCCCGTCAGCACCGAGGCGATCGCCACCGGCCCGGCACGCGCCGAGAGCACGAAGAATGCGTTTGCGGCCATGTCGAGCACGCCGCCGACGATGATGACCGCAAGCATCTCACGGCTGGGACGAATCGAGCCGCGCAGCACGGCCGCGAGCGCGAGCAGCACGAGCACCGACGCCGCGCGCGCCGGCAGCAGGATCGCGAGACCCGATCCGGCGCTCGCGCGGCTGAGAAAGAGAATGAAGCCGCCGATGACGACGCCCGCGACGAGTGCTTCGCGCACGCCCTCGGTCGCGATCTCGCGCTTCCCTCCGGCGCCCTCTTCAAAGGAAGCGGAGATGAGCACGACCGCGGCGAGGGCAACAACGATGCCCGTGTCCTGCGTCCAGCGCAGATGTTCGCCCCAAAACAGGCTCGCGAGAACGGGCACCGCCGCGGCGAGCACGGCCGTGATCGGCGAGACGACGCCCATGCGTCCGATTGCGAGCGCGTGGTAGAAGAGCGCGAGACCACTTCCCGCACAGAGGCCGGCGAGCGCGCCGTAGGCCAGATCGGCCACAGTCAATCTCCAGTGGCTCAATGCGAGAACTGCCAAGAGGGCAACGAGTCCCGAGAGCTGCGAGACGATCGTCACGGCGAAGACGGCGCTGCGCCGGCTGGCGTATCCGCCGCAAAAGTCCGCCGCCCCGTAGAAGGCCGCGGCGAGCAACCCGAAGAGAATCGATGCCATCGCAGTCCGCGAAGCAGCTACACTTCCATGACGACGGGAATTACGACGGGACGGCGTTTCGTGCGCGTGTAGATTGCCTTGGCGAGGGTATCGCGCAAATGCTCTTTCACCGTGCTCACGTCGCGCATGCTCTCGACCGACATTGACTCGAGCATCGCTCGTAAAGCGGTGCGCAGCTCGTCGAGCACGCCATCGGCCTCCGGCAAGTAGAAGACGCCGCGCGCAATGACATCGGGGCCAGCCGTCACGCGTGCCTCCTCCGCGTCGATTGCGACGACGACCATGACGATGCCGTCGCCGGCGAGCGCACGGCGATCGCGCAGCACCGCTTCGCCGACGTCGCCGATGCCGGAGCCGTCGACGAGCACGTTTCCGCCATACGTCTTGCCGACTTTGTCGCCATACTCGTGCGTGAACTCGAGCACGTCGCCGTCCTCGGCGATGAAGACGTTCTCCGCGTCGACACCGGTACGCACCGCGAGCTTCCCATGCGCATTGAGCATCCGATACTCGCCGTGCACGGGCACGAAGAACTCCGGGCGCACGAGATTGAGCATCAAGAGCAGCTCCTCTTGCGAAGCGTGCCCCGAGACGTGCGAGCGGCCGTCGGTTCCATGCACGACGATGGCTCCCAGTTTGCAGAGGTTGTTGATCGTCCGATAGACGGACTTTTCGTTGCCGGGGATCGGCGTCGCGCTCACGACGACCGTGTCGCCGGCAACGATGCGCAGGCGTTGATGATCGCGCACCGACATGCGCGCGAGGCCGCTCATCGGCTCCCCCTGCGATCCGGTCGTCATGACGACGATCTGCTCCGGCGGTAGTTCCTCGAGTTGTTCGAGCTTCATGGCGAGATCCGGCGGCAGCCGCAGGTTCCCGAGTTCCGACGCGAAGTGCACGACGTTCTGGAGCGAGCGCCCCAAGAACGCAATCTTGCGTCCAAAACGCTCCGTTTGATCGATGACCTGTTGAATGCGCGGCACGTTCGACGCAAACGATGCAACGATGATCCGTCCGCGAGCGCGAGCGAAGATCGCCGAGAACGCCTCGCCGACGACTCGTTCCGACAGCGTATGGCCTGCGCGCTCGGCATTGGTCGAATCCGAGAGCATGCAGAGCACGCCCTCCTCGCCGACGCGCGCGATGCGTGAGAAATCCGCCGGCCGCCCGTCGATGGGCGTCTGATCGAACTTGAAGTCGCCGGTGTGAAAGATCGTTCCTACGGGCGTCCGCAACGCGAGCGCACAGGCGCCGGCGACAGAATGGTTCACATGGATGAACTCTGCGTCGATGCTGCCGAAGACCGCGTGCTCCCCCGGAACGACCGTGCGAAAGTCGACCTCGCCCAACTTGTGCTCCCGGGACTTTGCCTTGATGAGCGCCAAGGTGAGCGCGGTTCCGACGACCGGCACATGCGAGAACTCTTTCACAAAGTACGGGATACCGCCGATGTGATCTTCGTGACCGTGCGTTACGAGCAGGGCGCGCAGACGGTCCGCTCGCTGGCGCAGATAACTGAAGTCGTTGATGACGACGTCGACGCCGTACATCTCTTCGTCTGGAAACATCAAACCGCAGTCGACGACGATCATGTCGTCGTTCGTCTCGACGACCGTCATGTTGCGGCCGATCTCGCCGCAGCCACCCAACGGCACGACGCGAACGTAGGGAACGCTCGGGGGCGCAGGCACGACGAGGGCACTAGCGGCCGCGCCGGATTCGCGTGAAGGATCGGTGGAGGTATTACTCATGCTCGTTCTCTCTCGCGTCCTTGCGGCGCTCTCGCTCTGCTTCCTCTTAGGCGGCGCGACGGCGGACCGCGGCCATGCAAACCGCCCGTCGCCCGAGGAACTCTACGCACGGCGGGCGTTGCGCCGCACGCGGCTCATCATCGAACTGCGTCTCCTTGAGTTTCGAAAAGAGCGCTTGGAGTGCGTGCGCCGTGTGATCATCCGACATCTGCCGCCCGACCTTCGGCCGCGGCAGGCGCCTGCCGAAGGCCACAACGCGGTCGATCCTGAAACTTGCCGCAGCCTACTACGGTAATGAAGGAGAGAGATGGACTCCACGAAGAGCGCGTCCGCAAACGGTTTGCAGACCGTCGCAGACGTCATTCTCGCACCAACGACCGCGTTCGAACGCCTCCGCAGCGAGCCGACCTGGGGATGGGCGCTCGCGATTGCCTTGGCCTGCTCCACCGTCGCGTACCTCTTCATCGCACCCGCCCTCACGCACGCCTTGCAGGCTTCGTGGCCGGCAATGATGGCGCAGAACCCGCGTACGGCACAGCTCACGCCGGCTCAACAGCAAGATGCACTCGCGGTAACGCTTGCGTTTACGCGGTTCGCTTGGATCGGCGCCCTGATCGCCACGCCGTTTTTCATGCTCGTCGGCGCCGTCGTCATGCTCATCTTCAACGCCATCGGCCGTGGGAGCGCGTCGTTTCGCTCGCTTTGGGCCGCTTCGGTCAACATCGGCGTTCCGACCATCGCACTCGGCGGGATCGTTACCGCCGTCATCGTCGCACTCCGCGGAGCCGATAGCTTCAACTCGGCGCAAGCCGTCGGCGCTGCGGCTCCGTCACTTGCCTGGATCGTCCCATCCTCCGGGCCGAAGATGCTGGCGTTCTTGGGCAGCCTCAGCGTCTTCCAACTCTGGGGCGCCGCTCTCTTCTACATCGCGATGCGCGTCACCGCGCGCGTCGGCGTCGCCCCGGCGGTCATCACGGCAGTCGTCATCCCGCTCGCGGGGGCCATCGCCGCAGCAGCCGGCGCCAGATAGCGGTGCGAAGGCTTCTGCTCGTCGCCGGGGTCGTCGCCGCGGCAAGCCTTCCCATGACCGCACGCGCGCAGCAGCCGCTGACGTTGCAACAGGCCGTCGCCTATGCCATCGCGCACGACGCCGGCGTCGCGGCCAGGTACGCCGCGATGACGCAGCAAGAGCACGCCGTGGCAGTGCAGGAAGGCCAGACGTTCCCCACGGTCAACGCCACGCTGCAGAACATCCTCGAAAAGCAAGCCAACTACGGGGGCCAGTACGCGCTCATCGGCGCGATTCCCCAAGCTGCTTTCAGCCAGAACACCGCGTCGATCGGTACGACCTACACGCTCAATGCAGGCGGTCTCGGGCTCCTGCAGCTCGCCGCTGCAAACGCGTCCCTTGCTGCGGCGCGAGAGGATTACACGCGGGCCCGCGACCTCATCGCCGGGACGGTCACGAACGCCTTTTTCGACGTTGCGCAGCAAGACGGCATCGTTGCCGTTGATCGCTCCGACCTCGGGTACCAGCGCGCGCTCGCGCGCGCGGCGCGCCTGAAAGCGCAGGCCGGTGCAGCGGCAGGGGTCGACGTGCTACGCGCTCGCGTCGCTGAAGCGAAGAGCGCTTCGACGCTCGTCGGGGCTGAGGCAACCGCCGTCAACGCCCGCGAACTTCTCGCGCACGACGTCGGCGTACCGCTCGACACGCCGTTCGCAGTGCCGGTCGCCATTCCGGAGCCGCCGCTGCCGCACGGCTCGATCGACACGCTCGAAAGCATCGCCATTGCGGAGCGGCCCGACGTCGCCGCGGCGCGAAAGACGCTGCTCGGCACTCAAGAAACGCTGCGCGGCTGGTCCCGCGAGCTGTTTCCGTCACTGCAGATCTTCGCAAGCATGGGAAACCAATACTCGCCCACAGAGTCGGTAGCACTGCAGAGCGAAATCACGGCGCAGATCATCGCGGAGAATCAGACGCGCGCGCTCGCCGGCCTTCCTCCGTTACCGATTCCGACCGTACCGCGCGGCAGCCCGGGCTTTTGGCAGATCGGCGTACAGAGTACGTTCACGCTGCCGATCGTCGACTACGGGCAACGTCACACCGAACGCGTCAACGACCGCGCACAGATCGTCTCGGCACAAGCGGCGCTGCAAAACACGATCTCGCAGGCGCAGGTCGACGTGCGGCAGCAGTATCGAGCGGCGCAGACGGCGCAAGCGCAGCTCGCATACGCAAAGCAAGAAGCGTCGCTCGGCACCGAGTCCGCGCGAATCGCTCAACTGCAGTATCGCAACGGCGTCATCGCGCTCGCCGACGTTTTTGCGGCCCAGCAAACCTCGGTGCAGGCGCAAACCGATCTCATCGATGCTCGCGTCGCATACGTCGACGCGCTCGTCGCGCTGCGCGTAGCGCTCGGGACGTACGATCCGCGCAGCGCCGTGTCCGACCTGTAGGAGGCTCATAACTCGATGCGTCAGCGTAACCTCATCATCGTACTGGCCGCGCTCGCAGCGCTCGTGCTCGTCGCGGTGTTTGCCCGCGGCGGCAAGCAGGCCGGTATGCCGGTCGTCATAGGAACCCTCGTCCGCGGGCCGTTCTCCGTCAAGCTTGCCGAAAACGGCGTCGTCCTGAGCCCGCGTTCGGAGACGATCCCGTCCCTCGTTTCCGGGAACCTCGAGACGCTCGACGTGCGCGAGGGCCAGTATGTCGTACGCGGAGAGCTGCTCGCGACCGTCTACAATCCGACGCTCTACTTCGAGGCAGCCGGCTCGCAGGCCGATTACCAGTCCTCCGTCGCCGACGTCGGCACGGCCCGCGTCAACGAGCAGAACGCGCGCGTGCAGTATCAGGCAGCCGTAGCGACGGCCAAATCGAATCTCGATCTCGCACAGCGCATCTATAACGAAGACGTCACGCTCTTCGGCAATCAAGCCATTCCGCGCAACCAGCTCGATACGGACCACGCAAAGCTCGACCAGGCTCGCGTCACTTATGACCAGGCAGTGAATCAATTGCGGTTGGGCGCCGTGACGGGTTACGGCGTCAACAGCGTACAGTTCGCGCAAGATTCGGCACGCAAAGCGGCAATCACGAACGCGCAGAACCAGCAACAACTTGCGTTCACGCGCATCACCGCGCCGTTTGACGGCATCATCCAGAGCGTCGCGGCAGATCCGAACGACGCCCTGCGCACGATACGTGTGGGTTCTCAGATTACGCAGGGGCAAGGTCTCTTCACGATCGCCAGCAACGATCGCTACGTCGTGCGGGCCGAGGTCGACGAGCAAGACGTCATAAACGTACGCGTCGGCCAGCGGGTGATCGTCTCGGGAGAGGACTTCCCCGGGAAGACGATCTCGGGTTACGTCGCCCTCATCTCGCCGGTCGCCACGAAGTCGTCCGACACGTCGAGTACCGCCAAACAGGTGCTCACGACGATTCGCCTCGGTGCGTCGCCCGCGTACCTCAAGGACGGAATGAACGTCGACGTCGACATCCTCACCACCGACGTCGCGCACGCGATCAGCGTGCCCAACGATGCCGTTACGACGCAGAACGGCGCAAGCTACGTCTTCGTCGTCTCGCATGGCGTCGCGCACAAGCGGCGTATCGTCGCGGGACCGGTCGGCGATACGCGAACGCTCGTGCTCTCCGGGCTCTCGCCGGGCGACCGCATCGTCACCCAGCAGTACCCCGGTTTGACCGATGGAGCTTCCGTGCAGCCGACGTCGAGCCCGTCGCCCCTCCCGATCGCGACGTAGCGAAACCGACGCATGGGCCGTTTGCTCGCGTACCTCCAAGAGGCCACGACGTCACTCTGGCGCAATCGTGTGCGCTCGTTCTTGACGATGCTCGGCATGATCATCGGCACGGCGTCCATCGTGACGGTCTTCGGCATCAGCCGCGCGACGACGAGCGGCATCGCGAGCACGTTCGGATCCTTCGGAACGCTTCCGGTCATCGTGCAAGCCGATCCGGCACAAGACTATCCCTCGATCGCGCAGATCCACTACCACGACGTGCGACCCGTAGCGCAGGCGCTGGCCGGCATCACACCGTGGGTCATGCCGGATTGGAATCGCTCGTTCTTGACGACGTACGGGAACGTCAAGGATTATCCGTCCGTCGTCGCCGGCAGCGGCTTTCACGACGATGGGCTCGCGATGCAGCAGGGCCGTAAGCTGACGCAGCAAGACGTCGCCTCGGCGGCGCACGTCTGCGTCATCACCGCCGACCTCGAGAACGAGTACTTTCACGGCGGCAATGCCATCGGAAAATACTTGCGCATCAACGGCGGACGGTATCGCATCGTGGGCGTCTACGCGAACATAAAAGGGTCGTTTCTCAACGGCTTGGTGGGAAGCAGCACCGTCGCCATACCGTACACGACCTTTTACCAAAACGTCGACCCCTCGCCGCCGGATTTCATCTTGATCTACGCACCCAAGGGTGAGGAGCAGCTCGCGGGCAAGATCGCCATCGCGACGCTGCAGCGCATCCATGGCCCGAACGCAAAGTACATCACGCAGAACAGCTCCGATTTGCTGCAAACGTTCGAGAACGTGCTGAACGTCGTCGGCCTCGGGCTCGCGGCGATCGGCGGGGTCGCGCTCGTCGTCGCCGGCGTCGGCATCATGAACATCATGCTCGTCTCGGTTGCCGAACGCACGCGGGAGATCGGCATTCGCAAAGCCGTCGGCGCCGACCGGAACGACATCGCGCTGCAGTTCCTCATGGAGTCGGTCGTGCTCGCGTTTTTAGGCGGCGGGGTGGGAATACTGCTCGGAGTTCTCGTCACGATCGGCGGGGTCGCACTGCTGTCGAACACGCTCGGTGAGATGATCGTTCCGTACGTGCTCGTCGTCGGTCTCGCGGTCGGCTTCTCGGTCCTCGTCGGCGTCCTCTTTGGCACGTATCCGGCGCTGCGCGCGGCGCAGCTCGATCCGATCGAGGCGCTCCGCTCGTGATGTATGCAGCCGAGGCCTGGC
>DAHUYK010000162.1 GCA_027315245.1 Vulcanimicrobiota bacterium | reverse complement strand
CGCCGTACGACGAATCGATCGTCTGCAGCATGATGAGACCAGGAATGAGAAACTGCGCATACGTCACGCCTTGAACGTGGGGAATGCGGCTTCCGATCGCCATGCCGAACACGAAGACGTAGAGCAGCGTCGTAATGATCGGCGGCCAAATGACTTGATTGATGATCTTCAGGCTGCGAACGAGTTCCCGCTTCGTCAGCGTCCAAAGCGCTACGCCGTTCGCCGTCATCCGCGTACGAGCTCGAGGAAGACGTCCTGCAGGCGCTCACCTTCACGCACGAGTTGCTCCGTCGGCTGTTCGGTGATGATGCGTCCGTCGCGAATAATCGCGATCCTCTTGCAGAGCTGTTCCGCTTCTTCTAGGTAGTGCGTCGTCAGGAAGATGGTAAGCCCATCTGCATTTAGCTCGCGCAGCAGAGCCCACAACTCCAGCCGCTGTTCCACGTCGACGCCCGCCGTCGGCTCGTCGAGAATCAGCAAGCGCGGCTTGTGGATGAGCGCGCGCGCGAGCGTCAAGCGACGCTTTTGCCCGCCTGATATCTTCGTGTACTCGACGCGCGCCCGCGACGAGAGCCCGAAGCGCTCGAGCAGGTCGTCGGCGCGGCGGGCGATCGCTCGGCCGCGCAAGCCGTAATAGCCGGCCGCAAAGATGAGCACGTCGCGAATAGAGAGATAACGATCGAAGTTGAACTCCTGGGGCGCCAATCCGATGAAGCGCCGCGCCTCTCGCCACTCGCGTTCGTTGTCGTGCCCGAAGATGCGGATCGCACCCGTACTTTTGCGAGCTAGGCCGACGATCGCGTTGATCGTCGTCGTCTTTCCCGCGCCATTGCGCCCTAAAAAGCCGAAAAATCCCGCGTCGGCGACGGTAAACGACACGTCGTCGACGGCAGTGAAATCGCCGTACCGCTTCGTCAGGTGCTCGATCTCGATCGCGGGCGCCGGCGTCGCCACTATGGGATGTATCCCTTGAGGCGCTTGTAACGGTGCCGGCGCAACGTCGCGATGAGTTCCGTGCTATCGGGTATCCCGCAATCGGCAAGCTGCGTTGCGACTTTTTTTACGTCGAACGCGACACGCCGGTGCTTCACCTCCCAGCCTCCGTCCCGCTCGGTGAAAAGGGCGTATCCGGCACGCGGATCGCCGTCCTTCGGCAGGCCGGCGGAGGCGACGTCGACGAGCATTCGCCCGTGCCAGTGACGCACGTACGGCAGATGCAAATGCCCGAAGGCGATCGTCGCCGCATGTTCGTCGCCGATCAGCCGCGCGAGCGTCGCGTCGCCGGCATCAGGCCAAAGGTGCTCGTGGTCGTTCGTCGGATTGGCGTGCACGACGAGCAGTTCGTTCTGCGGGTCTCCGATACGAATCGCGAAGGGAAGTTCTCGAAGCCAGGCAATCCATTTCTCACCAAGTTGCTTGCGCGTCCATGCGAGCTGTGCGTTCTCCGAAGCGGTCCCTGTACCGTCGGAGCCGTCGGCGAGGATGCGGTCCGTGTTTCCGCGCACGCACTGGGCACCAAGCTCCTCAAGCCGCTGCAGCACCTTCTTCGGTCGCGGGCCGCCCAAGCAGAGATCTCCTGCTGCGACGATGGCGTCGGCTCCGCCTTGCGCGACGATATCCGCCAGGCACGCATCGAGCCCGACGAGGTTACCGTGGATATCGGAGAGTATCGCGACGCGCTGCATGCCCGAGGACAGGGACTAATCGCGAGCAATGGGCAGTACGAGCATCGACGGCGTGATGCCGATCTTCTCGAACTCGTAGAGATCGAGGCCTTCGACCGTGACGCCAGCCTTACGCATTCGCCGCAAGGCCGTACGGTAGCGCACGTCGGCGATGACGTGACGATCGCCCAGGCAGATCACTCCCGCTGCGGACTCCTCACCGCGGTCGAGGAGAACCGTTTCGAAATGCGAGAACGCTGCTACGTCGAGTTTTTCGGGCGCGAGCACGACCGCGCCGCGACCTAACAGCCCAGCGACGCTTTGCAGCGAGGTAACGCCGGGCGCGAGTTCCACCTCGACGACGCTGAAGCCCTGAGCGCGGGCAACCTGCGTGAATCCATGCCGGCCGACCTCATTTGCGCGACCGCCCACCCCGACGAACGCCGTGGAGTCGACGAGAAGTACGTCGGTTCCGTCGAGCAAACCGGGAGCGACGATTCTTCCGCACAGGGGTACATCGATGGCGGAGAACGTGTCCTCGACGCGCTCCACCTCGACCCGCCGCGTCATCGACGTGGGGCGCATCATCACGGCACCGCTCTCGAAGAGCACGGCCGCCTCACAGACCGCGGCTCCGTACGGATCTTCGCGCGACGGCGAAATGGCGGTCACTTCGATGCCGAAGTAACGCAGTGTTCCCTGCAGGACCGCATGTTGCTCGAGTGCGCGCGCGTAGACCGCACCCGGCTCCGCGTTGAGCGGGCGCGCTTGCTCGATGCCCGGAGAGGGCGGCACCACGGCGGCCGCACGTAACGTGCCCGCCGGCTCCCGGATGAGCCGAGGGCCGAAATCGAGGCTCGGAAGGCTCCTAGGATGGGTCATGGCGGTCCGTACTGTTCGGACCCCGGCCGAGCGGGGCCTATAGGCGAGTCAGCGTGCCGTATACGGAGCCGGGTCGGGCGCGGTAGTGAAGCATGGCGCCAAATCCGATGCAAGCAGGTCGCTTATCGCTAGAGGTGGCAGGCCCAGAATCTCTTCCTCGGTCTTCACGACGCTTGGGACGGAGAGATGATCTGAATCGACAAAGCCGCGGCGCGCGTACGGTGAGACGACGATTGCGTAGATGCGGGCTCCGTCGATATGATCGCGCCGCATCTCAAACGAATCCGGAACGACGAAGATCGCCGTGGAACTCCACTGAGACGAGTGTGAGATCGTATCGACGATCCGGCCTAGCGCGCGGTCCGACGCAGCCTGTTCTCCAGGCAAGGTCGGAATCCAGACATACGTAAAGTCCGGAACGCGGTGCTGCTGCGAAAGCGCGGTGAAGTCGCGCACGAACTCGGTTGCGCGAGCGTCGTCGCTGACGTTCGGATTCCACGCGGCGTAGGCAAGATCGACGTTTCCCCCCAGTGCATTCAATACCGGAACGTCGAGATGATAGAGCCCGTCGCTATAGCCCGAGACCTGCAGCAGCGCCCCGTAGTCGCGAAACGTCTCATGTGCGCGTACGAGCGCGTTGAAGAGGTAGCCCGAACGCGGGTACGCGTCAGGGTCCGCGGGATTGTTGCTTTCGCGTTCGACGGGAAGCGAGACGGTCGCGGCAGTCGCGAGCTGCAGCGTCGAGGCGGCATCGCTTCCGGCGTAGAGATTGTCGGCCAGAGCGAACTCGCTCGCAAGCGCGTGCAAATTGGGCGTCACGGTTGCAGGATAGAGCTCGTACGAAGGCGCGCCGTTGCCGTGCGCCTTGCCCGCACTGTTGACCAAATCGCCGAGGACGCTGTCGTAATCGTCGATGCCTACCGAGACATAGACGACGTGGCGGATCGCATTCGAACGCTTGCGCGAACGCAGCGGCGGGACCAAGGCGTTTGGTTTGGCGTAGGCTGCGGTTCTGTTGTACCGCAGGGCCGAGAGCGTTACCGGCCCAAGAGGGAGCCGCGGCAGATCGACGCGCTGCAGCAGGCCCCAACCTCCGACCCCTTTCGCATCGACGACGTAGAGCGTGCGCCCGTTCTGCGAGAGCGCGAGTGCGTTCGGGTACCACCCAGTCGGAATGAGACCGAGCCGGTGGAGCTTTGAAGGGTTGCGAGCGTCGAGGACTGCCACGGCGTTCAGTCCGCCGAGCGCCACGTAGAGCCGGGTTCCGTTTCGAGCCAGGGCTTCGGCACTCGGCTGCGTACCGTACGGCGCGTTCGGAAAGAGCCGCAGGTCCAAGCCGTTGACGACGTTCGGCGTGCCGGAAAGATCGACCACTGCGACTCGATCGACGTTCGAGAGCGCAATGTATGCGTATCGTCCATCGGTACGGGCGATGATCGCGCTCTGCACGATGCCGCCGACATTCGTCGTTCCGTTCGGTATGGGATCCATGCGCAAGTACGCAGCCGCCGTTTGCTCGGCGATCCCGCCGCCTGCTGCAAGTGGGAGAACCGCAAGCGAAGATGCGCGGTTGAAGCCGACGTCCGGAAGTGCGAAGCGCGGCACGCGCGCCGGCGTAGCGAGCACGCGATATGCCGACAAGCCCGCATCGTCCACGTAAAGGCGGCCACCCGCCGCGGCAAGGCTGCCCGGATCGAAGCCGACTGCCGCACCACCGATCGCGCGGCGCGATGCCACGTCGATTGCGGCCACTGCGTCCCCGGCGCTCTCCGCAACATAGGCAATGCGCCGGTCGGGAGAGAGCGCAATGGCCGTCGGGCCTGCGCGATGATCGCCGGCAAACCCCGCAGCAGACGCGAGCGGAAGTGCAATCGGCGCCTCCGGCGTCAGTTGCCCTGCACTCGAGAGATCGAAGACGCGCACGAGATCGTGAATGGCGTCGGAAGCGAGAACGATGACCTGCGCCGGGTTGTGCGGATCAGCGAGGACCGCGACGCCGCCGGAGAACGTGGCCTGCGGATCGTGATACGCGTCCACGACGTGCATCGTGCCCGTCTCGACGACAACGAGAGCGTATCCAGCCGTAAGATTGTGCGTCTGGGGTAGCGGCGCAACGTCGCGCGGTGCTTCGTCGTCGGCGACGACTGCAAACTTACCATCCGGTGAGAGTGCGATGCCCTGCGGGTTCGTGCCGACGAAAATCGTCTTGCCGACGGGCGCCGTGATTCTGCCGTCGGGCAAAATCGCTGCTGTGGGCCGCTGCGCCGACGCGCCCGCGAGGCGCGTGCCGGACGGCGAACCGTAGACCGTCAGCGGCAGCGTGCGCGGTCGAGCACCGACGCACAGAGCGGCGGCCGCCGCCGCAGCGACGAACGCGCGGATTTTCGGGCTGGCGAATGTCATGTTATCTCTTGTCGAGGCGATATCCGATGCCGCGCACGCTCGAAAGATCGAGCGGGGCGTCGACCTCGAAGATCTTTTTCCGCAGCGCCGCAACGTGCACGTCGACGACGCGCGTCGGAACGCCGGAGGTGTCGTTCCACACTTGCTCGAGAATTTGCGCGCGGGTCAAAAGCCTGCCTTCGGCTTCTGCGAGGAACCAAAGCAATCGAAACTCCAGCGCCGTGAGGGCGACGCTCTTTCCGTCTCGCACGAGCGTATGAAAGTTTCTGTCGAGGCGTGTGTCGCCGAAATCCAGCTGCGCTTCACTCTCCTTACGGTTGAGCAAGCGCTCCCGCCGGCGAAGGAACGAGGCCACGCGCGCAACGAGTTCGTTGCCGGAAAAGGGCTTCGTGATATAGTCGTCAGCGCCGAGGCCGAGCCCGAGCAGCACGTCCTGCTCGCGCGAATGGCCGCTGACCATGAGCACGAACGCGTTGTTCGAGATGGAGAGCGAGGTGCAGACGTCGAGGCCCGAGATGTCGGGCAACCCGACGTCGAGGATAACGACGTCCGGCCGGAAAGACTCCGCGAGGTCGAGGCCTTCGGCTCCGGTAGGCGCGTGGCGAACCTCGTAGCCCGCACGCTCTAAGACCAACCGTTCGAGCCGCGCGACGTCCTCGTCATCCTCGATGACCAGAATCCGTGGTGCTGCCATCTGGGGCACCAATGTTCAGCGAACGGCGGGCGACGCCTTCCTCCGTGGCTGCCGCGGCGACCGCTTTTGCCACCGCGTCGACGACGCGATGGTCGAAGACGCTCGGAATGATGTATTCAGCGCTGCGCTCGTCGTCGCCCACAATCGAAGCGATCGCCGCTGCTGCAGCAAGCTTCATGCGGTCCGTGATCCGGCCCGCGCGCACGTCGAGCGCGCCGCGGAATATTCCCGGAAACGAGAGCAGATTATTGACCTGGTTCGGAAAGTCCGAGCGTCCCGTCGCGACGACCGCCGCAACGGGCGCGGCGACGTCCGGCATGATTTCGGGCGTGGGGTTGGCCATGGCGAAGACGATGGGGTCGCGAGCCATCGCGACGATATCTTCCGGGTGTAAAATGTCCGGCGCCGAGACGCCGATGAAGACGTCCGCGCCGCGCAGGACGGTCGCGAGGGAACCGCTGCGATTCTCCTTGTTCGTGTGCTCGGCCAGCCAGCGCCAATGCGGATCGTCGTAACGCTCGTTGCGATTGAGCGCGCCCTGCCGGTCGACGGCGATAACGTCGCGTGCGCCGGCTCCCAGCAGCATCTTGGTCGTCGCCGTACCCGCTGCGCCGCTTCCGGCGACGACGACTTGCATGTCGGAGAGTTCCTTGCCGACGACCTTTCCCGCGTTGATGAGCCCCGCCAAAATGACGACGGCGGTGCCATGCTGATCGTCATGCATGACGGGGATGTCAAGGGCCTCGACGAGGCGCCGTTCAATCTCGAAGCAGCGGGGCGCCGAAATGTCTTCCAGGTTGATACCGCCGAAGACGGGCGCGATATGGCACACGGTCGCCACGATCTCGTCGACGTCCGTCGTATCGAGGCAGATTGGAAACGCGTCGATTCCCGCAAACTGCTTGAAGAGCACCGCCTTGCCTTCCATCACAGGAAGCGCTCCGAGCGGGCCGATGTTTCCCAAGCCGAGCACGGCCGTTCCGTCGCTGACGACCGCGACTGAGTTTCGCTTCATCGAGAGCGCGAACGCCTTCGACGGGTCCGCAGCAATCGCCATCGAGACACGCGCGACGCCCGGCGTATAAACCGTCGACAGATCCTGACGGGTCTTCACCGGAATCTTCGGCTCGACGCCGATCTTGCCGCCGAGATGCGCAAGAAACGTCGAGTCCGAGACGCTGACGACCTTCGCGTCGTCGAGCGCTTCAACCGCGCGCCGCACCTCGCTCGCAATGACGTCGGAACTGACGTTGATGGTCACGTCACGGATGACGCGGCTCTTCGTGACGGCGTGCATGTCCACTGCCGCGATCACGCCGCCGGCATCGCCGATGGCGTTGGCGAGCGTGCCGAAGGCTCCCGGCGTGTTGGCCAGCTCGATGCGCATGATGAGGGTGAAACCGATCGCGACTTGGGCCACGGTAGAAACGCCTTTCAAAACTGAGCGATACGATCGACGGCGCTCACGATCGCACCGTCCGGATCGCCGGGCGACCCGTCGATCATGAAAGCAAATGACACGATTCCATGCCGGCGCGATACGACATATCCGGCAAGGGACGAGACTCCCGTCAGATGGCCCGTCTTCGCCCGCACGCGGCCCCGGGCCGCCGTGAAGTCGTACCCCTTGACGGTTCCGCTCTTCCCGCCGGCAGGAAGCAGGTCGTAGAACCCGCGCTCCGCGGGCAGCGACAGCGCCCGTGTGAGAATCTGCGCCAGGGTGATCGAGGCGATCCGGTTCGCCTCCGCCAAGCCGCTGCCGTCAACGAGGCGCATCCCCGGGGTGCTGATCCCCCGCGAATGCAGGTCGCTTCGCTCGACGGCAAGGCCGTGCGCATCGTCGCCAGTTCCCTCCGCGACGAGCCCGATCGTGCGCAGCAATTGGTCCGCGTAATGGTTGTCCGAGTAGTAGAGCATGTGATGTTCGAGAACGCGCAGCGGCTTGGATGGATGATCCCAGAGAACGACGTGCGATGCCGGCGCCGCACCTGTGCGCGCAGGAAGCACCGTCACAATGCCGTGTTCATGCAGCAGCTGCGCGAACACCGCGCCCGCGTAGTGCGCCATACCGTGAACGGGCACCCATTCGCGATCCGTCTGACCCACCGGCACGACGCCCGAGAGATCGAAGTGGTTCGGTACGGCAAGCGCCGCGACGATGACGTCGGGGTCGGCCGTGACCGGCGCCGTCAGTACCTCGCCGGTCGCATGGAGAGAACCGCTCCATGGGTTCTGGCGAATCGACGCCGGTGCGCCCGGCGTCGTTGCATGCACGTCGAACTCGATCGTATCTTCGTCGAGAGAGATCGCGCTGACGGCAACTTGATAGTCTTCGTTCGCATCGGCGGGGTTCCATAGTGGATTGATTTCGGGACCTTTGAAGGCGGAGGCGTCGACGGCAACGCCGCCATCGATGCGGCGAACGCCGTCGCGTTCGAGCGAGCGCGCTCCCGAAGCGAGATCGCTCGTGCGCAGCGAGGGATCGCCGGCGCCGATGAGCCAGAGATCGCCGTCGACGATTCCGCCGGCGGCCGGCGCTGCAGCTGCGGCGACGGTCGTCTGATACCGGTAGTCCGGTCCCAAAACGTCGAGTGCCGTCGAAGCGATGACGAGTTTCTCGACGGACGCCGGCTTGACCGCCGTACGTGCGTTTGCGCCGAAGAGTACCCGTCCACTCTGCGCCATGACGCAGAACGACCAGCGATGCGCGCCTGCAAGCGCGGGAGCAAAGGACGACACGAGATCGGCGTGGAGCGCCGCTATCTGTGTGCGCGTCCACGGCTGCGGCTGCGGCGCGGGTGTCGCGATGAGGCCTGTGGCGGCGGGAGCTGCGGGCGGAGGTGAAGGCGAACGCCAGGCGATAACGGCTGCAAACGCGGCCAGCGCCGCGAGCGCCGCGATGCCGGCAATCGCTCCGCGCCGCCGGCTATGCGCGCGGCGTGAGCGCCTCGACCGACTCTCGAAGTCTTTGTTGCTGTTCACGAAGTTCGTCGAGATCGCTGCGCAGCGACGTCACCGCGGCAGGCACGCTTCTCCCTTCGCGGATCCGCGCTGCGGACTCTGCGGCGTGGCGGCGCGCCCGCCCGTCGGTCGCACTCTGCGCGAGCCGATCGAGCGTGCCGAGCAGTCGCCGCTCCTCGGTAGAGGCAGCAGCGTCGATTGCGACGAGCGAAACGAGCAGCATCGGATCGTCGAGCAGTCTCTCCAAAGCGTCCAGCAGAGCAACGCGCTCGGCCTCGAGCAGCGACGCCGCCCGGGCAACTGCTAGCGCTGTCGTGCAACGCAGACCTTCGTCGCGCTTCGGCGATGCGGCATCGATGATAGCCGGCACGGCCATGGGGTCGCTAAGCTCGGCGAGACCGAGCACCGCTCCCGACTCGACGGTTCCATTCCACGTCTCATGCTCGAGCACCGTGGTGAGCCGCTCCCTCGCGCGCCGGTCGCGCGTTTTTCCGAGGGACGTACACGCAGCCGCGCGGACGAAGTAGGACGTGTCGCGTGCAATCCGCTCGAGGAGCGCGTCCGCGGTGCGAGCATCACGAAAGTTCCCCAGAGCGGCTGCGGCTGCTCGCCGTACCTTGGGATGCGCATGCGAAAGCGCCTGTAAGAGAATCTCCTGTGCCCATGGCGCGCGCGAGCTGCCGAGCGCGGGGGCGGCTCCCTCGAGCACGCCCCAGAAGGGATCGTGCGCAAACGCGTACGACAATGCTTCACGCGCAAGTCGCGAGCCGTCGCGAGTGAGCTCCCGTGCAGCGCGAATACGTGCGATCACGTTGGGATCGCCGCGGAGCACCGCCGCCGATCGCTCGGCGCCGAGCTCGTACGATGCGTTCGCGACGAGCGCTCCGCCGGGATCGATTCGCACGAGTGCGGGCTCACGTTCGAGCGCGACCACGACGGTCTCGTGCTTGCGTTCCACGTGCACCCGGATGCGGCGTTCGCCGGGAAGCGGGCCACGTTCGTTCTGCGTGAGCACTTCCGGACGCTCGCTGACGAAGCCGACCTCGACGTCGAATGGATACGGCGGGTGCTCGGCATCGGCGCTCTGCTTCTGATCGACCGTCAGCGTCGCAACTTTTCGCCGCTCGTCCCAGGCGACACGATACTCGACGTCGGGATACCCTTCGCCGAAGATCCATCGATCGAAGAAGCCCCGCATGTTTCGGCCCGTCGCTTCTTCTATCGCCCGAACGAGGTCGATCGTCTCGACGTTGCGCTGCTGGTTTTGGGCGACGTAGCGCGCGATCGAGCGAAAGAACCTGCCGTCGCCCAGCTCGCAGCGCAGCATGTGGAGCACGACCCCGCCCTTTTGATAGAGGTGCCGATCGAACAACTCGATCGGGTCGCGATAACGGTTGTAGACGATCGGGCGCCGGTAGCGGCGCCGGTCTTCGTCGAGGTAGCGCTCCAGGCTCGTAAAGACGTCGTACAAGTATTCGTCATATCCGAGATCCTCTTCGCGCCACAGGAACTCGAAAAAGGTTGCGAAGCCTTCGTTCAACCATGCCTGCGACCAGTCGCGACAGGTCAAGAGGTCGCCGAACCATTGATGTGCGAGCTCGTGCGCGACGAGCGGGTCGCTCGAAAAATCGGCGTGCGCCGTCTCGTCGTGCAGCGTCCGCTCGGTTTGCGTCGTCGCCGACGTGTTCTCCATGCCGCCGAAGATGAAGTCGCTCACTGCAATCTGCGAATATCGGGCGTACGCGTACGGCGTGCCGATGCACCGCTCGAAGAACTCGATCATCCGAGGCGTGTTGCCGAACGCGCGGCGGCCGTCGGCTTCGCGACCAGGCAACACGTAGGCGAACACCGGCACGCTACGGGCGCCCGCCTTTTCCTGCGCGAGTTCGACAAACGGTCCAGCGACGAGCGTCACGAGGTACGTGCTGTGCGGCACGTCCTGGCGATAGCGAAAGATGGTCTTCTCGCCGTCGTCGCGCCGCTCGACGAGCTCGCCGTTCGAGAGTGCGAACTGGCCTTTGGGAACGACGATCGTCGCAGAGGTCGTCTGCTTTTCATGCGGATAGTCGAAACACGGAAACCAGTGGCGCGCGTAGCTGTCCTGACCCTGTGACCAGACATGCGGCGTGCGCGGCACCTGCGGCGTGGTACGAATGAAGAAGAGCCCGTGACGGGGATGCTCTAGATGGTACGTCACCGCGAACGACGTGCGTTCGCCGGCCCGCAGGGGAGGATTGAAGACGATCTCCAAACGTTCGCCGCGCGATGTCCACGTTTGGGATGCACCGTCTCGTTCAACGCGCTCGATCTCCAAGTCGACGGCATCGAGCGATATGCGTTCGACGTCTTCGTCGAGGGCACGAAGCGTCGTCGTGCAGCATCCATCGAGCCGCGCACGGGCGATGTCCGGCACGAGATGAAGGTCGATGTGCTCCACGTCGACCGTCTTGTCGGGGCCGTACTGCGCTCGCGCACCCGGCAATGCGAAAGGACGCCGCTGATCTGCGAAGCTCATGAAGTCGGTGCGTTTCGCTCGTCCGCCACGAACAACCCTCCGTTCACTGCGATGACGGCTCCGGTTACGAAATCGCGCGCCGGCGCGACGAGGAAGCGCACGACGTCCGCAACGTCCTCGAAGGACCCTGGACGGCCTCTCGGGTTGCGCGCGCTTCGCGCAGACGCGTGTTCGCGCGTCATAGTCTTTTCACGAATGTCGCCCACCTCGATAACATTGACCGTGATGCCGAACTTCGCCTCCTCCATCGCAAGCGTCCGTGCAAAAGCGGTGACGCCGCTCTTCGCAGCCCCGTAGACGGAGAAGCCAACAGCGGGACGCGTCTCGCTCGAACCGTTGGCGCCGAAGAAGACGAGCCGCCCGAATCCTCGTTCGCGCATCGAAGGAAGCACCGCGCGGGCGACCAGAATCGCGCTTTCCAAGTTAGCAGAGAGCATCTCCCACGATTCCGCATCGGTCAATTGCGCGAAGCGCTTGACGACGATCGGCCCGGCAGCGTGCACGAGCGTATCGAAGGGGCCATCTACGCGCACGGCATCGTGCAGCGCCCGCGACGTAACCTCGCGCGGGGCAGAGAAATCGATGCGGTGCGCCGTCGCGCAGGCGCTGTGCTGGCGAATGGCGGCAAGCGTCGCGTCGGGCGGCGTGTCCCGGAATGTGATCGCAACGTGCGAGAAGCCGTCGGGTGGCAGCGTGGCGGCGATGCCGGCCGCTAAGCCCGATGCCGCCGCGGTGACCAAGACTCTGCGGTCGCGCATAGTCCGGTCCTTAGGTCGCGGCAGCCTTCGGGCCTCTCGGCTCCTTACACGATACGAAAACTCCAGCCGTCGGTGAAGCGGCGGCCGTCGAGCGTCATCCCGTAGACGAACACGCGATGCATCCCGGGGTCGAGCCGGTAGCTGGGCGTGAACGTAAAGCCCATAGGGGTGACCCGCGCTTCATTCGTCACGTCGCGTCCGTCGAGGCGAATGGTGACGGTACCGGGCCGCATCGGCACGCGGAAGTTCGCATGGACCATAGGATATCGCCGCGTGGTCTGGCCCCAAGGGAAGGGACGATGGAACATGGCGTGACTGCCGGCAAGCCACGTCGCCGTGTAACCGCCGTTGTATCCACCGTTATAACCGCCATTGTTATCGTTGCCGTTATTGTTCCCGCCGTTGTTGTACCCGACGTTGTTGTTGCCGGGGTTCGCCATACCGCCGCCGGTCATAATGTAAGCGGTAGCACGATTCTGATCCCAAGAGACGCGCGCGCCGAGCGTCTGTGAGACGAAGCGCAAGGGCACGAGCGTCCGTCCGGCAATTTCAAAAGGCGGCGAGTCGAGTTGTATCTGTTGTCCGTTCACGGTTGCGACGGGCGATCCAATCTGCAGTTGGACCGTTCGTCCACCGCGGGTCGCGTTGATCGTTCCGTTTTGATATACGACGGTTGCGCCCAATCGCTCGAAGATCGCGCGCATCGGAACGAAAATGCGCCCGCCGCGTTCGACCGGCGGCTGATCGGGAAAGCCCATCGGCGAGCCGTCGATGACGACCGATGGATATTGTTGCGCGCTTGCCGCCAGCGGTAACGTTGCCACCGTACCCAACGTAGCGAGCAGAAAAAATGCAGTGAGTCTCATGACACGACATTTTCCCTTCCGGCCAAGGGGCTAATCGCCGGAGCAAGCGCTGCGTCGCTCCCGCGCGGAGCATAATGAGAGTCCTTGTCCACCCTGAGCGTAACGGGAGCCCCTTGTCACCCTGAGCGTAACGAGCGAAGCGAGTGGAGTCGAAGGGCGAAGGGCGGGCGCCGCACGTGACGCGACGGTTACAAATTGTTGCGGGTGGTGGTTCGACTTCGGCGCTCCGCGCCTACGCTGACCATGACAGCGTCGTTTACTAGCTTCGGACGGGTTCCATTTCTATCATAAGCGAGCGCCGGTCGGCTCGTCGCTCGAAGGCGCCCATCCAGGTGTTGTAGAGCATCGGAACGAGGAAGAGCGTCAGCACGAGACTGCTCAGCAAGCCGCCGATGATCACGGTGCCGATCGCTTGGCGCCATTCGCCGCCTTCGGCATAGCCGAGCGCAAGAGGAAGCATGCCGAAGATCATCGCGGCGGTGGTCATGATGATGGGCCGGAACCGAATGGACGCCGCCTGCAGCACTGCGTCATGTACGCGCATGCCGCGTTTGCGCATCGTGTTCGAGTAGTCGACGAGCAGAATGCCGTTTTTAGCCACCAAGCCGAAGAGCATGATGACGCCAAGGACCGATATGATGTTGAGCGATTGGCCTTGCTGCGGTTCGAGGCGAGCCATGATCGCCAGCAGGACGAGGGCGCCGATAATCGCCAGCGGTACGGTGCAGATGACGATGAACGGCTCGAGGAACGATCCGTAGAGAATCACCATGAGGACATAGACGAGGAAGAATGAGGCGATGAGCGCGATCCCCATGTTCAAGAATGCCTCGCTCATCAACTGCGAGTTGCCCTGCGACACGAGCCCGACGCCGGCCGGCAGAAAGCCGGGCTGCTGAAGCTTCTTCTGCAGCGGACCTTCGACCTGACCGAGGGAGTAGCCGGGGAGCAAGCTGCCGTACACGTTCACGACCCGCTGACGATTGAGCCGCTCGATCTTCGTCGGAGCGGTCGTCCACGTGAACGTCGCAACGTCGCCGATCGGCACGAGCGCGCCGCTGTTCGTTCGCACTTTAACGTTTTCAAGTTGCGAAACGTCCGTGCGATCTGCGGCGGGAAACTGAACGCGCACGTCGACCAAGCCCGACGGCGTACGAACGCGCGTCGCAACCGCCCCGTCGACGGCGATGCGTGCGACATTCGCGACGTCCGACGGATTGACGCCGAGAAGCTCGCATTTCTGCCGGTCGACGTTCACGTTGAGTCGCGGCGCGCCGTTCTCCACGCTCGTCTTGACGTTCACGGTCCCCGGCAGCGAGCGGATGTACGCCGCGATCTTCTCTGCCGCAGGACCGATCTGGTCGTTGGGCCCCGTGATCGAATACTGGATGTCGGTGCCGCCGTTACCGTTGTCGCCTGCAACTTCGAACTGTCCGCCCGGAACGAGATACGCGAGCTTGCGAATCTTCGCGATCGTCGCGTTCGTCTGGTTGAACTTGCCGTCTTGCATCTGAGCCGTCAACTGCGCGTAGTTGCCGCCGGTGAAGCTGCTCCAACCGACCTGCTCTCTGCCGACCGTGGCACTCACCGACTTGATGCCGCTGACGACCATGATGGCTTTCTCGAGAGCCATGACGTATCCGTTCGTCGTCGCGATTGGCGTACCGGGCGGATAGGTCACCGACATCGTGATCGATCCGGTCTGCTGGGCCGGGAACGGGTTGAGGCTCACCGCGCCCAGCGGAAGCATGAGCACGGCCAAGGCGACCGGCAACGCGAACGTTGCGAGCGTGACCCCGCGCGACGTTCCGAGCGTTCGAATCCAACGCAGCGGCGCATGGTACCATGCGCTAAGGCGCGGTGCCGCAAACGACCGTCTCAGGAATGCGCCCGCAGCATGCGCGAGCCCGCACACGAGCAGGATGATGACATCGACGGTGATCGTCGCTTTGCCCCCGCCCGCCAAGAGGGTGAACGAGTTCAGCAGAAGCGCCACGCAAACGAACACGACGAAGGCGCCATGACGCAGTGCGAACGGTAAGAAGACTTTGTGGTAGGCATTCACGATGCGATCGTAACGATGGACGAACGTGTTGAGCAGCAGCAGCGCGACGACGAAGATGCCGATCGCGTTGAGCAGGAGCCATCCCGTGAAGGTTCCGATCGCGAACATTCCGGCGGCGACGAGCAGCAGCGCGAGGTCGACGCGCCGATCGTCGAGCGCCAAGAGCCAGCGCGGCGTCCCCTCGGACCGATTCACGACGCTCCACTTCGCGGCCAGCAGCGGCGTCAACGTGAACGACACGAAGAGTGAGAAGAGCGTCGCCGTGACGACGACGACCGCGTACTCGCGCAGGTACGCGCCCACGATCCCCGAGAGGAACGCGATGGGCAAGAAGACCACGACGTCAACCATCGTGATTGCGATGGCGGCGGCGCCGATCTCCGTTCGCCCGTTGATGGCAGCGTTCGTCGGATCCTCGCCCAAGTCGCGATGCCTCGTGATGTTTTCGAGCACCACAATGGAATCGTCGACCAAGATGCCGATGATCAGGGCCAACCCCATCATCGACATACTATCGATATGGAACCCGAAGGCGTTCATGAGCACGAACGTCGAGAGGATCGATGTCGGAATCGAAATCATGACGACCGCGGCATTCCTCCATGCATGGAGGAACAGCATCATCACGATCGCGGTGAGCACGACGCCTTCGAAGAGCGACTGCCAGACGCCGACGAGCGACTTCTGGGTAAAATCGGCGGGAGCGTCGATTTCGTGGAAGGTTACCTGCGGAAACTGCTTCTCGATCTCTTGAATGTGCGCGCGTGCGACCTGCGTGGTCGTAATTTCGTCGGCGCCGATCGCTCGCCCCAAACTGACGTAGAGGCGGGGCTGGCCGTTCTAGTGCGAGATCGAGCGCATCTCGATATGCCCGTCGTCGACCGTGGCGACGTCACCGACGCGAAGATTGCGATTGCCGACGCCGGGAACGACGAGCGGGATATCCGCGATATCGCTCGCGCTCTCGATGCCCGAACGGATCGAGACGGTCGCCTCGCGCGTCGGCTGCTCCAGAAGTCCGCCGGGAAGATTCGCGTTATTGCCCGCTACCGCGTTAAAAACGTCGCCGAGCGTCGCGCCGATCCCATCGAGCGCGGCGGGATTCGGGCGAACGTTGAACTGCCGCGTCGCGAGGCCGTAGACGTCGACGGTCTGGACGTTGGG
>DAHUYK010000145.1 GCA_027315245.1 Vulcanimicrobiota bacterium | reverse complement strand
CGCGTCCAGCAACTGCACGAGCAAAACCCTATGCTTGGCTTGCGCGTCTGCCGCCTTGGCATTCTCTACCCTGAAATTTATGCGATGCAGGTGCGCGCGATCTTCGAGGCTGCCTGCGACCTCGTACAGCGCGGCGTTGATGCGCGGCCTGAGATCATGATTCCCGGCGTCGGCAGCGTGCGCGAGATGCGTATCACCGGCGAGAACGCTCGGCGCGTCGCCAAAGAGGTGTTGACGGAGCGCGGTTGTACGATCGACTATCACGTCGGTACGATGGTCGAGCTGCCGCGCGCGTGCGTCGTCGCCGACGAGCTCGCAGAGGACGCGGAGTTCTTCTCGTTCGGAACCAACGATCTCACGCAGACGACGTACGGCTTTTCGCGCGACGATGCCGAGAACTCGTTCATCCCGCGCTACCTCGAACTGCGCATCCTCAGCGACGATCCCTTCCAGGTGCTCGATCGCAAGGGCGTCGGTTCGCTCATGCAGCAGGCGGTCGCGCTCGGTCGCGGCGCGCGCAAAGCCATGAAGATCGGGATTTGCGGCGAGCACGGTGGCGAACCGTCATCGGTCGCATTCTGCCACCAACTCGGGCTCGACTACGTCTCGTGTTCTCCCTACCGGGTTCCGATAGCCCGTCTCGCTGCAGCGCAAGCGGCAATAGGCTCGCTGGAGTAGCGCGCGACTCTGTCATCTCGAGCGCAGCGAAAAGCCTTGTCATCTCGAGCGTAGCGAAGGGACTTGTCATCTCGAGCGTAGCGAAGCGCGTAGCGCGAGCGCAGTCGAGAGAAGCGCCTCACCGCACTGCCCGACGTGATCCCTCGTCCTTCGACTTCGCTCACGTCGTTCGCTACGCTCAGGATGACAAGGCGGAAGCCGCGAGCATCGCGCAGAGCTTGCGCGCTTCGGCCACGTTCACCGGACCACGGCGCACGTACAGTTTTCGCCAATGGGCTTTCCCGCTGAGCTTCGCAATCAAGTCGGAGGCGACGCGCGCATCGACGAGTCCCGCCGGCGTTCCGACCCATACCGTCGGCTTCGTCTCGTCACCGGCCATCGGCAGCCGATGCATTACCTGCGACTGCGAGTCTGCCCAGACGTTTTGCGTGCCGTAGCGCTCGCGGAGTGCGTTCTCGCACGCTTCGAATGCGCGCAGGTCGCGCTCCGCATTGAACTCTGCCGCCAGAACGTAGACGCGTTCGCGCTCGCGTAGTGCTTCGGCGGCTTCGCTCTTCGCGTCGCCGAGTTCGTTGAGCACGCGGAAGTCATCCCAGCGCAGAAACTCGTCGATACTGTCCAGCGCGCGCGGATCGGGCCAGAGTTCTTGCAGTACTTCGTGTAAAACGTGCTCGAATAGCCGCGTCGTATGGTGAAAGTAGACCGACGCGAACATCATATAGCGTGCCGTGACGAACGATTCCAGGGCGACGACGCCGCGGGCGTCGATGCCCAGAACGGCTTTGCCGTCGCGCTCGAAGAGCCGGAGCGACGCGAGAAGCTGCTCGACGTCGAATCGGCCGCTCACGACGCCGGTGAAGTACGCGTCGCGCTGGAGGTAGTCCATGCGGTCCGCATCGAGATTCGGACCGCTCACGAGTTCGCGCAGCGCCGGATAGCGCGTACCGGGATCGCCTAGGATGAGGCCGAGCACGTCGTCCGGCTCGACGTCGAGCGCCGCGAGCGCCCCGCGCAAGATTGGGAGTTCTAACAACTCTATCGTGCGATCCTCATGGCGCACGCCGAGGACGCTTTCACACGCATGGCTGAAAGGGCCGTGGCCGATGTCGTGAAGCAGCAGCGCAGCCCGAACGAGCCGGCGCTGATACGCCGCCGACGCAGCGTCGGCGAAGAACTCCGGCCCCGACTGTACGAGCGCGTCGAACGCGCGCGTACCGACCGCGAGCGCGCCGAGCGCGTGCGTGAAGCGCGAATGCTCCGCCGACGGGAAGGCGAGATATGCGAGGCCGAGCTGGCGAAGGCGCCGCAGGCGTTGGAGATGCGGCACGTCCAGCAGTCGTGCCTCTGCGTCGTCCAGTTCGATGAAACGGTGAACGGGATCGAATATCCGCTTCATGGGGTGGGACATTCGTGCAGGCGACCGAATCTCCGGTACGACGAGATGCGCTTCGACCAATCGGCTCTGCAGGAGATTCACGCTCGCACCGACATCGCTGCGTTCATCGGCCAGTACGTTGCGCTCCGCAAGCGCGGAAACGATCTGGTCGGTCTCTGTCCTTTTCACAACGAGAAGACGCCGTCGTTCCACGTCCATCCGGATCGCGGCTTTTTCAAGTGCTTCGGCTGTGGCGAGGCGGGCGACGTGATAGCCTTCGTGCAAAAGCGCGAGGGCATTGCCTTCAGCGA
>DAHUYK010000142.1 GCA_027315245.1 Vulcanimicrobiota bacterium | reverse complement strand
GCGCTGACGGTGGTCTGCCCGGTGAGGCGCTCCATCGCCGACGTGTAGGGAACGAGCACGGTGTCGTCTTGATCCTGGCCCGGGCCGCTTTGGCCGAGCGGCGCGAGCGTTCCGATGACGGTGAACGGCACGCCGCCGATGAGGATGGTCTGGCCAAGCGGCGATCCGCTCGGAAAGAGATTCTGCACGACGGTCTGACCGAGCACCGCCACCTTCGCAGCGCTCGCGACGTCGTTTTGGGTCACGAAGGTGCCAGACGAAAGTGGCCAGCTGCGTACGAAGGTGTACGTCGGCGCAACGCCGTTGACGACGGTCTGCCAGTTCTCCGTTCCCGCGACCACCTGCGATCGAACGGTCACCGTCGGCGTCACCGCTGCCACGCCCGCAAGTGAAGCGATGGCAAGGCCGTCGGCGGGCGTAAGCGTCGATGCTCCGCCGTAGCCGCTTCGCGCACCGCCGGAGGTGACGCTGCCGGGCTGCACGATGAGCAGATTGCTGCCGAGACTGGAAATCTGTTTCTGAACCGACGCACGCGCACCGGCGCCGATCGCGACCGTCACGATCACTGCGGCGACGCCGATGATGACGCCGAGCATGGTGAGCAAGGAGCGCGCCCGGTTGCGCATGAGCGCCCGCATTGCGAGCCCTATGGTGGTGCGCGCGCTCATGCCGCGCTCCTTGCTTGCCGTGTGTCCGAGACGACATGGCCGTCTCGAAAGGTGACGAGCCGCTTGGCATACGCGGCGACTTCAGGCTCGTGGGTGACGAGCATGACGGTGATGCCGTTACGGTCGTTGAGTTCGCCGAAGAGGCGCATTACTTCGTCCGCGGACTTGCTGTCGAGCGCTCCCGTAGGCTCGTCGGCGAGGATGAGCCCGGGCTCGTTCACGAGGGCGCGCGCGATCGCAACGCGCTGCTGCTGGCCTCCCGACATTTGATTCGGGTGATGGTCGCGTAAGTGTTCGATGCCGACGAGTTCCATCTTTTTCAGTGCGATCGCGCGGCGCTCGCCTTGCGGGATGCCGGCGTAGACCATCGGCAGCTCGACGTTCTCGATTGCGGTCGTGCGCGGGAGCAGGTTGTACGCTTGAAAGACGAAGCCGAGACGCCGATTGCGAATGTCCGCGCGTGCATCTCCGTCGAGCCGCGCAACGTCGGTGCCCTCTAGGAGGTAGCTCCCCGTCGTCGGCTGATCGAGCAAGCCCACGAGGTGCATGAACGTGGATTTCCCCGACCCCGACGGTCCCATGACCGCGACGAACTCGCCGCTCGCGATCGAGAGCGCGATGCCGTCGAGCGCGGTGACGGACTGCCCGTCGAGATCGTAGATCTTCGTGAGGCTCTCGACGGAGACGACAGGGAGCATCAGTGGAGCGCCCGCATCGCGCCGTACATCGAGCGCGCGCTCGTGGTTTGCGTGGGGTGCGAACCGTTTGCCGCAGCGGTCACGACCGGCGTGCCCGGTGTAAGCGTCCCGTGCAGCGGCACGACCGCGGCCTCCGTCCCGTTCACGAGCTGTACGCGAACGAGTACCGGAACGAGATTTCCTGTGCCTTTTGTGAAGAGCACGGCTCTGCTCCCCGTAGCGATCGTCTGTGCGGCACCGCCCTGTGCGGTCTGCCCCCACGGTGAAGCGTGGGTGCCCGCCGTACCGCGCGCGTGGAACTGCAGTGCCTGCAGCGGGACGACGAGGGCGTTTGCAGCCGTGGCAACGTCGATCGTCGCCGTGGCGGTCATGCCGGGCAGAAGCTTGTGTGCGACGTTGCCGACCTTCGTGATGACCGTATAGGTCACGACGTTGTTCACGGTGGTCGGATTGACGCGAACTTGCGTGACGATGCCGTTGAACGTTTCGTTCGGATACGCCAGCACCGTGAAGTTCACCGCTTCTCCTTGGCGGACCGCGCCGATGTCAGGCTCGCCGACGGCGATGTCGACTTCCATCTTCGTCAAATCTTGCGCGATCGTGAAGAGCGTCGGCGTCTGCAGGCTTGCGGCGACCGTCTGGCCGACCGACACGTCGCGCGCGATGACCGTGCCGTTCACCGGCGAGGTGATGACCGAACGCTGGAGATTCAATTGGTCTTGCTGCACGATCGCCTCGTCGGCAGCGACGGCTTCCTGCGCAGCCGACGTCGACGCACCGCCGCCTGCAGCGGCGGCAGCGGCTTGCGACGACTGCGACTGAGCCGTTGCCAGCGCCGACTGTGCTGCGACGACGGCATCTTGATCGCTCTGCACCGTTGCGCGAGCCACATAGCCCTGGGAAAGGAGATTCTGATCGCGTTGCAGCGCGTTCTGCGAGAGCGCCAGGGCGCTCTGGTCGCGCACGATCGTTGCGGATGCCGACGAGATTCCCGCTCGGTCCGAGATGGCGGCGTCGCCTTGCGCCTGGGCTTCGTCTTGCGCTTGTGCGAGCTGCGCCTGCGCCTGCGCGAGCTGCGCCTGGAGCGTGCTTGGATCGAGGCGCGCTAACACTTCGCCTTGGCGCACGACGCTGTTGTAGTCGACGTTGATCTGCGAGATCGTTCCAGAGACCTGCGTGCCGACCGTCACCGTGTTCTGCGCGTTAACGGTTCCTGAAGCCGTGACGCTCTGGGTCAAGCTCTCCTGCACGACCGGTGTCGTTACGTAGGCCGCCGCAGCATGCGCGCGCGTCGAGACGAACGTCGCAGCGAGCGCTGCCACGATCGCGAAGGCCAAGCCGGCAAGGACGAAGCGGCTGCGCATGAGGCTTCGCGTGAACTCGAGGAGCCGGGCCGATCGTGTGCCCGGCGATGCGAGCGATTGCGATGACGTTGCCATTTGCCCCCATTCTACCGAGCAAAGCTGACAGAAGATGGAGAGCCCGTCGCTTCGGGCAGGCTCCTCGTACTAGGAGCCTGTAGGGCTATGGCACATTTCCGTCTTTGGGCCGCCTTTTGTCCGAATGCTTCGTTGCTCATCGGTCGTGAAGCTACGGCTTCACTCCCTCTTCGCGCCTCGTCTCCGAACAAATTGCGGCACCAAATCCGGTAACGGCCATAACCCTGCAGGCTCCTAGCGAACGATAAAGATCGCGGCGCCGACGACGACGCCGGTTGCGGCAACCATGAGGCCGCCGGCGAGGGCCGCCCAGGCCGGCATCGTGGTCAGGCGTCCAGCCGCTATGGCCGACTGCGTTGCGATGTACCGTGCCGCTCCGTAGAGCCCAACGATGACGCCGGCGAAGGTCATG
>DAHUYK010000130.1 GCA_027315245.1 Vulcanimicrobiota bacterium | reverse complement strand
CGGACGAACTCCCGACTTGCTCGGCGACCCCTCCGGCGTAGGTAGCCGCGTCGACGACGCGTTTTTGCAAGGCCAAGCCCGACCCGGCGAGTTGCTGGGCGGCCGCAGCCAATTCGTCGACCGTCCCCGCAATGGATTGCGCTCCGAAGGTGACGCGTTCGGCTTCTTGGGTTGCGTAGACGAGAGCCTGCTTCATCGTCTGCGCGGTCTCTTGCATGTGTGACGACGAATCGCGCATGGTGCGATGAAGCTCGCCGACGCCGCGGTCGAAGCGCTGCGTAAGATGCAGGCGCTCCTGCACGAGGCGCTCGTCTTCGCTGCGTTTGAAATCTTTCTGTTCTATCGCGAGTTGCGTTTCTCGCTCGCGCGCGGTCTCGAGTTCGGCTAATGCGAAGCTGAGGCGCTCCGCGTCGCGCTCGCGTTCGGTCGCTAAGGCTTCGGCGCGGCCGGCCTGCGTGAGCGCGCGCGCGGTCGCCTCATCGGAGAGCGCCTGGGTCCGCTCGAGTTCTGCAAAGACCGAGGCGACGCTGTTCACCATCCAAAAGAGCACCGCACACTCCGCTACGACGACGACCGCGTGCAGCACGACGCGGTCCATGCCGGGCTCCGGGAAGACGGCACTTGGAACGATCAAATCCAGCAGCACGTGATGGACGGCGGTGAGCGCCGCCGCGATCGCGATCGGCCGCCAATCGAAGAACGCCGCGAGCATCGCATAGACGGCAAAGAAGTACATATGGTAGTCGATCTGCCAGTCTTCGTTCCCGAGCAGCCCGCCGTGCGCGCCGCGCCCCGCGTACACGAACACGATCGGCGCGCTCGTGATCGCGACGGCGAGAACGGAACGCAGCGCGATCCCTTCGGGCAGCAACCGCCACGCGATGGTCGCGATCAGCGCCACGGCGATGAGGACGCCCACCGGGCCGGCGAGCGAATTGCGCGCGATCAGCGCCACCAACGCGCCGGCGCCGACATGCAGCCATGTCAGGCCGACGAAAAGCGCCGCGGCGCGGGCGCGAAGCCCCGGCAGGGAGCGAACCCCCGCTGCCTCAACGCGCTCTTGGGACGTGGGCGAGAAGCCGGATAAGCGGGGCATAGTGCCGTCCATGAAAGCCATATGCGTAGAAAACGCGGTCGTCGTTGTGCCGGATGCAGACGGGTCGTCCCTTTACCGAACCCTTGCAAGGCGGCCATGCAGAGCGGGCATCGACAGCGTCGCCCGTCATCGGTAGACGAACGGGTCGGTGGGCGCGGGGATGGGGCGCGAGGTTCGCGGGGCGAGGACGAGTTGGTCGTCGCGCCGCTCGATGCGGCCTTCGGCGCGGATCCACGTGCCGGCGGCGTAGTGAAGCGGCTGCGACAGACGTACGGCGACCGGTTGCGCGTCCGCGCGGCAGCACGTGATCGCGTAGCGAACGAGCGCGTCGTTGCGGTTCTTCCGCACGAGCGTGCCCGTAAACGCAAGCCGTTCGCCGGGGAAGAGCTGCGCCATCGTGGTCTCCGTCGCGCGATACTGCGGGGCGGGCGCCGCGAGGACGCTTGCGGCCAGTACGAGCGCCGGCACGATTCTGGCGCGCGCGGAGTGCGAGCGGCGATGCGTCCACGCGGCGTAGATCGCAACGAGCGCCGTTGCAGCAAGCGGCACGGCGAGTAGCGGATGGACGAGCGCATCGCCGCGGCGCGCGGCGACGATGACGAACGCGCTGGCCAGCAGGACGTACGCCGTCGGATCGTGGCCGCATCGCACCGCGTGTCGGCGAGAGCGGAAGGCGTGCACGTCGAAAATGCCCGCAACGGCGAGATACGCCCAAGCGGCGAGCGAGGATTGCACGCGGAGCGCGGCGGCGAAGGCGACGGCGCCGAGCGCGCACGGCGATGCGAAAAACCCCAGTGCGACGCCGCAGACGAGCTGG
>DAHUYK010000126.1 GCA_027315245.1 Vulcanimicrobiota bacterium | reverse complement strand
GGAGATAGCGCGGGTGTCGTCGAGATACTGAAACGCAAAGAGGTTCGCCGCATCCGCCGCGCCGGCGATGTCGCAGCGATTCGGCCGGCCACCTGTCGCGATGAGGAGCGCGTCGAACGGGAAGGATCGCCCCCCGGCTTCGACGAGCTTCTCCTGTGCGTTCACCGCCGAGACCGTCGTGCGCAAACGCAGGTCGATGCGATGCTGTTCGTGCCACGAGAGGTCACGAATCATCACCTTCGCCTCCGGCAGCTGTTTGCGCAACATCGGCGGGAGAGAAATACGGTTGTAAAGAGGGTACGGCTCGTCGCCGAAGAGGGTAATCTCGCAAGACGGATCGTGCTTACGCAACTGCTCGGCGGCCGTCGTCCCGGCAAAGCCGTTGCCGACGATCACGTAGCGCCGCGCGTCAGAACTCGTCATGTGAGTGCAATCTCCGTCATCATCCGTACGCCGATCTCCAGCGCGCGTTCGTCGATATCGTAGCGCGCACTGTGCTGGGGCTCCAGTCCGGCATCGTGTCCCCGCGCTCCTACGATGAAGTACGCGCCCGGCCGCTCGTTTTGCATGTACGCCATGTCTTCGGCCCACATGACGACTTCGTGCGGATCGACGACGTTCTCACTGCCCACGACCCGCAGCGCAGCGGCGCGAACGACGTCGTTCATCGCCGCATCGTTGACGACGGCCGGATACCCCCATTCGTAGTCGAGCGTGTACTGCAGCCGCATCGCGGCGCAGAGACCGGCAGCCATGCGTTCGATGCGTTCGGGCATCGTGCGGCGCAGGCTCTCGTCGAGCGTGCGAACCGTGCCGGTCAGCTCCGCCTCGTCGGGAATGACGTTGTGCGTCGTGCCGGCCACGATCTTTCCGATCGTCACGACGGCGGTATCCTTGGGCGCCGTTTCACGGCTAACGATCGTCTGCAGCATCGTGACGAGCTGCGCGCTCGCGACGATCGGATCGACCGAAAGCTGCGGCATCGCGCCGTGCCCCCCACGTCCTAGAAGCGTCAAGAATATCTGATCGGAGGCCGCGAAAAACGGGCCGTCGCGGATGCCGATCTTTCCCACCTCCAACCCGGTATAGAGATGCAGCGCGAACGTGCGGTCGACGTGCGGATGCTCGAGCGCACCCTGCTCGATCATGACGCGGTTGCCGCCGTAGCCTTCCTCGCCCGGCTGAAAGCAGAAGACGAGCGTTCCCGCGATCTCGTCGCGACGACGTGCGAGTGCACGAGCAGCTGTGAGCAGAATCGCCATGTGCCCGTCGTGGCCGCAGGCATGCATGACGCCGTCGCGCGTCGAACGATACGGCGGCGTTCCCAGCTCCTGCACCGGCAACGCGTCCATATCGGCACGGAGCAGCGTCGTGGGACCTGGGTTTGTGCCTTTGAGCGTCGCAAGGATGCCCGTCTCCGCGACGCCCGTACGAATGCCGTCGAACCCAGCCTCGCGCAACTTGCCTTCGATAAACGCAGCCGTCTCCGTCTCCTGAAACGCAAGCTCCGGATGGGCGTGAAACTGCCGCCTGAACGCGACGAGTTCGTGCGCCTCGGTTGTCGTTTTGGGAGCCCTCACCGAAACTGCAGAACGTAGAGATACGTCCCCGGCGCCGGCTCGCAGAGCGCCGTTCCACCCGCATAGCGACCTGCGCGCACGACGCGCAACGCTTCACGATCGTACGCGGGGAACCCGGAGGGCACGACGACCCAAGCATCGTCGAGAGTCCCGGTCGCAGCGATCGCAACCCTTACGACGACTTCGGTTGCGAATCGCGGCCCGGCCGGGAACTGCAGCTGCTCCCTGAAAACCGCTCTCGCGTTGGTGAAGGGCTTCGCGCACGCAGTCCAACCCGGGGGCGGTGAGACTACTGCGGCCGTTGCGATCGCTTGTCCCGCCGGCGGAGTCGCAGCCACGTCGGGCATCGGCGTCAAGACGTGCGCGTCATGGCGGCTTGTAGGCTTGGTCGTTGGGCTGCCGAGTCCGGCACGCGGTTGGCAGTGGACGGCGCCTTGTTCGTCCCAACGGGATCCCGCATCGCCGCTTACGCTGGCATGGTCGACCCACCATCGCGTAATCGTTACCGCTTGCGGAAAACGCACGTACAGCGGCGCTGAGTAGTACTCCTGATCACTGAACGTTACGTATCTCGCGTGGTACTCGATCGTGTGCTCCGCGAGTTCCGCCTCGGCGAAGGGAAAGATAAACCAGCCTGCACTCGTCTGCGCTTCGATGGCTCCTGCGACCGTGCGCGCACCGATTGCGTTGAGCGTATAGCCCCACAATGCGCCCGGGCCGCAATGGCAAGCAGCACCGACGGGCGATGCTTCCCCAATGGAAGCGGGGCAGTACTCTACCTGCGCCGATGCGAGACCGATCCAGGCAAGTGCCGCGCCCGCGGCGAGAACGGCAACGCATAGCCATCGAGCAGACACCCGCTTCATGGGCAGAGGGTTCGCAGCCGCGGGGGCCCGCCCTCCGGGGCGGCGAAACACCACGGCGTGTCAGTGAAGACGACGACCGCGCTCGACCGGCGCGGCCTCAGTGACGACCAACTGCGCCGGCTCTTCGCGAACATGCTGCTGCAGCGCCAGTTGGACAACCGCGGGTTCCAGCTCAACCGCCAAGGGAAGGTCCCGTTCGCGCTCGGCAGTGAGGGTCACGAGGCGCTGCAAGCCGGCGCAGCGTTGGCCTTCGAACGAGGCAAGGACGTCTTAGCGCCGTACTATCGTGATCTCGGGCTTTGTCTTGGCGTCGGTCTAACGCCGTACGAGATCATGCTTTCGATTTTCGCGCGCGCTGGCGACCATAACGGCGGCCGTCAGTTTCCCAACCATTACTCGTCGAAGAGCCTGGGCATCCTCTCCTTCTCGTCGATCCTCGCTGCGCACATTCCACATGCCGTCGGTGCGGCATACGTCATCGCGTATCGTGGGGAAGTGGGGCGTGCGGTACTCTGCACGTGCGGCGACGGAACGACGAGCGAAGGCGAGTGGCACGAGTCGGTCAACTTTGCTTCGATCCACAGACTACCAGTTGTTTTTCTCGTCGAAAACAATCTCTGGGCCATCTCGACGCCGCTCTCCAAACAGATGGCGCAGCCTGAGATTTGGAAGCGCGCTGCGGGATATGGGATGCCGGGAAAGCGGTTCAACGGATTCGATCCGATAGAAACGTACGCATGCGTGAAAGAAGCGCTCGACCGCGCGCGTTCGGGCGGCGGCCCGACGCTTCTGGAAGGAATGTGCTACCGGTTCCTCGCGCACTCGACCGACGACAACGATATGACCTACAGAACGAAGGAAGAGGTCGTCGAACGCCGCAAGAACGATCCGGTGCAGCGCTTCGAAGCGCTGCTGATCGAAGGTGGCGTCATGACGCGCGACGACGCGACGGCGATGAAGCAAGAGGTGCTCGCGCAGACGAACGATGCCACCGACCGCGCCGAAGCAATGCCGTTCCCGCAGGCGCACGATCTCTATGCCAACGTCTACGAAGGAGCATGGGAACCGTGGCAGTGACGACCTCGGATATGACCGCCTCCGCGCAAACGATGAACAACGTCGAGGCAGTGCGCGCGACGCTCTACGACGCACTGCGCAGCGACGACCGCGTCATCATTCTCGGCGAGGACGTCGGCGCGCGCGGGAACGTCTTCCTCATCACGAAGGACTTCATCGACGAGTTCGGCGAGCGGCGCATCATCGACACGCCGATCGCCGAGGCCTCGATCGTCGGCATCGCCGTCGGCATGGCGATGGAGGGGCTGCGTCCGATTGCGGAGATCCAGTTCGCCGACTTCATCTATCCCGCGTTCAACCAGATCGTCGGTGAAGCGGCGAAGACGCGCTACCGCAGCAACGGAGAGTACACGTGCCCCCTCGTCATCCGCACGCCGTACGGCGGCGGCGTGCGCGGCGCGCTCTCTCACTCCGTCTCGGTGGAAGCGCTCTTCTACCACGTACCGGGCTTGAAGATCGTCGCGCCGGCCTTTCCGGCCGACGTCAAGGGGCTGCTCAACGCTTCGATCGACGATCCCGATCCCGTGCTCTTCCTCGAACATAAAAAAACCTATCGCCTCATCAAAGGCGAGGTGCCCGCGGGTCATTATACGATTCCGATCGGGAAAGCGAACCTCCTCAAAGAGGGAACGCAGCTCTCCGTGGTATCGTACGGCCTGTACGTGCATTGGGCGCTCGAAGCAGCAAACGCGCTCGACGCCGAAGGTATCTCTGTCGAGGTCATCGATCTGCGATCGATACGGCCGATGGATCGCGGCACCATCCTGCAGAGCGTCGAGAAGACGCGTAAGCTCTTGATCGTTCACGAAGACAACAAGTTCGGCGGAGTCGGCGCGGAGATCAGCGCGATGGTGGCGGAGGAGGCGCTCTTCCATCTCGACGCTCCGATCCGCAGGCTCTGCGCGCCCGACGTGCCGGCCATGGGCTATGCGGAGACGCTCGAGCACGAGTACATGTCGTCGCCCGCAAAGATCGCAGCCGCGATGCGCGAGCTTGCGACCTTCTGAAGGTAGAAAGCCGAGAATCATGCCGACGACCGTTACCATGCCGCAGCTGGGGGAGACCGTTACCGAAGGAACGGTCGCGCAGTGGCTCAAGCGCCCCGGTGACAACGTCGAGAAGTACGAGCCCTTCGTCGAGGTTTCGACCGACAAGGTGAACGCCGAAGTTCCCGCTCCCGTCAGCGGGGTGCTGCGTGAACTCCTCGTCAAAGAAGGCGAAACCGTCGCGACCGGCACGCCGATCGCGGTCATCGACTCAGTCGAAGCCGCGACGGACACCTCGAGGGTAGAAGCAAACCGCATGGCCTCGGACGAACCGATGCCCGGGGGACCCTCCGCGCAGCCGCGCTCGAACGGGCACGCCGCGCGACCAGCCGAACCGGCATTCGTGCCCGCGCAAGTGTTGCGTGGTGTATCGCCGGCAGTGCGCAGGCTCGCTCGCGAGCACAGCGTCGACGTGCGCGCGCTCAAAGGCACGGGCAGCGGCGGCCGCGTCACGGCTCAAGACGTCATCGGCGCAGCCGCAACGACTCCGTCAGTCGCCGCGGGACTGGTGGTTTCAAGCGGAACCTCCACCTACGCGCAGCCGCTGCCGGGGACGACGATTCCGCTCAACCAGGCCCGCAAGATCATCGCGCAACGCATGGTCGAGAGCAAACACACGGCGCCCCATGCGTGGTCGACGGTCGAAGTCGACGTCACCATGCTCTGGAAATGGCGCGACCGTGAGAAGGCGGCGTTCGAGCGCGAGACGGGTTACAAACTGACGCTCTTACCGTTCTTCATTCGCGCAGTCGTCCAATCGCTCGCGACGTTCCCGCTCGTCAACGGACGTTTCGCGAACGACGGCATACAAGTGCTCAAAGACGTCAACATCGGCATTGCGATCGGCCTTGCATCGAATCTCGTGGTCCCCGTCGTACGCAACGCCGACCGGTTGACGATCAAAGCGCTTGGCGTTGCGGCCGGAGAACTCGTCAACAAGGCGCGTAAGAACAAGCTCGGTCCCGACGACCTCGCCGGGGGCACCTTCACGGTCAATAATAACGGCGCCAACGGTTCCATCCTCTCCGCGCCGATCATCAACGGCGGACAGGCAGGCATTGTGACGATGGAGGCCGTCGTGAAGCGCCCCGTCGTCGTGGAAGGCGACGCGATCGCGATCCGCCAGATGATGAACTGCTGCCTCTCGCTCGACCACCGCGTGCTCGACGGATACACGGCCAGCGGATTTCTCGCCGATCTCAAACGGCGCCTGGAGTCCATGGGTCCCGACGGCACAATTTAGGGGAGCCTGAAAAGCTCTGAACGGCCTGCGTGCAGATTCGTAAGCGCTTCTCCTTCGAAGCGGCGCACTCGCTTCCCCATCACGCTGGAAAATGCGCGCGCATGCACGGACATTCGTACCGGCTCGAGGTGGCGATCTCCGGGCCGCTGCATCGCGATGGGCCCTCACGCGGCATGGTCGAGGACTTCGACGCGATCGAAGCATTGATCGTAGGCGAGATACTCGCCACGCTCGACCATCAGCATCTCAACGATGTCATCGAGAATCCCACTGCCGAGGAGATCGTGCTCTGGATCTGGCGTCGCCTTGAGCCGAGGTTGCCGGCGCTCGACGAGCTCGTGCTCTGGGAGACGCCGGATGCCTGCGTGGTGCTGCGCCGCGGCGACCTCTCACTGCCGTCGTAGGGAAGCGCGCAAGCCATGCTCCACGTCGTCGAAATTTTTTACACGATCCAAGGCGAGGGCACATGGACGGGAACGCCGGCGATCTTCGTCCGCTTGGCCGGCTGCAACCTCTCGTGCGATTTCTGCGACACCGATTACGCGCTGCGGCGCGTGATGAGCGCCGAGCAGATCGTACATGCCGTCCGCGAGGCATCCCCGACGTGTCCGATGGTCGTGCTCACCGGCGGCGAACCGCTCGCTCAAACGGAGTCGCTGTCGCTCGTCGACGCGCTGCGCGCGGACGGACGTCGCGTCCACATCGAATCGAACGGAACGATGCTCACGCCGCTCCCCGACGACGTGTGGCTCTGCGTTTCGCCCAAGGAGCGTGTCGATGCCCGCATGGCGGCACGTGCGAACGAGGTGAAGCTCATCGTCGACGGCGGTGTTCCCGAAGAGCACCTGGCGCTCTTCGAGCATCTGCCGACCGTGCTGCTGCAGCCCGAGGGGAACAAGCCGCGCAACGTCGAGATCGCGCTGCAGTACGCGCAGAAGCACCCCGGGCGCTTCCGGCTTTCGTTGCAGACGCACAAGCTCATCGGCGTCCCGTGATCCTCGTCGTCGCCGCGACGCGCCAGGAACTCGCATTCCTTCAAGCGGGCACGGACGTGGATCTGCTCGTCGCGGGAATCGGCCCGGTCGAGGCTGCCGCGCGAACGGCGGCCGCGCTCAACGTCCGCCGCTACTCACTCGTCGTCAATGCAGGCATCGCCGGCGCCTTCGATCCGGCTCTTGCCATCGGAGAGAGCGTCGTCGTCGAGCAGGAGCGCTTGGAGCTCGACCTCGAGACCGGCGCACCGCTGGCGCTTCCGGTAGGAGTCGACGTGTGCGATTGCACGTCGTCCGACGCACGCATCGTCGCCGCGCTCGCAGCCGCCGGCTTTCGCAGCGTTCGCGGAATAACGGTAAACCGCGTGACGGCGACGGATGCTACCGCCGCGCGCCTGCGCGGGGCCGGAGCCGAGGTCGAGTCGATGGAAGGGTTTTCGGTGCTGCGCGCGGCCGAACTCGCCGGCGTCCGAGCCGTCGAAGTTCGCGGCATCTCCAACTACGCCGGCCCGAGAGCGAACTCGCGGTGGGACTTCGATGCAGGAGCCCAAGGGCTGCGCACCATCGTAACGGCACTGCTCGCGATGGACGCGGTACGTTCGTGAACGCACCCCTGACGCTCGCATATTCTCCGTGTCCGAACGACACGTATGTCTTCGCGGCGCTCGCAAACGGACTGCTGCCGGACGCGCCGCAGGTGCACGTCGTCCTCGAAGACGTCGAGACGCTGAACGCTGCGGCCGAGACCGGAACGCATGCGCTGACGAAGGTGAGCTACGGTGCAATCCCCTATCTCACGGAGCGCTACTCGATCCTTCGCTCCGGTGGCGCACTCGGCCGCGGTTGCGGCCCCTTACTCGTCGCTCGCTCTCAAATCGCAAGCGGGCTCGGTGCCCTTGCAGGTGCACGCGTCGCCATCCCTGGCGAGAGGACGACGGCGTACCTTCTTCTACGACTTGCACTTGCGGAGTTCAGAGCCGGCGAGATCGTGCCTGTGCCGATGCGCTTCGACAGCATCGTGCCTGCCGTCGCATCTCATGAAGTAGCCGCGGGGCTCATCATCCACGAGTCGCGCTTCACGTACGAGGAACACGGCCTCGTTTCGCTGCTCGATCTCGGCGCGTGGTGGGAGCGCGCAACGGGCATGCCGATACCGCTGGGGGCGATCCTCGCGCGCCGCGACCTCGGCGCCGAGCGCTCGCGTGCCGTCGACGCGGCCGTACGCCGGAGCCTCGCCTTCGCCCGCGCTCACGAACATGCCGTCATGGGCTACGTGCGCGAACACGCTTTCGAGATGAGCGAACCGGTCATGCGCAAGCATATCGCGCTCTACGTCAACGAGTTCACCGATGACGTCGGCGACGCCGGTATGCGTGCCGTACGCGAGCTCTTCGACCGGGCTTCGCGCGCCGGTCTTCTTCCGGCAGCGGCGGAACCGCGGTTCCTGTAGGAGAACTCTGCTCCCTCATGCGCAGGCGCGATTTCATCGCATCGATCGCCGCAACGGGCGCGGCCTTCGCCGCGGCCCCCGCACGTGCGCAGACGGTGGGCAGCGGCAGCGTACTGCTCGGCGGCGACGTGCTGCTCCGCGACCATGTGCACGAACTCTCTGGAGCGCGAATCGGCATCATCACGAACCAGACCGGCACGACGTCGACGGGAGCATCGATCGTCGAAGCCGCCCGGAGTGCGGGCTTGCACGTGCACGCGCTCTTCTCGCCCGAACATGGCTTGGACGGCGACCGTCCGGCAGGTGCGTTCGTCGCATCGTACGTGGACGCTCGAACAGGATTACCGGTCTACAGCCTTTACGGGCCGGATCGCCATCCGACGCCGCAGATGCTTGCGGGCATCGACGTCCTGCTCTTCGACATTCAAGACGTCGGCGCGCGTCCGTACACGTTCGTTTCGACGATGGCATACGCGCTGCAGAGCGCAGCCTCGCACGGCGTTGCGTTCTGGGTGCTCGACCGGCCGAACCCTGTTGGCGGCGTGCTCGTCGAAGGCCCCGTGCTGGATCCAAAATACTCGTCGTTCGTCGGGCTCTATCCGATACCGCTGCGACATGGAATGACCGTCGGCGAGCTCGCGGCCCTCTTCAACCAGCACTTCGGCATCGGCGGCAAGCTACGCGTCATTCGCATGGAAGGCTGGCGGCGGAGCATGATCTGGCCGCAGACGCATTTACGGTGGATTCGCACCTCACCGAATATTCCAACCTGGCAGACGACGTTCGTCTATCTCTGCACCGGCATGGCCGACAGCGAAGGCATCAACAATGGCGTAGGTACGCCGGAACCGTTCTTCTACGCGGGAGCACCTGGGCTGGATACTCGGCGCTTTGCAGACCGCCTTACGGAGTATGGCGGGGCCGGTATCGCGTACGAACCGGCGAGTTGGACCCCCTCCACGGGGTGGAACGCGGGACGGGCGTTCAGCGGCGTGCATCTCGTCCTGCAAGAGCCGGCACGGTTCTTGCCAGCGCGTGCGTGCGTCGAGATGCTCGTCACCGTACGCGACATTCGTCCCAGCCTGCTCGATCTGGCGCACGTGCGCGAGATGGACATCGACTGGGGTACCGATACGCTGCGAACGCAACTGCGCGATGGCGCAGACGTCGACACGATCGTGCACTCGTGGGAACCTGGTCTCGCGGCGTTTGCGCCCTTGCGTGAAAGGTTCTCGCTCTACTCGTGAACGAGGCGCTCGTGGAACGTCTCGGGCAAGCCGTTGGAGCAGAGAACGTGAAGACGGCGCCAGAGGATCTCGCGGTCTACGCCTTCGACGCGTACAGCGACGGCAAGCCTCCGTCGGCCGTCGTCATTCCCTCGCAGACGCGAGAAGTGAGCGCGGTCGTCAAGATCGCTCGCGCGCTCGGTGAACCGGTGATCGCGCGCGGCGCGGGAACCGGTCTCTGCGGGGGCGCCGTCTCCATACAGGGCGGCGGGGTCGTCATCTCGTTTGCGCGTATGCACCGCATGCTCGAGCTCGACGTACCAAATCGCCGGGCTCGCGTGCAGCCCGGCATCGTCAATCTCCACCTTTCGCAGCAGGTCGCAGCGTCAAAGCTCTTCTACGCGCCCGACCCGGCGTCGCAGCGCAGCTCGACTATCGGCGGCAACATTGCGACGAATGCGGGTGGACCGCACTGTCTCTCGTACGGCACGACGGTGAATCACGTGCTCGCGCTCGAAGTCGTCGACGAACGCGGCGAGGTCTTCACGACCGACATCGACGATGCAGGATACGACCTCACTGCGGCGCTCGTCGGCAGCGAAGGTACGCTCGGGATCGTCGCGTCGGCCTGGGTGCGGCTCTTGCGAATGCCCGAATCGACGCGTGTCTGGCTCGCAGCGTTTCCGAGCATCGAGAGCGCCTCCGAGGCGGTCTCGGCAATCGTCGGTGCGGGCATCGTCCCAACGGCGCTCGAGATGATGGATGCCGTCATCGTCAAGGCGGTCGAAGCCGCGTTCGCGGCAGGCTATCCTACCGACGCGGCCGCGGTGCTTCTCATCGAGAACGCGGGGTTCGAAGACGAAATGAACGCCTGCGAGGCGGCAATCGAGCGCCTCGCGCTCGCAAACGGCGCGCTCTCGTGGCGTGCTGCGCGCACGCAAGCCGAGCGGGACGCTCTCTGGGCGGGGCGTAAGGGCGCCGTGGGCGCCATCGGCCGCATCGCGCCGAACTACTACACGCAAGACGTCACCGTGCCTCGCAGCGCGCTGCCGAAGGCGCTGCGCGCCGTCGAGGTCGCCGCGCGTGAAAACGACCTCGTCGTCGGAAACGTCTTTCATGCGGGCGACGGGAATCTGCACCCGCTGCTCGTCTACGATAAACGCGATCGCCGTCAGGTGGCGGCAGTGCTCTCGACGGGCAACGCGATTTTGAACGCCGCCATCGACCTCGGCGGCACGATCTCGGGTGAGCACGGCATCGGTTACGAAAAGCGCGACGCGATGACGCGCGTGTACAGTGCGCAGGACCTTGCGGCCATGGCACGCGTCCGCGACGTCTTCGATCCAGAGCACGCGCTCAACCCCGAGAAGATCTTTCCCGCTGGCACGCGCTGCGTCGAAGTGGCTCCGCCACAATGAAACGCCGCCACCGTGAGCACCAGCTAAGTATAACTCTAAAGTCATGGTGAGCGAAGCGTGAGCACAGCGAACGCGAAGTCGAACCACCGCGGCGAGACCCCTGCAACGGTGGAGGAGCTCTGCGACCTGCTGCGCCGCTGCAACGATGACGGAACAAAGATCGGTGTCGCCGGCGGGGACACGCTGCGCGGCATGGGTTTTTCGCTATCGGGAAGCGAGCTCGTGCTCAATACGACGGCGCTCAAGCGCATCGTCGCGTACGACCCTTGCGATCTCACCGTTGCCGTGCAAGCCGGAACGACGCTCCGAAGTCTAACGACGCGTCTCAAGAAGGAAGGGCAGTTCATTCCCTTCGATGCGCCGCGCCCCGCGCACGCGACGGTCGGCGGAACGCTTGCCGCGGGCTGGCTAGGCCCTCGCCGGCATCGCTTCGGACGACCGCGTGATCTCATCGTCGGGTCGACGATCGCCCTGGCCGACGGTACGCTCGCGCGTGCCGGCGGCATGGTCGTGAAGAACGTCGCCGGATATGATATGAGCCGCCTCTACGTCGGCTCCTTCGGCACGCTCGGCGTGCTCGTGCAGACGAACCTCAAAACGCTGCCGCTTCCTCCGGCAGCGCGCGCCTTTCTCGCTCCCCTTCCTGAAGGCACCCGCGCGCGCGCTTTCACACAGTTGCAGATGCTCGCCGTGGAGCCGTCGGCCGCGCTATGGATCGACGGCTTCGAGAAGGAAATCGCAAGCGCACCCGGTGCAGAGGGGCGTCTCTTCGTGCTGTTGGAGAGCAGTGACGCGCTGCTCGAGCGCGCGACGCGCGACTTGCGCTCGGCGCTCGGCCGCGCGGGCGTTCCGCAAACCGAAATCGTGGACAGCCGCGCGCGAGAGATGCTCGATGCGATCGTCGACGCATACGTCGCAAGCGTCGCAGACCGTTCGATCACCTATAGATTGACGGGGCTGCCTAGCGCCGCCCAAGAGTGCGCGCTGGAGAGCCGCGATCTCGTCCGCCGTTTCGCGCTCGACGCTGGAATCATCGCGGACGCGATGAATGGCGACGTCGTCGTGCGCGCCAGCCGTAACGACACGCGCGACCTCTCGCTGAAGTTCCAAGTGCTCGACGACGCGCTCCATCGAGCGCGACCGCGTGCACGCATCATCGCCGGCGACCACCCGGTCCGCCCTGCACTGCGCGTCTGGGGCGAAGATCCACCGGCTCTCGAACGCATGAGGGCGCTGAAGTGCGCCTTCGATCCGCGTGGGACGCTCAACCCCGGCCGCTTCGTCGGCGGCATGTAGGCACGCATGCTCTCGGACGTGCGCTGGGCAATGAACCGCGTCTGCACGAGCCCCACACGGCTTGCCGTGCTCGCGCACGGCGGCATCGGCGGAGCGTGGGATCTCGCCGATTTCCTGCGACGGATCGTGCCTATGGCAGCACGCGCGCTGGCCGGCATACGTAGCCTCGCAGAAGCCATTCCCGACGAACGCTTGCGTGCGCAAGCATTGAGTTCGATCGACGGGAAAGCCTATCACGTCGCAGGCGGCTGCATCCTCGCGACGTTTCTCTCACCGGCCGCCGCGCGCCACTACGTCGAGATCGTCGCGCCACTCGAGACCATCTACGACTACCTCGACAATCTCTGCGACCGCCATCCGGACGTCGCCATCGCCGCATATCCACTCCTGCATCGCGCGATCGGCGATGCCCTCGACCCACGGGCGACCGCAGGCGGTTATTACGACCTCGGCCCAAGCGGCGACGACGGCGACTACCTCGTCGCACTCGTGCACCGCGTGCAGCGCAGTCTGCGCCGCCTCGCCGACCACGAGATACTCTCGACGCTCTTCGCCGAGGCTGCGAGCCTCTACGCCGACATGCAGACGTTCGTCCATCTGCCGCCGCACGAGCGCGATGAAGCCTGTAAAATGTGGTACGCGCGTCGCGGCGAGCAGTACGGGGCGCTGACGTGGTACGAGTTCGCCGCGGCAGCCGGATCGCAGTTTCAAGTCTACGCTCCGCTCTTCATGCTCTTCGACGACGGTCGCGAGGCAATCGCGGCGGCGTACGGCGCGTATTTCCCGGCGATGAGCGCACTGCACGTCATCCTGGATTCGTTCATCGATCAGAAGGAAGACCGCGAGCACGGAGACCTCAACTTCGTCGCGCTCTATGACAGCAGCGAACGTCTGCTCGAGCGCGTCGAGTACCTAGCGCAATGCGCCGCTCATCTCTTCTCGCAGCTTCCGAACGCGCGCTACCATCGGTTCGCGCTGCGCGTCATGGCGCTCTTCTACCTCACGCACCCCAAGGTATACGCACAGCGGCTCGACAAGCCCGCACGAACGATGCTCCGCCTCATCGACGGCGCGCTGGAGGAAAAACGCTAAGGAGCCTCTGATTCATCCCATGTGCCCCGCTCCCTCGCCGTAACCGCCTTGCTTGCATTCCTCGCGCTCCCCGGCGTCCGCGCGACGCCGCCTCCTTACCGCGCGACGCTTCTCGAGGTTCCGACCGTTGCCGGCGCCCTGGCGAGTGCTCGCGTCATCAATCGCCACGCGCACTATGCGGGAAGCCCGGGAGACAAGGCGCTCGCACAGTGGATGGCGCACCAGCTCGCGGCAGCAGGCTTTCGGCCGACGATCGAGCCTTTCACGGCCCTCGTTCCGCGTCTGAAACGTCTGTCGCTCGAAATTCTCGCTCGCCACGTCACGCGTATCGATCTTCGCGAACGCCCCATTCGCCAAGACCCAGACGGAACGCGGCGCGATGCGGGCGTTCCCTTCAACGGCGGGAGCGGTTCGGGAACGGTGACCTCGACGCTCGTTTCCGCCGGCCGCGGACTCGACGAGGACTACCGGCGTCTCGCAGCAGCGCACGTGAGCGTTCGCGGCAAGATCGTGCTCGTGCGATACGGCGCCGAGTTTCGCGGTCTCCTCGCAGCGCGCGCGCAACGCTACGGAGCGGCAGCGGTGATTCTCTACAGCGATCCGGCTGCCCGCGACGGCTCGCTGCACGGACCCGCCTACCCAAACGGCCCGTACCGCCCCCTCGGGTCGGTGCAACGCGGAAGCGTCGGCACGGGAATACACATTCCGGTTCTCCCGGTGAGCGCGCTGACCGAGCGCGCGTTGGTTCGCGCGCGCGCGCCGATTCGCATCACCGTCGATGAACCGCTCGTGCGTGAGACGCTCTGGAACACGATCGGCGTCCTGCAAGGCAGCGACCCCGCTCAAGAAGTCATCCTCGGCGGACACCGCGATGCGTGGGTGTACGGCGTCACCGACAACGGCGACGGTATTTCGACGCTCATCGAGACGGCGAAGGCGCTCGGGACGCTCGCGAAGACGGGTTGGCGCCCCAAGCGCTCGATCATCATCGCCGGCTGGGACGGTGAAGAACTCGGTGAGCTGGGATCAATCGCCTATGTGCGCTCGCATCTCGATTATCTTCGGGCAGCTTGCGTCGCGTACGTCAATATGGACGAGGGCGAAAGCGGTCAGTTCTTCGTCGCATCCGCGGCTGCGGCACTCTCGCCGATGCTCGCGACGCTGACGCGCGACGTTTCCGATCCAGCGCACCCTTCGCAATCGTTGCTCGCGCGGTGGCGCGCGCAACCGCGCGGCGCCCAAGTGTTTGCTCCCGGCGGGGGCTCCGACTTCGAGGCATTTCTCTACGATGCCGGCATCCCGATCGTCGACGGCGGCTTTTCCGGGCCCTTCGGCGTCTACCATTCAGCCTTCGACGACCTGCGCTACGCAACCACTGAAGCGGATCCTGGATTCGTCAACCATCGTGCGATGGCGCAACTGCTTGCGCTCGAGGCGCAGCGCCTTTCGGACGCACCGCTCTCGCGCGCGTACGCCCTGGGCGCCTATTCCGAGACGCTGCACGCGGATCTCGCGTCGCAGCCGTCGGCACTGCACGGCGCTCTCGCACCGCTCGACGCAGCCGTGACGCGTTTCTCCCCACAGGCAGCCGCCACGCACGCGAGCGACGGCATTCTCCTCGATGCGGTCCACCGTCTCGACACGCTCGCGTACGGCCGCAACGGCTACGCCGCGGTGCCGCTGCCGCTCGTCGCCGCGGCGGCCACTACGGGCGACGCACGCGCCGTACGCGCTGCCGCCTTGAAGGCGGCGGCCGAACTCGATGCCGTCACGCAAGAGCTCGCGACGCCGGGAACGTAAGCCGTGAAGGTCGCGCTGCTTGGCGGGAGCGGGTTCGTCGGCACGGCGCTGGCGCAGGCGTTACGCGATCGAGGCGACGTGCCGGTCATCATTTCATTGCGAGACCCGCAGCGAGCCGCCCAAGAAGCCGTCGAGTGCAGCACGATCGTAAACCTGGCGGGAGAGCCCATCGCTCAGCGCTGGACGGCCGCTGTGAAGCAGCGCATCCTCGAAAGCCGCACCGTTGCGCCGCGATCATTTCTGCAAGAACTCGGGCGCATGCACCGCCGCGCGACGATTTACGTAAGTGCATCCGCCATCGATTACTACGGCTCAAGCCGCGACACCGCGTTCGACGAGGACAGCCCTCCTGGAAAGACGTTTTTGGCCAACGTCTGCGTCGCGTGGGAGCAGCAAGCAAAGAGCGCTACGACGCTCGGCATGCGCGTCGCCTGCGTGCGCGCGGGGCTCGCATTGGGAAACGGCGGTCTGCTCGCGAGGCTTCTTCCGCTCTTCCGCGCCGGCCTCGGTGGGCGAATCGGCGACGGCAAAGCATGGTATTCATGGGTTCATATTGCCGATCTCGTCGGCATTTACCTCAGCGCGATGGACGAACCGAACGTCACGATGAACGCCGTCGCACTGAATCCGGTAACGAATGAAGAGTTCGTGCGCGCGCTCGGTGAGCGGCTCGGCAGGCCCACCTGGCTTCCAACGCCCGCTTTCGCGTTGCGCGCGGCGCTCGGCGAGGGGGCCGGCGTTCTGCTCGAGCGCCAGCGCGTCGCACCGGCACGAGCGCTGGAGCGCGGGTATCGCTTCAGATTTCCAGAGCTCGCCGGAGCGCTCGCCGATCTGCTATGACGTATCGCCATTCGCTCTCGAGCGAACGACTCGATCTCGTTCCAGCAAACCCCGAGCACGCCGATCTTACGTGGCCGTATCTCAAAGACGAAACGAT
>DAHUYK010000107.1 GCA_027315245.1 Vulcanimicrobiota bacterium | reverse complement strand
CGAGGACGTCGGATCGACGAAGAACGTGAACGCGACGGTCCCGATCCCGTTGATGAGTCCCGACGTTCCGATCGCGGTCCGTGCGACGGTCGGTGCGAGGACGCTCGCATAATAGGCAGCCACGACGCCGATTGCGTAGACGCCGGTCACGACGACGTTGAACACGAGCAATCGGCGGGGGATGCGGGCCGGTGAAAAGCTCAGCACCTCGCGCCATGCCGGCAAGCGGATGTGCCGCGCGATATCCCACATGACACGCGGGATGAAGATGCGTGCAAGCGAGTGCGGAATCGAGCGCGTCGACTCGAACGACCGTACGCCGCGCACGTAGACGTACGTGAACATCGGCAGAAGCGCCGCACCTGCGAGCGTCCCGACGAGTCCGGCGACGATGATGAGCCGCAGCTGCAGTTCGAACGTGTGCTGGATCGCCGGAACGAGTGCCGGTGCCGCGCGGCGCACGACGCTCGCAGCGTGGTCTGCGAGAGGGCCGAGCATGAGCGTGTAGATCATCGTTGCGAGGCGGCTCGCCGTGACGAAGAGATTGAAGAGCGAGATCGAGGTCGCAACGCGCCCCGTGCGCACGCCGGCGAGACGCGCGGCGTACGCCCCGATCTGAATGGCTTGAATGACGACGTTGATCGCGAGCGCAACGAAAAGCTGCCACGTCCAAAAGGGCAGCAAGCCCGCCTCAGGCGGCAACGTGCCGCCGTTCGATGGCGCCCTCGTCAACGGGGCCGAGCACGCAGAGTCCGATGCGGTCGGGCGCGAGGATGTCGTTTGCGAGGGCCTGCACGTCGGGGGCGGATACGGCGTCAACGCGCGCTTCGATCTCTTCGGGTGTCAGCTCACGCCCGAGCGCGAACTCGTTACGGCCAAGACGCATCATGCGGCTCGACGTCGCCTCGAGCGAAAGCGTGAGATTGCCCTTGATGTGCTCCTTTGCGCACGATAGCTCTGCATCGCCGACCGGCTCTTCGCGTACGCGCCCGAACTCCTGCTCGATGACGCCGATGCACGACTGCACGTTCTGTGGCGACGTACCGGCATACGCAGCAAAAAGACCCGCGGATCGATACGCGGCTTGGAACGCGTACACCGAGTAGACGAGCCCGCGCTTCTCGCGCACTTCTTGAAAGAGGCGGCTCGACATGCCGCCACCGAGCAGCGTGTCGAGAACCGCGAGCACGTAGCGCCGTTCGTCGCGTACCGAGAGCCCTTGGGCGCCGATGACGAGATGCGCTTGTTCGGTATCTTTGTGCTTGAACACCGTTTGCGGTGACGTTGACGGCGACTCCGGGCGCACGGCGGGCGAGGCTCCGTGAAATGCGTTGAAACACTCCGCGACGAGGTTCACGAACGCTGCGTGTTCGATGTTCCCTGCGGCCGTCACGACGACGGCGTTCGGAGCGTAGTGCCGCTGCATGTGTTCTCGAAGGTCGTCGGGAGCCAAGCTCGACACGGTTTGCGCACTGCCGATCGTCGGATCGCCGAGGTTGGCGCCCCGCCACATCGTCTGGATGAAGAGATCGTGAATCTGCTCGTCGGGCGAGTCGTCGTACATCTTGATCTCTTCAAGAATGACGCGCTGCTCTTTCTCCAGCTCGGCGGGCTCGAAAAGCGAATGCATGAACATGTCCGAAAGCACGTCCATCGCAAGCGGCACGTGCCGGTCGATCACCTTTGCGTAATAGCAGGTTGCCTCTTTATCCGTAAAGGCGTTGAGATTGCCGCCGACGCCATCCATCGTTTCGGCGATCTGCCGCGCGGTGCGACGCGCCGTTCCTTTGAAGAGCATGTGCTCCACGACGTGCGAGACGCCTCGGCGATCCGGCGCTTCGGCCGACGAGCCGACGTCGGCCCAAATGCCGATCGTCGCCGAGCGCACGGCGGGCATCGTCTCCGTGATGACACGGATTCCGCTGGGGAGGGTCGTCTTTGCGTACACTACCGGTCCTTTTTGAAAGCAGCGCGTGCCCAGTCCTCGTCCCAGAAGGTAGAAGCATGGGAAGGGTCCTGGCCGCGCCGGACCGAGATGGTGAAAACTGGTCGGGTCGTCGGGACCGCGAGATCGCCGCTCACGATGACGTCCTTGCCGACGACGATCGGAACGCTCGCCCAGAGGTCGACCTCCTCGACGCGCGGCGCCGTCGAAAAGACGATCGCCACGATGCGGTCGACCTCGCGCTCGAAGCCGCGGCGGCTCATCGGGGTGTGGAACTTGACGCCCCAGAGCCGCACGCCGATGACCACGTGGCCGTCAACGCCGTTTGCGGAGACTTGACTCACTTCGGCGGGCCAACGTGTGGCGAAGACGCGGTCACCGATCTTCTCCGCCAGGGGTTTGAGATTCCCGACGGCGCGCGCGTCGGCATCCAGTTCCGCAATGCTCGGCATCGACGCCTGAGCA
>DAHUYK010000081.1 GCA_027315245.1 Vulcanimicrobiota bacterium | reverse complement strand
GAAACGCACGAAGCAAAAACGCCCGCTTTCTCAAGCGTTTTCAATGGTGGAGATGAGGGGACTCGAACCCCTGACCCCTTACATGCGAAGCAAGTGCTCTACCAGCTGAGCTACATCCCCAAAAATTCTTCGATTTTTTGGGGCCCCTTTTTGCGTTGAGAGCACTGCGGTGCTTCGCACCTCCGCGCCCCCGCTTACGCGGGCCCCAGACCAACGGCGGACGAAGGATTATACGCTGGCGCGTCCGCACCTGTCTAAAGATGAAGCTGTGGGTTGTAGCTGGTGCGCTTGCGCTGCTGGCAACGCTTGGCGCGGGTGCGGCGTTGGCGTCGAACGCGCCGGTGCAGATTGCCGACAACAGCGCGCGCTGCAACTACACGGTTGCAGGCAGTCTCGAGCGGCAGATCCGCGCCGCCGACCGTCAGGCGCCCGGCACGAGCGTGAACGCGCTCGAAGCGCGCCAGCAAGAACTCAACGGCATCTTGCAGCAGGCGCAGATCGAAGACGGCATTCTTCAAAGCGTGTGCGGCAACCGCGCGCTCATCGCGCCGCAGGACCAGCTCTACGGCGTCATCGCGTGGGCCTATTTGCTCGAGGCCGACATCGCTCCCAAGCGCCTGACGCTGCTGCACTGCCCGCAGACCGCGGCGACGGCGCCGGAGGCACTCATCGCGAGCGCCTGGTTTGCGCTTGCCTCGACGCTCGAAGATCCGAACCTTCCCCCTGGCGCGCCGTCCCCCACGCCCGCGCCGCTCGTCAAAGAGGTGATCCCCAAGGCGCAGGCACGCGCTCGCGCCGCCGGTATCACGCTTCCGGCCCCTGCCGACACGAGCGAGTACTGGCGCGACGAGGAGGTCGGGAAGACGGCTCCCTGCGCCTCGCCGAAACCGTAGAAGGTTTTTGCGAACGGTTTGCAAAATGAGGCCGGGCAATGTCCGAACGAATCGAATACGTCACGCGGCCGCGCGAGGAGATCGCAGGGGTCCTGCGCCGCGAGCGGCGCTTCCTCAGCGCCGCTGACATCCATGCACGCCTGAGCCGCGCGCGTGCGCGCGTCGCGCTCTCGACCGTCTATCGCACCCTCGAATACTTGCATGGCAAGGGCGAAATCACCGAACGCGTCGACGCGGCGGGCGAAGCGAGCTACATGTTCTGCGAACCGCAGCGCCACCATCACCATGCCATCTGCCGCACGTGCGGCAAGGTCGAAGACGTCGACTGCACGGCCGTCGACAGCTTTGCGCGCGAGCTGCGCAAACTGCACGGCTTCACGCTCGACGACCACGCGATGGAGTTCTCAGGCCGGTGTAGAGCATGTCGTTAGCGTTTCCGGCGCGGGCGATCGCGGTTCTCGCCCTTCTCTCTAGCGCCGCCTGCGGCGGCAGCGCAGGAACATCGCATACCGCATCGTCATCAACCGCGGCTCGCAGCAGCAGAATCGCCGTCGTCACGACGATCTCGACGCTGAACTCGTTCGTGCAAGGCGTCGGCGGCAATCGCGTCACCGTGCACAGCATCGTGCCGGTCGGCTCCTCGCCCGAAACGTACGAGCCCACGCCGCAGAGCGTCGTCCTCGTTGCAAGCGCGCAGATCCTCGTCGAGAACGGTGCGGGACTCGAGACGTGGATGCACGGGCTGATGCAGAACGCTCGCCCGAGCGCCCCCCTCGTCGATTGTTCGCAAGGGCTGCCGCGGATCGGCAGCAACCCGCACCTCTGGATGGACCCCGTCTACGCGAAGCACTACGTCGCACGCATCGAAGCAGCACTCGCTGCGGTCGATCCGTCGCACAAAGCAACGTACGAGCGCAACGCTGCCGCGTACGACCGCCGCCTCGATCGGCTCGTCGTGTGGATCCGCGCGCAGTTGGCGCCGATTCCGCGCTCGCGCAGAATGCTCATCGTCTTTCACAACGCGTGGCAGTACTACGACAACCGTTTCGGCATCAGAACGCTCGGCATCATCGAAACGGCGCCCGGGCAAGAACCGAACCCGCAGGATTTCGGCCACACGATCGACCTTGCGAAGCGCTACCACGTCGGCGCGATCTTCGGCGAGCCGGAGTACAGCCCGAAGCTCGCCATCGCGCTCGCGCATGACGCCGGCATCCCGGTCGTGGAAGATCTCTACGACGACTCGCTCGGCACGAATCCGCAGGTCGACAACTACATCTCGATGCTGCGCTACGACACACGCGAGCTCGTGAAGTCGATGCGATGACCGCCGCGGTCGACGCGCGCGACGTCGAAGTACGTTACGACGACTTTGTCGCGCTCGACACGATCGCGCTGCGCGTCGAGCCCGGCGAAGCGCTCGGCATCGTCGGTCCGAACGGCTCGGGCAAATCGACGCTCCTCAAAGCCGTCGCCGGACTCCTCCCCATCGCATCGGGGACGCTGCACGTCTTCGGGCAGCCGCCGAGGCGCCTGCCCGTCGGAAGCATAGCGTACGTGCCGCAGGTCGAGACCGTCGACTGGTCTTTCCCCGCGAGTGTCTGGGACGTCGTCGCGATGGGGCGCTTTCCGCGTCTGCGCTTTTGGAACCGCTTCGGCGCTGCGGACCGCGCCGCGGTCGAGCACGCGCTCGATGCCGTCGACATGCGCTCGCTCGCGCACCGGCACATCGCCGAGTTGTCGGGCGGCCAGCAGCAGCGCGTCTTCGTCGCGCGCGCGCTCGCGCAACACCCCCGCGTCCTGCTGCTCGACGAGCCGACGACCGGCGTCGACGCCGCGACCGAAGCGGCGCTGCGCGAGGTCGTGCGCGAGCTCGCCCGCGGTGGGCTCCCCGTCCTGATGTCGACGCACGACCTGGAGAGCGTCGAGCGTTGGTTCGACCGGCTCATGGTGCTCGATCGCCGCGTGCTCGCGATCGGCACGCCGCGCGACGTGGTGGAAGGCGGCGCATACGCGTCGATTCGCGAGCACGTCCACACGCACGGGCACCTGCGCTTGGACCACGAGCCGCACGAAGCGCACGCGTTTCATCCCGAGATTCATCCGTGAACGTCTTGACCGCGCCGTTCGCGTACCCGTTCATGATGCGCGCGGCGATTGCGGCGCTTGCCGTCGGCGTGCTCTGCGCGGCGATGGGTACGTTCGTCATCTTACGCAAGCTGGCGTTTATCGGCGACGGCATCGCGCACGCGTCGTTCGCGGGCATCGTCATCGCCTATCTGCGCGGCTCGAACTACTATCTCGGCGCGGCGGTCGTCGCGGTGCTCACGGCGCTCGGCATCGGCTTCGTGCATCGCCGCGGCCGCATCTCGATGGATACGTCGATCGGCGTGCTCTTCACCGGCGCATTCGCGCTCGGCGTTTTTCTCATGAGCCGGCAGAGCAACTACGCGGTGGATCTGGAGAGTTTTCTCTTCGGCAACATCTTGGCGGTGCAGCAGCGCGACCTCGAGATCGTCTTGGGCTTGACGATCGGCGTCGCGATCGCGCTCCTCGTGCTCTATCGCGGGCTGCTTAGCACGACGTTCGATCCCGTCGTCGCCGAAGCGAGCGGCATCCGCGCCGGCGTCTATGAATACGTCTTGCTCGTGCTCGTCGCGCTCACCGTGATCATCGGCATTCAGTCGGTCGGCATCGTGCTCGTCGCCGCGCTGCTCGTGACGCCGGCGGCCGCGGCGTATCAACTGACGAAGCGCTTCGCGCCGATGTTCGGCTTGTCGATGCTCTTCGGTGCGGTGAGCTCGATCGGCGGTCTCTACCTGTCGTACTACGCGCGCGGGTCGAGCGGTGCGACGATCGTGCTCTTCACGACCATGCTCTTCTTTCTCGCGCTCGCGCTGCGCAGCGTCCGTCAGTCGGCGGCGCGGCGCACGATCCACGCCTCGTCGCCCGCGCTCTCCAAGTAACCGGCGGCGGCGAGTGCGTCGAGCACCTCGTGCAGGGCGGCGCGCTCGTTCTTGTTCGGCATGCCCGCCCATTGCATCGCTGCGGGCCCAAGCTCGATGCGCGCGCCTTTGTTCAAGAGACCGCGCACGAACGACGGGTTGAGCTTGACACGCTCCATCCGGCGTGAGAGCGGCGCGAGTGCGCCTTCGAATGAGGCGCCATCGGGCGCATCCTGCGGCGGCTGCGTCGACGATATCGCATCAGCGGCAGGCTGCGACGGCTCCTGCGGGCGCGCAACGACGCGTTTCATAGCGTGGTCGGTGAGACGAGGAAAGAACTCGCCGAGCATCGCGGCGAGCGCGTGCAGCGGAACGGCGTTCACGACGCGCGCACGCCTGTCGATCCCGCGCAGCATCGCACGCGCGACGCGTTGCGGGCTGGCCGCGATGGCGTCTCGCTCCCGGTTCATGCCCGAAGCCTTGGAGAACTCGGTGTCGACGACGCCGGGGTCGACGTACGTGACCGCAATGCCTTCGTCCGCGATCTCGCGCCGCAGTTGCGTCGCCGTCGCGCGAATCGCTGCCTTCGCCGCGCAGTATCCGCCGTAGTACGGCGCGGGGACGCGCGCGAGCCCCGATCCGACGAAGACGAGGCTGCCGCGCGAAGCACGCAGCGCCGGCAGCGCCGCGCGCGAGATGCGCAAGGGGCCGGCGACGTGCGTCTGCCACTGCCGTTCGAGCGCGGCGTCGCTCTGTGCGAGCAGTTCGCCGGGCACGCCATGACCGGCGTTGTTCACGACCGCGTCGATGCGCCCGAAGGCGCGCATTGCCGCGTCGACGATGCGCTGCGGCGTGTCGGATGCGACGACGTCGGCGACGAGCGTTTCAACGCTGCCCCCCGCGGCGTGGACGTCGCGCGCCAGGTTCTCCAAACGCTCGCTGCGGCGCGCCACGGCAAGCACCCGCCATCCTCGACTCGCAGCTTCGACGGCGAGCGCACGCCCAATACCCGACGAAGCACCGGTGACGATCACGACGCGTCCCTCAGACATGGCGCCGACAGTAGTCGCTGTAGGCATCGCGTATCCCTTGCGGGAGCGACGCATAGAACGAGGCTTCGTCCGCGATCGGTGGATGCGTGCGTTCGTCGACGAGGTGACATTCGCGCGCGAACGCGGTGAGCGCGGCGGCGACGGGTTTCTGCGAGCCGTCGGCGCGAACGATGCCGAAGTGCAGTTCGTGCGGCGCGCGATCGAACGGCGGGACGCTCGCGAGCGCGTCGACGTAATCGGCCCAGCACCACCAGAGCGCACCGAGCGCACCTTGACGCACGAGGCGCAGGAGCACGGCGCTCGCATAGGCCGCCATCGCCTCTTCGCCGAGACACCCCATGCCGTCGATGTCGTTCTTGCCCGCTGGACACTCGGGGTTGCCGAACTCGGTGAAGAGCACTGGCTTGCCGCTGAACGCCTGCAGCAGCGCGCAGTAGAACGGAACGACCTGCGCATCGCTGCGCCCGCGCGAGAACGTGGCGTAGACGGGATAGCCGTGCATCGTCGCAAAATCCCACGGCCGTGCGAGCGACGACGGTCGAATCTGCCGGTCGTTCTCGACGTCTTCGCCGTGCGTTCCGGCGGTGCAGCCGCGCTCCGACGTTTCCACGAGCGCTTGCGTGAGCGTCGCGCTCCAGCGTGCGGCGTCCTGCGGCGTACGGGGCGTGCGCATATTCGAAAACTCGTTGCCGAGATCCCACGCGAAGAGAGCGGGGTTACCGCGCGCGCGCGTGCCGAGCGCGCGTGCCAGACGAACTTGCGCATCGAGCAACGCGGCGTCGGCGTAGAAGTCGCCGATACCGTAGGGCGACGTCGTGCCGCCGGCCATCGTGCGGAAGCGCCCGTGCGGTCTGCTTGCGTCGAGCGTCCACGGCGGCAGCCAGTTCACGCCGCTCATGTGTCCGCAGAAGAGCGTCGGCATCGCGAGCAGCAATGCGTCGGCGATCGCCTGCATCATCTGCTCGAAGCGGCGCAGCGCGGCATCGTCGATCGTGTCGCGTCGGGGCGCGAACGCTTCCCACGTCAAGAAAAAGCGCACGATGTCGAAGCCCATGCCCCGCATGCGCGCGAGATCCTCGCGTATTTCGCCGAGATCGAAGCGCTGCCACATGTACATCGCGGCGTTTCGGGGCCAGTAGTTGATGCCTAAGAGAAAGCGCGTCATCTCAAGGGACCTTCGACGCCGGAGCGAAGCGCTCCGCGCATGACGCAAACGAGCGGGCGACCGATGGTTGGCATCATCATGGGCAGCAAATCGGACTGGGACGCGATCGCGCCCGCGCGCGACACGCTCGCGCAGCTCGGCATTCCCTACGATGCGCGCGTTGTCTCGGCGCACCGCATGCCCGACGAAATGTTCGAGTACGCGGCACGCGCTGCGCAGCGCGGCATCCGCGTCATCATCGCAGCGGCTGGCGGCGCGGCGCATCTGCCCGGCATGACAGCAGCCAAGACGTTGCTTCCGGTCATCGGCGTTCCCATTGCGTCGAAAGCGCTCGCCGGCGTCGACGCGTTCGTGTCGATCGCGCAGATGCCGCCTGGCGTTCCCGTCGCGACGATGGCCATCGGGGGCGCGGTGAACGCTGCGCTCTTCGCCGCGCGCATCCTCGCGCTGCAGGACGCGACGATTGCGGCGAGCCTCGCGGCCTACGCGCGCCAAATGCACGACGACGCCGCTGCCTCGACGCCGTGATCGAAGCGATCGGCGTCATCGGTGGCGGCCAGCTCGGCCGCATGCTGACGCTCGTCGCCAAGCGGATGGGCTACCGCGTCACGGTGCTCGATCCGCAAGAACATTCGCCGTGCGGCCAGGTTGCCGACGAGCAGATCGTGGCACCGTACGACGATCTGCGGGCCATCGAAGATCTTGGGCGGCGAAGCGACATCGTCACGTACGAGTTCGAGAACATTGCGATCGCGTCGGTCCGGCACTTGGAGCAGCATGGTTTCGGCGTGACGCCGTCGAGCGCTGTGCTCGCGGTGACGCAGGATCGCGTTGCCGAGAAGCGTTTTGCGCGCGACTGCGGTGCGCTGACGACGGCGTTTGCGTCAGCGAATGGGCGCCAAGAACTCGATGCGGCGCTCGCTGCCGTCGGCCTTCCTGCGATCGTAAAGACGGTGCACGGCGGCTACGACGGCAAGGGCCAATGGCACCTCGCATCGCGTGACGACGTAAGCGCCCTCGACGGGGCCGCGCGTGCGCCAGCAATCGTGGAACGCCTCGTCGACTTTGCGTGCGAGCTGAGCGTCGTCGCGACGCGCGACGCAAGCGATCGCGTCATCGCGTTTCCCGTCGCCGAAAACGAGCACGAGGACGGCATCCTGCGCAAGACGATTGCGCCAGCGCGCATTGACGGCGACGTCGCGGGTCGCGCCCACGAGACGGCGGCGACGATCGGACGGCGCTTGGGCATCGTCGGCACCTACTGCGTCGAGTTCTTCCTGACGCGATCCGGCGAGCTGCTCGTCAACGAGATCGCGCCGCGTCCGCACAACAGCGGACACTTCACGATCGATGCGATGCCGTGCTCGCAGTACGAGCAGCACGTTCGCGCGATCTGCGGGCTGCCGCTCTCGCCGCCGCATATGTTCCGCAGCGCGGTCATGGTGAACGTCTTGGGCGACGGGCGCGGCGACCATCTCTGCGGCGTGGAATCGCTGCTTGCGGATCCGTCGATCGTGCTGCACGTTTACGGTAAGCGTCATGCGGTGGAACGCCGGAAGATGGGGCACTTCACGATGCTCGTCGACGGACCGATCGACGGGGCCGTGCTCGCGCGCGCGCAAGCAGCACACAAAAAACTCTTCTGGGCCTAGCCTCGCACTTCGCTCGGCGTGATAGAATGGCGTGGGACGCCAATGCATAGTCTTAACGTTAACGAACGACCGTACATCGAACTGTTCGACGGCGAGGCACGCATAAAAGTGCCACCGTTGCAGTACCATAACCTGGTAGAGCCGTCTCTTGCAGCAATCCTTCGCCGCTGTGCCGCCGACAGAGGTTTCGTGGGTTGCGAGCTCCACATGCGCCTCGGCACGGTGGACGGTACCGAGACGGTGTTCGTGCCCGACGTCACGTACACGTCGGTGCAGAAGTATCGAGAACTCTATCCGGGCGGCGACGGCGTGCCGGAGTTTGCGCCGGAGATCGCAGTCGAGATTCGGTCGCCGGGCTTCGAACGTCGCGAGTTCGAAGCAAAGATTGCAAAGTACCTCGGCTGCGGCACGGTGCTCGTGCTCGACGTCGACCCGCAGGCGCGATCCATCGCCGCGCACCGCGCTGAAGGCTACGTCCGCCGGTTCGAGCGCAACGAACTCTTCGAAGACGCCGCGTTCTCATGGTTGCGCTTTACGGTAGCAGAGGCGTTCAGCGAGGTCGACCGCTTCGAGCGAGTCGTAGGGAAAGTCTCCTAGGCAGGCGCCGTCCTGTTACGCGAAGTTCGTGTCAATCGAAGACCGCGGTTTCGGAGGGAGGTCCGTGTACGCCATCGGGCGGTCCCACCAGTCATGCGCGCGCCAGCGGCGCTGCTCCGGCGTCGGCGGCGGCGGCTCGCGCAGCGAAAGGGCACGCTCGTACGCGTCGCTGTAGCGATCGATCATCCGGTCGATCGTGAACTCGGCCTCGACGCGCGTGCGGCACGCGCGCCGGTCGAGCGCTGCGATCTGCGGCACGTGTGCGACCGCGTCGTCGACGCCGTCGCAGAGAAATCCGGTTACGCCGTCCACGACGATCTCGGGGATCGAGCCCATGCGCGCACCGAGCACCGGCGTGCCGCAGGCCATCGCTTCGATGAGCGTCAAGCCGAAGCGCTCGGGACGCGTCGTCATGTGCACGAGCGCGAGCGCGTTGCTCAATAACTCGTTACGCGCCTCACGCTCGACCGCGCCTAAGAACTGCACCCGGTCGCCGTCGATGTGCGGAGCGATCTGCGTCTTAAAATACTCCTCGTCTTGCGCGATCGCTGCGATCTTCAAGCGTATGCCCGCGCGTTTCGCGATCTCGATCGCGAGATGCGTCCCTTTTTCGGGGTGGAAGCGACCGAGAAAGACGAGATACTCTCCCGGACGTTGCGTGAAGCTGAACGCCGACGCATCGATGCCGTTGTACGCCGTTCCCAAGTACGAAAGGCCCGGGTCGCGGTCGGCATCGCTGATCGATGAGAAGAAGCTGCGATGCGCGCAGGCGTAGTACGCGGCCAGAATGTGCGGCGATGAAAAACCGTGAATCGTCGTGAGGAGCGGGGGCGCGTTCGTCGCAAGCGCGTACGTCAGCGGTTTCCAATCGAAATGATTGTGGATGAGATCGAACTCAGCGGCACGGCGCATGAGTTGGGCCACGTGCAGCGCGCCGCACACCTCGCCGTCGAGCGCGGGATCCTCGTTGAGGCCGACGGGAATCACCGAGACGACCTTTCCGTCGAACCGGGAGTTGCCGGTTGCGAAGAGCGTCACGTCGTGCCCGCGGCGGCGCATTCCCTCCGCGGTGTTGTACGCGATCTGCTCCCACGGGCCGTAACCCGCAGGCGGCGCGGGCCACGCAATGGCGGAGAGAACCGCTAGGCGCACGTCACGGGGCGCCCGGCCTTGACGACCGTCTGCACGTCGCGCAGCGCCCGGACGTCGGCACCGGCGTCGCGCGGGAGCAGCAACAGGTCTGCTGATTCGCCCGGCGCGAGCACGCTGCGTTGCAGGCCGATGAGCTCGGCGGCGACCGCGGTCGCTGCATGGAGCGCCTGCTGCGGCGTCATGCCCAGGAGCGTGTGCATCAACTCTGCTTCGTAGGCATAGCGCTCATGGTAGTTGAACGGCGTGCCCGCGTCGGATCCGCCCGCAACCTTCACTCCTGCGTCATACGCGCGTTTGATGTTTCGCAGCATCTCCTCGTTTACCATGCGCGCCTTGTCGATGACGAACTGCGGCTGGCCGCCGCCTTCTGCATGCTCCAGGATGCACGTCGGTGCCGTCAGCGTTGGAACGAGGTACGCGCCGCGCTCTTTGAAGAGCGCGATCGCCTCGTCGTCGAGCATGTGCCCGTGCTCGACCGAATCGACACCCGCGCGCAGCGCGTTCTTGATGCCCTGCGTACCGATCGCGTGCGCCGCGACGCGCAGCCCGTGGCGATGCGCTTCTTCGACCGCTGCGTCGAGTTCGTCTTGCGTGAGCTGCGCGTTTCCGGGCACCGCGCCTTTGGTGAGCACGCCGCCCGTTGCAATGAGCTTGATGCAATCCGCACCGAGTTTCATCTGCTCGCGCACGGCTTTGCGCGCCTCGTGCGGCGAGTCGATCTGCCGCCCGATGGGCCAGCCGTGGCCGCCGGTCATGCAGAGCACCCAGCCGGCTGCACGTATCCTTGGCCCCGGGACGCGGCCAGTGACGACGGCGTCGCGCACGTCCGGAGCGATGCCGTGCGAGCTGCCGACGTCGCGAATCGTCGTGACGCCCGCGCGCAGCGCCTTCCCGGCATTCTCCACCGCGCGCAGGAGCCGCTGGTTCTGCGTCGTCGTCGCGACCATCGTCATCATGTCGGGCTCGCCGCTCGCCTCGAGATGCGCGTGCGCGTTCACGAGCCCCGGCGTAACGCATGGAGCCGCGAAATCATAGGTGCCGCCCTCCGTCGCCGCGCGAATCTCTTTGACGATTTCGCCTTCGATGACGAGTTCAACGTTCGACTTTGGTTTGTCGAGTGTTCCGTCGTAGAGCACTCCTGCGCGTACGATCATCGCGATGCCGTCTCCCTCGCCTGCGCGGCTTCCATGGCTTGAAACGCTTTGCTCGTCAGTTCGTGGTCGATCGAGCTGCGGATCGCACGCGACGCAGCGCGCACGGCGTCGACGTCGACGCCGGTCTCCACGCCCATCCGCTCGAGCATGTAGAGCACATCTTCGGTGCCGACGTTCCCCGTCGCCCCAGGCGCGTACGGGCAGCCGCCGAGGCCGCCGGCGGACGCATCGAAGATCGCGACGCCCGCTTGCAGCGCCGCATAGATGTTGGCGAGCGCCGTGCCGCGCGTGTCGTGAAAGTGAAACGCGAGGCGTTCGAGGGGAATCTCGCGTGCGAGCAGCGGTACCATCGCTTCGACCTGCGTCGGAACGCCGACGCCGATCGTGTCGCCGACCGAAATCTCGTCGCAGCCGAGCGTGAACAGGCGCACGCAGACGTCGCGTACCATCTCGGGCGTCACGGCATCGCCGAAGGGCGACCCGAACGCGGTCGAGACGTAACCGCGCACCCACACGCCGTCGCGCTTCGCGCGCTCGACGACGGCTGAAAAGACGGCGATCGACTTCTCGACGCTCATGTTGATGTTGCGCTGCGTGAACGCCTCCGACGCCGCCGTGAAGACGGCGATCGCGTCCGCACCGCAGGCGCGCGCGCGCTCGTAACCCTTCGCGTTCGGAACGAGCACGGGGTAGCGCACGCCGGGCACTTTGGTAATACCGGCGAACACCTCTTGCGCGTCTGCGAGCTGCGGGATGGCCTTCGGGCTGACGAACGAGGTGACTTCGATGCAGCGCAGGCCGCTGCGCGACAGGAGATCGATGAAAGCGATCTTTTCCGCAGCGGGGACGCTGCGGCGCTCGTTTTGCAGGCCGTCGCGGGCGCCGACCTCGACGACGGTCACTCTTGGCGGGATCACACTTCAGGCGTTCGCCGGAACGGGCAGCTTCGCCCCGCAGAAGCGCAAGATCGCGCGCAACGTGTGCGGCCACACCAAATCGTTGACGATGAAACCCGTCCACAGAAAGATGAGCGGGTCGAAATGCCCGATGAGGTTCATGTGGTTGCAGTGCGGACCGACGATGTAGTGGGTGGGGAAGCGGCTGCCGAGCGATGCCGAATCACCGCCGACGACGCCGTCGCCGGTGCCTCCGTAACGCGTCGTCAAGAGGCCGGCGACGACGCGGTTGCGTGTGCCGTCGGCCCCGAGGAGCGGCTCGCGGTCGAGCGTCCATCGCTTGGCGCGCGAGCGCGGATCGATCTCCCAATGGCCGCCGGTTCCGTTGAGCCAGCGCAGGAAGTCGGATTCGTGCGAGAGGTCGTCGATCGCGCGGTCGGGGATGCGAAAAAGCCGCACGAGATGCGGCATGAAGCGCGTCACAACGCCGAAGTTCGGCGTGCCGACCATGACGATGCTCTCCACGTCCTGCGCGCGCTGCGGATATGCGCGAAGAAAGCCGCGTGCGACGAGGCCGCCGAGCGAGTAGCCAAGCAGCGTGATTGGAAACGGGTAACCGTCTTTGCGCATTTCCTCGATCGTTTCGGCCAAACGATCGATACGGTAACGCAGCTGCTCGTAGCAGCGCGGAAGCATTGCGCATTCGAAGCCATGCGCGCGTAAGCCGGGAAATCCGTGTCGTCCGTTGGCGAGCGTTTCCAAGTGTTCGGGCGGCTCGTCATACCCGGAAATCATGAGGAGCGTACGAGGCGACATGTCTTTGGCTGCCTACTCGAGCTCGACAAGAGGCGCGTCGCCGGCGACGATCTCTCCCTCCTTGACCAGTACCGCTCGCACCGTCGAACGAGACGGTGACTCGATGCGGTGCTCCATCTTCATGGCCTCGAGCACGACGAGCAGCTGGCGCGCATCAACGGAGTCACCCTGCGACACCGCAACGCGCAACACGCGCCCCGGCATCGGAGCGGCAACGCTTGCGTTTGCGTGCGTGCCCGCCGCATCGTGTTCGGATCCGGGCGGCGGCTGCGCGAACGCGACGACGTACGCGCGCCCGCCAGTGGTGACACGCAGGCCGTTCGGTTCCGCTGTGACGGCGCCGGCGGCATGGAGATTGTCGCATGTCGCATCGATCGTGCCATTGTGCCGGCGCGCGTGCAGCGTGCCGGAGAAGGCGCCGGTGAGCCTCCATGCGTCCGAAGAAGCCGTCGCACTTGCCCACGTCGTCGTGCGCTCGCCGCCGAGATCGAAGACGATCGGGCTGCCGGCGGCGGCGATGCGCCAAGGAGTGCGGCCGTCGAGCATGACGGAAGCGAGCGCGAGGAGGACCGCTTCGCGTGAGGGAGGCACGTGCGCGAAGCGCGACTCGTCGAGGCGTTCGGAGAGAAACGCGGTCGAAAGCTCGCCGCTCGCGAACGCCTCGTCGCCGGCGATCCATTGCAGCAGTGGAAGATTCGTGTTCACGCCCTCGACGGCGAACGCAGCGAGCGCACGCGCGAGGCGCGCGGTGGCGGCGCTGCGGTCATCGGCGTGCACGATGAGCTTTGCGAGCATCGAGTCGTAGTCAAGTCCGACGACGCTGCCGGCGGTCACGCCGGCGTCCACGCGCACGCCGGGGCCGCCCGGCGGCTGCCAGCGCGAAATCGTTCCCGTCGACGGCAGCATGCCGCGCGACGGATCTTCGGCGGTGACGCGCGCTTCGATCGCCCAGCCGCGCGGAGCAAGTTCTTCCTGGCGCAGCGTCAGGCGCTCGCCCGACGCGATGCGCAGCTGCCAATGCACGAGATCGACACCGTAGACCATCTCCGTGACCGGGTGCTCGACTTGCAGCCGCGCGTTCATCTCCAGGAAGTAGTACCTGGTGCCGTCGAGCATGAACTCCGCCGTTCCCGCGTTCACATAGCCCACGCGCTGCGCGATACGCACGGCGGCCGCACCCATCTCGCGACGCAGCTCGGGCGTCAGCGCGACCGACGGTGCCTCCTCGACGATCTTCTGATGACGCCGCTGGATCGAACATTCGCGCTCTCCAAGATGGAGCGTCGTTCCGTGCGCGTCCGCGAGGATTTGAAACTCGATGTGGCGCGGGCGTGCGAGGTAACGCTCCAGTAACACCGTCTCGTCGCCGAACGCGCCGAGTGCTTCACGCCGCGCCGAGGCGAGCGCTTCGTCGAACTCGTGTGCGGCACCGACGACGCGCATGCCGCGCCCGCCTCCTCCCGCGCTCGCCTTGACGAGAACCGGAAATCCGATGCGCTCCGCCTCGGTGCGCAGACGCTCGGGCGATTGATCTTGCCCGTCGTAACCTGGCACGGTCGGAACGCCGACCTCGCGTGCACGGCGTTTCGCTTCGATCTTGCTGCCGCTCGCGGCGATCGCCTCCGGCGGCGGGCCGACGAAGACGATGCCCGCATCGACGACTGCGCCCGCGAAGGCCGCGTTCTCCGAAAGGAATCCGTAGCCGGGATGCACGGCGTCGGCGTGCATCGCTCGCGCCGCGCCGATCAGTGCGCCGGCGTCGAGGTACGATGCGTGCGCGGCCGCAGGGCCGATGCAACGCGCGTCCTCCATGAACGAAAGATGATATGCGTACGCGTCCGCCTCGGAGTAGACGCCGAGTGGCACGATGCCCAGCTCGCGCGCACCGCGCGCGATCCGCACGGCAATCTCGCCGCGGTTCGCGATGAGCAGGCGCCGAATCATTGCGAGAAGCGCGCGGGACGACGCTCCAGAAAGGCGCGCAGACCCTCTTGCCCCTCGTCGCTCGCGCGTTGCCGCGCAATGGCAGACGCGGTGAGGTCGCGCGACGCATCGTACGAGGCGAAGCGCACCTCTGCGATGAGCGCCTTGATCGCTGCCACCGCGTGCGGACCGGATGTTTGCAGCTCGTCGAGGACGCCGCGTACTGCGCCGTCGAGTTCACCGCCGGGGACGACGCGGTGCACCAGGCCGATCTCGCGGGCGAAGGCTGCGCTGAATCGTTCGCCGGTGAGGAAGAGCTCGCGCGCGCGCGACACACCGATCTTCGCAATGACGAAGGGCGAGATGACGGCTGGTATGATGCCGAGCTTCACCTCGGTGAATCCGAACACGGTGTCGTCGCTCGCGATTGCCACGTCGCAGACGGCCGCGAGCCCGGCGCCGCCACCGAGCGCGGCGCCGTGAACCCGGGCGATCACCGGCTTTGGGCAGCGGTCGATCGCGCGAAACATGTCACTCATCGCTCGAGCGCCGGCGACGTTCTCGTCGTAGCCCAGGTCGAGCGCCGAGCGCATCCAGTTGACGTCGGCGCCGCCGCAAAAGACAGGCCCCGCTCCGCTCAGGACGATGGCACGAACTTCGGGTGCCAGCGAGAGGTCTGCGAAGGTATCGTGCAGACGCGCGATGAGATCGGCGTTGAAGGCGTTGCGCACGTCGGGGCGCGTCAGCGTGACGCGAGCGACCCCTTGCGTGATTGCAATTTGCAGCGTTTCCGGCACGAAGGAGCCGGTTCGGCTCTCCAGCCGCCCGCGCCTGGATAGCGTACGCGTAATGTCGTATACTCTACGAGGATGCGTTCGGCACGGTATCGTTATACGCGCACCATGCGCATCGCGCATTGGGTGTGGGCGCTCGCCTTCGCGGTGCTCGTCTCCAGCGGGCTTCAGATCTTCAACGCCGCGCCCTACCTCGACGCCTCGAACGCATCCAACCCGGCTCGGCGCGTCCTCTCCATCGGCTCGCCGCAAGACGGCGTCGGGACGACGACGATCTTCGGGCACACGTTCGTTACGACGGGCTGGCTCGGATGGACCGACGATGGGCTCGGCGAGCAGAGCGCGCGCGCCTTTCCGGGATGGGTCACCATTCCTTCGTACCAGGATCTCGCGGACGGTCGGCGCTGGCATTTCTTCTTCGCATGGGTTGCGGTCGTCTGCTGGATTGCATGGCTCGTCTCGAGCGCGGTGAAAGGCAACTTGCGCAAGATGCTTCTCTCGCGCGCCGACGTGCGCAATCTGTGGCCGATGCAAGCGTACTACTTGCGCCTTCGCAAAACGCCGCCGCCGTACGACGAGTACAATCCGCTGCAGAAGGCCGCCTATACCGCCATCGTCTTCATCGTCGCGCCCCTCATCGTGCTCACGGGGCTCGCGCTCTCGCCCGGTGCCGACGCTATCGCGCACCCGCTCACCGTCATGTTCGGCGGCCGCCAGTTCGCGCGGCTCTGGCATTTCGTATGCATGCTCGCGCTCATCGCGTTCTTCGTCCTGCACGTCATTCAGGTTGCGACGCGAGGCGTCGTCAATCAGATGCGCTCGATGATCACGGGGTGGTTCGTGGAAGAGGCGCCTCCAGCATGAAACGGCGGCTCTTCGTCGCAGGCGCACTTGGCGCGGGCCTCGCAGGGTGCGGCCCGATCGCCACCGCGCTCAACAATAGCTCCGCGCTGCGCGGTGCGCTTGGCATCGTCGACGGCCCCGACGATGCGCTCCTCGGGGGCGAGCACCTCGCGCAAGAGTATCCTCCTTCCGCCATCGCGCCCGTTTTCCGCACGAACGGCCTGCCGACGCCGGCCGACGCTGCGTACCGCGCGCTTCTGGCGTCGAACTTCACGACGTATCGTCTTACCGTCGACGGAAACGTCGAGAGGCCGCTTTCGCTCAGCCTGCCGCAGCTCGAGCGCTTTCCCCAGCGTACGCAGATCACGCGGCACGACTGCGTCGAGGGCTGGAGCGTCATCGGAGAATGGGGCGGAGCCCTCCTTTGGCCCGTGCTGGCCGCCGCGCGTCCTCACCGCAGCGCCCGGTACGTCGTGTTCCACTGCATGGACCGCGACGATTCGGGCGTCGCCTACTACGAAAGCCTCGATATCCCGCAAGCGCATCAACCGCAGACGCTGCTCGCGACGCATCTCAACGGCGTAGCGCTGGATCCCGATCACGGCGCGCCGGTGCGTCTGCGCGTTCCGACGCAGCTCGGCTACAAGAGTGCCAAATGGGTGCATCGCATCGAACTCGTCGCGACGTTCTCGCACATCGAGGGCGGAAGCGGCGGCTACTGGGAGGATCAAGGATACGAATGGTACGCAGGCATTTAGCGGCTGCTTTTGCGGCGGCGCTCTTTGTGCTCGCGTCGAGCGCGCGCGCGGCCGAACCGCCGCACTACACGTTCTCACCCCGGCCGCCGGGCGAGATCGTGCAATCGCTTCTTTTCTATCCCGCCGGCGAAGGGATGGAGAGCCAGTGGCGCGCGGTCGTGAGCCGGGTGCACATGGGCGGTGCCGCGTACCAGTGGTATCTCTCCATCTATGCGATCGACTACGATACGGCGACGTATCGCTTGCGTTATCGCTCTCCGGGCAGCGGTCCGCCGCTCTCGCGCGTCACACGCGCAAACGGCAGCAACCTTTGGTTTCCCTTGCAGACGATGCACATTGTCGGCGCCGCCGAACTCGAGCCTGCGGGGGTGGCCGATCTCGTCGTGCAGTCGCACGAGACCGGCGCGGATTGCGGCAGCGCGGAGGTCTCGATCTTCAACTACGACTGGGCGCAGCAGCGCGTCCGCCGCATCGCGCACGTGACGAACGGCTGTGCGCTCGCTGCGTACATCGTGCGCGTCACCGCGAGAGATTCCGTGCGGCTCGTCGGGCCCTACTACGGTCCGAACGCAGCGCTCTGCTGTCCGACGAAGGTAAGCGCCGTCGCGTACCTGCGCTACCGGAGGGGAAGGTGGATCGAGACGCCGAGCTACTTTCCCATTCGCACTTGACCTGGTATGGCGAAAGGCATTATAAGTAAGGAGTGGCGGGCAAGGATTTTAAAGCAAGGATTACGAGCAAAAACCAGCTGACCTTGCCGGCCGGTATCAGCGCCGTGCTCCATGTCGCGCCGGGTGACGACCTGCGCTTCGAGGTTCAAGAAGACGGCAGCGTACTGATTGCTCCGCCGAGCGTCCGAGAGCGGCTGGCGCCGCTCGCCGGGCGGCGAAGGCAGGGGCTAGGCAAAGGCTTCGACGAGATCGACGCAGAGATTCGCTCGCTGCGCGGACCGCGCGACGAATGACTGCGCTTGACACGAACGTCCTCATCGATCTCGAGGAGGGGAGTGCCGAGGTCGCGGAGGCGGTTGTTCGGGCGATCGAAGATGCGAGTCGACGGCGTCCTCTGGTCATCTGCGGCCTCGTCTACGCGGAGTTGTTTGGTCGCGGGGCCGAACGACAACGCGTCGATGCAATGCTCAAACAGGCGCGGATCGCGGTGGAGAGCTCGCTCGACGCCGGCGTTTGGGCTTCGGCCGGCACTGCGTGGGCGGCATACGTCGCCCGTCGGCGGCGCTCCGGCAGCCACATTTCAAGACGCATCATTCCCGACCTCGTCATCGGTGCGCATGCTTGCGCTGTCGGAACGCTCGTGACGAGCGACGCCGCATTCTATCGTCGCGCGTTCCCACGCTTGCGCATCGTCGATCCTCG
>DAHUYK010000075.1 GCA_027315245.1 Vulcanimicrobiota bacterium | reverse complement strand
CGGATCCGTCGAACACACGGCGTAGACCAGAACCCCGCCGGGGTGAACGTGCCGAGCGGCCCGCTCCAGGAGCGTCCGCGCCGCGCTGGCTAGGCGTTCGCCGTCGGCCGGATGCTTCTTCCAGCGCGCCTCGGGGTGGCGTCCGATCACTCCCAACCCCGAGCAGGGCGCATCCAGGAGGACGCGATCGAAGGGCCGGCCGACCTGGAGCGCTTCGTCGGCGGCATCGCCGACCACGATCCCGGCGGCGAATCCCGCCTGCTCCAAACGGGCGCGCAGGACCTCGGCCTTACGCGCGTCGCGCTCGACGCAGATCAGTTCGCCATCGCCGTTCAGGCGGGCCGCCGTCTGCAGCGCTTTGTTCCCGCGCCCGCTGCACAGATCCAGCACGCGCTCGCCCGGCTGGGGATTGAGCACCGCGACCGGCAAGCACGAACTCTCCGATTGCGTCCACCAGCGACCGTCGGCACGCGGCAGCCGGGCCGACGCCGCAGCGAACAGCAACGCGTCGGGCACCAGCGCCGACGCGCGCGTCTCGATGCCGCCGGCCGCGAACCGTTCGGCGACCTCGTCGCGCGTGGCGCCGGCCAGGTTGACCGCCACGGCGGCCTGTGCCGGCGCGTTGACTCCGGCCGCGATGGCTTCGACCTGCGCCGCGCCGAAGGTCGCCACCCACTGGCGGAGGATCCAGTCGGGCAGCGAGTACCGCACGCCGTCGTAGGCGACGTCGGAGTCGAAGCGGTCGCGGATCGGTTCGTTGCGCGGCTCGCGCAGAAAGCGCCGCAGCACCGCATTGACCAAGTTTGCGAGCCCGCGATGCCCGTACTTCTTGGCGAGGTTGACGAACTCGAAGACGGTCGCGTGCGCGTCGGCCTCGGTATACGCCAACTCGTAGATCGCCAAACGCAGAATCTCGCGGATCGCGGGCGGCATCGGCTCGCGGCGATCGCCGATCGACGGCTCCAGATACCAGTCGAGCGTCCGGCGCATCTTGATCGCGCCATAGGCGAGTTCGGTCGCGAAGCCGCGATCGCGTGCATCGAGTTCGGCCTTGCGCAGCCGATAATCGAGCGCCTCTTGGGCACTGCGCTCGGGCACCCGCGAATCGGGCGGCGCGAAGACGTCGCGCACCACCGCCAGCGCCACCTCGCGTGCGTTCATCGAAGAGCCGCCCGGTGTTGGCGGTAGGCCGCGTAACTCATCCGACCGCGATTGGGGGCGATCAGTTCGTCGATGGCCAGGCTGCCGTCGGGCGCAACGTGCGCGCGCAGCACCTTCACGCGTTCGCCGTCGAGATCGGCCCGCGCGGCCGGAACCGGCGCGTACGCGCGGACGAAATCGACGATCTTCGCCGGCGGCCACGACCAGTCGATCTCCAGGTCGCCGGCGCGAATCGGCGCCGTCACGCTCGGCGTGCCCTGCTGCGGATGGTGCGGCAGCGGTCCCGCCGCGGCCAGCGTCAACGCGCGCGCCAACAGCGCCGCGCCGTGGCCTGCTAGGCGATCGTGCAGATGGCCGTAATCCTCGCCCGCTTCGATGGCGACGGCCTCCTGCAGCACGATGTCGCCGGTGTCCATTCCGGCATCCATCAGCATGATGCTGACGCCGGTCTCGGTGGCGCCGTCGCGCAGCGCGCTCTGGATCGGCGTCGCCCCGCGATAGCACGGCAGCAGCGAGGGATGCACGTTGAGCGCACCGCGCGCCGGCACCGCCAGCAGCGCGGGCGGAAGGATGCGCCCGTACGCGGCCAGCGCGAAGAGGTCGTAGCCCTCGCGTGCGGCGTCGACCGCAACCTCGCCCAAGCGCGCGGGTTCGCGCACGGCGATACCGAGCCGCTGCGCTTCGCGCTTGACCGGTGAGGGCGTTAGACGCTGCCCGCGTCCGGCCGGCCGATCCGGCTGCGTGACGACCGCGCGCAGGTCGCAGCGCTCGGCGACCGCGCGCAGGCTCGGCACGGCGAACGCGCTGGTACCGAAGAACAGGGCTTTCACGGGGCTACGATCCGGCCGACGCCGCCTCCGCGACCGCCTCGTCTTCGTCGTCATCCTCGGCGACCGCCGGGCGCAGATTGCGCGCGCGATCGATGTAGAGCACGCCGTTGAGGTGGTCGATCTCATGCTGCAGGCACTGCGCCAGCAGCCCGTCGCCCGCGATGTGCAGCTTGCTGCCGTAACGATCCAGTCCGCTCACGGCGACGGTCGCAAAGCGCGTGATCTCGCCGACGTAGCCAAGCACCGAGAGGCAGCCTTCGTTCAGTTCGACCTCATCCTCGGCGCGTTCGATCTTGGGGTTGATCACGACCGCGGGTTCGTGCTCGTCGTCGTGCACGTCCATCACGAAGAGCCGCTTGGAGACGTTCACCTGCGGCGCCGCCAAGCCGACGCCGGGCGCAGCGTACATGGTCGCAAACATGTCGTCGATGAGCTGCTGAAAGAGCGGATCGGCAATCTCGGCCGGCGCGACCCGTTTGGCAACTCTCCGCAGGGTCGGATGACCGTCTTGAACGATTTCGCGGACGTAGGGCATCGCAAGGTCTTCGACGGGTACGCCGCCGCCTCCGCGGCGAAACGCCGGCCATGGACCTGCTCTGGGCGGCGGTACTGGCGGCGGCGATCGACCTGACCGCAGAGGGGCTCGGCTGGCACGCGCTGCGTTTCGTCACCAAGCCGTTGGTCGCGCTGCTACTCGCCGCCGCGGTCGTGGTACGCGCGCCGCGGGTTCCGCGCGCGCTCGGCGTCGGGTTGTGCTGCGCGGCGGCCGGCGACGCACTGCTGCTGCTCCACGGAACCCGCGCCTTCGCGTTCGGCATGGCGGCCTTCGCCGCGATGCACGTCGCTTATATGATCGCCTTTGCGCGCCTCGGGCGCGGTCCCGGAACGGTCGCGCGCCATCCGTGGCTGGTGGTGCCGATTGCCTTCGCGGTGGTGGCGGTCGGCGCGATTTTAGACCCACAGGCCGGCGCGCTGGCACTGCCGCTGGCGCTCTACAGCGCCCTGTTAGGTGGCATGACGCTGTTCGCGATCGATGCCGCCGGACGCAGCGGTCCTACGGCCGGCGCGGCCTTGGCCGGCGGCGGCGTCGCATTTATGGCCTCCGACACGCTGCTGGCATTCGCCACCTTCGCGCCCGGCTTTCCGAACGATCGCCCGACCGGACTGGTCGTGATGCTGCTCTACTTCGGCGCGCAGATCGCGATCGCGCGCGGTGCGATCGCGGCTAGTTCGTCGTGAACGCCCCGAGGTTGGTCGGGATGCAGGTCACGTTCTGATTGAAGCCGATCGAGTACGTCGATCCGCCCGAGAGCCCGCCGACGTTGGACGAGTAGTAGAACGGATTGGCAAAGCTTGGGGAGGCCGCCGGTTTAGGAACCGCCGAGGGCGAGACGCGCACGAAGTTGCCGCCGTTATAGACGGGCAGGCCGTTGGGCGGCGCGATCGCGGTGCCGTAGTTGCCGTTGGCGAGCGCGCTGCTGGCCGAGGCCACGTAGATCGTCTGCGTCGAGGCCGGGACGCCGGTCGCGCCCGGAATCGGATAGACCATGACGGTCGTGCCCGGCGGCGTGCAGTTGCCCGGATTGAACGAGTTGTTGCTGCCGTTGTTGCACGCGGCCAAACCGAGGCCGAGAGCGGTCGCGGCGACGAGGGCAAGGCGAGGCAATTTCATGGTATCCCCTTTGCGAAGCGACCGGCCGCGCCCCTTCCGAGCGAGCACTTTCTAAGCCCGCTCTTATTTCCACGCATCGGGGCTGGCTACACCAGTTTGGCCATCGCCGGTACGGCGCCGATTTGTTTGAGGAAGCCATGAGCGTCCCAGTATGGCCGACCTTCGATGATTTTCCCGTCGGCGAATCGCCACCAGAATATTCCGGTGAGCTTGACCGTTCCACGCAACGCCGGCTCGAGCTCTCCCGACGTTGCGATGGAGATACGTCGCCTGGCGAAGCTCGTCTTTGCAATGAACCAGTCGCTGGACGGTTACGTCGATCACACGGAGTTTGCGCCAGGTCCGGTGCTCTTTCGTCACTTCATCGAGCACGTGCGCGGCTTGGCCGGCAGTCTGTACGGTCGCCGCACGTACGAGGTGATGCGCGTTTGGGACGACGATCGTCCCGAGTGGGACGCGGAGTTCCGCACCTTCGCGGCGGCGTGGCGGTGCCTCCCAAAGTGGGTGGTGTCGCGCTCGCTGACGTCGGTCGGTCCCAACGCCGCCCTTGTCGCCGATGATGTCGCGACGCTCACGCGCGGCATCAAGGCCGAACTCGCCGGGGAGATTGCCGTCGCGGGACCCGATTTGGCGCGCAGCCTGACCGACCTCGGCCTCGTCGACGCGTACAGAATCTACCTCCACCCGGTCGTGCTCGGTCGCGGCACGCCGTTCTTCGCCGGCCCCCGGCCGCGGCTCCGGCTTGCGGCCAGCGATCGCATAGGTGAGGACGTGATCAAGTTGACGTACGTACCCGCACGATCGCACGACGCGGCATCGCCGGCGTAGGATCGCCGAGGACGCGGCGCGCTAGCGCGTCTCGCGCCCTACAGGATGTAGCCGGAAAGGTCGGCGTTTTCGACGATGTCGGCCAGCCGCCGGCGCACGTAGTCGGCATCGATCGTTACCGTACCGGACGCCTCCGGAGCGTCGAAGCTGATGTCCTCGAGCACCCGTTCGAGCACGGTATGCAGCCGGCGCGCGCCGATGTTCTCGCTCTGATCGTTGACCTGCATCGCAAAGGTCGCAATTTGCGCGATCGCGTCGTCGCGGAAATCCAGCGTGACGTTCTCGGTCTGCAACAGCGCCTTGTACTGTTCGATCAGCGCGTTCTTCGGCTGCGTGAGGATGGTTTTGAAGTCTTCGGCCGTGAGCGAATCCAGCTCCACGCGAATCGGAAAGCGCCCCTGCAGTTCCGGAATGAGATCTGAGGGCTTGCTCATGTGAAAGGCGCCGGCGGCGATGAAGAGGATGTGATCGGTTTTTATGGTTCCGTGCTTGGTATTCACGGTCGAGCCTTCGACGATCGGCAGGATGTCGCGCTGCACGCCCTCGCGCGAAACGTCGGCGCCGCGCACGCCTTCGCGTCCGGCGACTTTGTCGATCTCGTCGATGAAGATGATGCCGTCCTCGCCGGCGCGCCGCAACGCCTCGCGTTTGACGGCGTCCATGTCGATCAGCTTGTTGGCCTCTTCCTGGGTGAAGATGCGCTTGGCGTCGGCAACCGTCACCCGCTTTTGGGTCTTGCGCTTCGGCAGAATCCCGCCCAACATCTCGCCCATGTCGGCCCCGCCTGCGGACGGATCCATTCCGCCAATCATCCCGATCGGCAGGTTGGGCGTCTCTTCGACTTCGATCTCGATCAGGCGCACGTCGTAGAAGCCGCGCTCGATCTCCGAGCGGGTTTGCTCGCGCACCCGCGCGTGCTCGGGCGAGGGCGGAATCGGCGGTGCGGCGGGCTGCGCCGGCTGCCCCGAAAAGTTGCCGAAAATCGAGCCCAGCGCGGCGCCGAACGGGTTCGATCCGCCGCCGCTCCCGGGAGCGCGCGTCTCGGGGTGCAGCGCATCGATCAACCGCTCGACGGCCTGACGCTCGGCGAGTTCGGCAACCTCTTCGCGCCGCTCGTCGAGCACGGTGCGGATGGCCGCTTCGACGAGGTCGCGTACCATCGACTCGACATCGCGCCCGACGTACCCCACCTCGGTGTACTTGGTCGCCTCGACCTTGACGAACGGCGCGCCGACCAGCCCGGCCAGCCGCCGCGCGATCTCGGTCTTGCCGACGCCGGTCGGTCCGATCATCAGGATGTTTTTGGGCGTGATTTCGTCCCGCAACTCGGTACGCACGCGGGCGCGGCGGTAGCGGTTGCGCAACGCGATCGCCACCGCACGCTTGGCTTTGCCTTGTCCGACGATGTACTTATCGAGCGCTTCGACGATTTGTTTGGGCGTGCGCGCCGCGCCCTCGACCGGGGCATCGATCACGGCAGCACCTCCACGGTCACGTCGTCGTTGGTGTAGATGCAGATCTCGCCGGCGATCCCGAGCGCCGCGCGCGCGATCGCCTCGGCCGACAGCGCGGTGTGGCGCAGCAGCGCGGCGGCCGCGGCCTGCGCGTACGGGCCACCGCTGCCGATCGCAGCGATGCCCTCGTCGGGCTCGATCACGTCGCCGGTTCCCGAGAGCGTGAAGAGGTGGTCGGGCGTTCCCACGATCAGCAACGCTTCGAGCCGGCGCAGCGCGCGATCTTGCCGCCAGTCCTTGGCCAGCTCGACCGACGCGCGCGTGATGTCCTTGTACTCGGCGAACTTCTTCTCGAACTTCTCGAGCAGCGCGATCCCGTCGGCCGCCGAACCGGCAAAACCGGCCAACACCTTGCCGCCGGCGATGCGCCGGACCTTACGCGCCCCATGCTTGACGATGGTTCGCTCCAGCGTGACTTGGCCGTCGCCGGCGATGGCCAACGCGCCGTCACGGCGCACCGCGAGAATGGTCGTCGATCGAATCTTCATCTTCGAGCGCCAATACCCACCGCTTGGCCCTCAGGTTTCACGGCCGCGACTTCGGTCGCCAGCGCGTCGATCGCGGCCAGGGCGCGCTCGGCCAGCGCGCGGCGGCGCACGCGCTTCTCGCGGATCGGCGTCTCCAACGGTGGGAACGGTGCCCAGGTGACGTTGGCCGGCTGGAAGTCCGGCGTAGTGCGGTTCTGCAGGTGCGCGATCACCGCGCCCATGGCGCTGGCGCGCGGGAAGGTGACCGGGGCGAGGCCGAGCATCGCGCGCGCCGCATGCGTTCCGGCCATCGCACCGCACGCCGCCGCCTCGACGTAGCCTTCGGCACCGGTGATCTGCCCGGCGAAGTAGAGCGCGGCGGTGCCGCGCAAGCGCAGACGTTCGTCCAGCAGACGCGGCGCGTCGATGAAGGTGTTGCGGTGCATGACCCCAAGGCGCAACCACTCGGCGTGCGCCAACCCCGGAAGTTTCCCGAAGGCCTCCTTCTGCGCGGGCCACGTCAGCCGCGTCTGAAACCCGACCAGGTTGAAGGCGCTGCCCTCGGCATTCTCTTTGCGCAGTTGCACCACGGCGTACGGCGTGCGGCCGGTGCGCGGATCGCGCAACCCGACCGGCTTGAGCGGGCCGTAGCGCAGGGTCTCGTCGCCGCGATCGGCCATCGCTTCGATCGGCAGGCATCCCTCGAAATACGGCGTTTCGGTCTCGAACGCTTTGGGCTCGTGACGCGGCAGGCGGCGCAGATCGGCGATCAACTGCGCGTACTGCTCGCGATCGAGCGGGATGTTGAGGTAGTCGTCGCCGTCACCCTTCTCGTAGCGCGACTTGCGATACATGACCGACTCGTCGATCGAGTCGGCCGCCACGATCGGCGAGGCGGCATCGAAGTAGTGCAGCCGCGCGGCACCGTCGCCGGCGACCGACTGCAGCAGCCGATCGAGCGCGGCCAGAAAGGCGTCGCTCGGAAGCGGCCCGCAGGCGACCACGCACGGGCGATCGAGCGGAATCTCGGTGCGCTCCTCGCGGACGACCGCGATCCGCGATTGAGCGGCGATGCGGCGCTCGATCTCGGCCGCAAACCGCTCGCGATCGACCGCCAGCGCACCACCGGCCGGCACCGCGCTCGCCCGCGCCGCCCCGACGACCAGCGAGTCGAGCCGCGCGAGTTCTTCTTTGAGCAGTCCGACGGCGTTTTCGAGCGCCGCACCGCGCAGCGAGTTGCTGCAGACCAGTTCCGCAAGCGACGCGGTCTTGTGCGCCGGGCCGGAGCGTAGCGGCCGCATCTCGACCAACGTCACCTCGACGCCGGCGCGCGCCGCCTGCCAGGCGGCCTCGCAGCCGGCCAATCCGCCGCCGACGACCAGCAGCCGCTCCACGCCGTTAGGTGGCGGCCGGTTCGAGCGCGGCCTCGTCGGAGCCGGCCGGCGCCAACGCCGACACGTCGTGCTCGCGATCGGCGGCGCACTCGTAACGCACGTTGCCGCCGCGGCGCGCCTTGGCGGTCACGTACGACCCGCAGACCGGGCAGGCTTGCGCGATCACGCGATCCCACGACACGAAGTCGCACTTAGGATAGTTCGCGCAGCCGTAGAACGTGCGGCCTCGACGGGAGCGGCGTTCGACGACCGCTCCGCCGTCCTTGGGACACGTCGCGCCCGTGTCTTTGACGATGGGACGCGTCGTCTTGCACTGCGGATACCCCGTGCAGGAGATGAACTTGCCAAAGCGTCCCATCTTGATGACCATGGGCCGGCTGCAGTTCGGACAGATCTCGTCCGTTGGTTCGTCGCGCACCTCGAGACGCGGCAGCTTGCGCTCAGCCTCCGCGAGCTCCGTCGAGAACGGCCCGTAGAACGTGCGCAGGAGCGCGTGCCAGTCTTCGCCTCCTTCGGCGACCCTGTCGAGGTCGCCCTCCATCTCGGCGGTAAACGCAAGGTTGACGATCTTGGGGAAGTGCTCGACGAGAAGGCCGTTGACCGCTTCGCCGATCTCGGTGGGCGCGAAGCGCCGGTCCTCCTGAATGACATATCCGCGCGCTTGAATCGTCTCCACGATCGTCGAGTACGTCGAGGGGCGCCCGATCCCGTTCTCCTCGAGCGCGTGGACGAGCGAGGCTTCCGTGTAGCGGGGCGGAGGTTCGGTGAAGTGCTGCTTGCGCTCGAGGCTGTGGCGATCGAGTGGACCGCCTTCGCCTAGCTGCGGGAGTCGCGCGCGCTCCTTTTGCTGCGGCTCTTCGCGGCTTTCTTCGTACACACGCGTAAAGCCGGGGAACTTCATCACCGTGCCGGTCACGCGGAAGCCGTATTCCGCCGCAGCGATCTCGACGGTCGTTTGATCGAAGACGGCGGCCGACATCTGGGACGCGACGAAACGCTCCCAGATGAGCGTGTAGAGACGCAGCTCGTCACGCTTGAGTATCCCAGCGACCTGCGCGGGAGCGCGCAGCACCGACGTGGGCCGGATCGCTTCGTGGGCGTCCTGCGCGCCTTCGCGAACGCGATGGATGCGGCCCGCATGAAACGGCTCGCCGTACTGCCCGACGATGAACTCGCGCGCGGCATCGCGTGCTTGGTCGGCGATGCGCGTCGAGTCGGTGCGCATGTAGGTGATGAGTCCGACCGTGCCCTGTTTGCCGCCGAGGTCGATGCCTTCGTAGAGCGCTTGCGCGATCTGCATCGTTCGGCGCACGCGGAGCCGAAGCCGGCGAGACGCTTCTTGCTGGAGCGTCGAGGTGGTGAAGGGAGCCGGCGCGTTACGCCGCACCTCACGCCGTTTGATGCCGCGCACCGCTGCGGCGGCACCCTCCAGATCCGCCGCGATCGCATCCGCACGCTCCTTGGAGCCAATCTCGAGCTTCTCGCCGCGATGTGCAACGAGATCGGCTGTAAAGAGGTCCTCGGGACGGCCTTGTGGCGAAAACTGCGCGGAGATCGTCCAGTACTCTTTGGGAACGAAGGCGCGTATCTCGTGCTCGCGGTCGACGATGAGCCGCACCGCCACGGATTGCACCCGGCCGGCGGAGAGCCCACCGCGCACCTTGGCCCACAGGAGCGGAGAAATCTTGTACCCGACCAGGCGGTCAAGGATGCGACGTGCCTGTTGGGCGTTAACGCGATCCATGTCGATCCCGTGCGCGTGCTTGATTGCGTCGAGCGCGGCCTCTTTCGTAATTTCGTGCAGCTCGATGCGCCGTGGATCCTCGAGCTTCAGCAGCTCCGCCAAATGCCAGGCGATCGCTTCTCCTTCGCGGTCCGGATCGGTCGCAAGGTAGACCTGGTCGGCCGACTTCACCGCGCTCTTGAGCTCCTTGATGATGTCGCCTTTGCCTTTGATCGTGAGGTACTTCGGTGTGAAATCGTGTTCCACGTCGACGCCCAGCGTCGACTTCGGAAGATCGCGGACGTGCCCCACGGACGCCTTCACCACGTAGCGCGCAGGCAAGAACTTCTTGTTGGTCCTTGCCTTCGTGGGCGACTCCACGATAATAAGAGGCTTTTTCACGGGGCGAGTATATCACCCAACGTCAAGGCGAGGGCAAATTTCTCTACTTAGTCCCCGGCGCCCGGCGCGGCTCCGCCGGGAGCGCCGCACCGGCTTTGGAAACGCAGAGATACGGCGATTTGCATTGTGCTACGAAATCCATTATCATGCGCAATAAAGCGCGGTAAAATGCGCTGTCAACCAACACTGATCGTCCCATCGCGGGACGAGGAGGAATTGATGGAAGACATCATGGGCAACGGCGGGATGATGGGCGAAGAGCCCGCGCCGCCGCGACGCCGAAAGTCGTCCCGCAAAAAGGCTGCGCGTAAGGGCGCCGGGCGAAAGAAGACGGGACGCAAAGGTGGCCGCAAGGCCGCGGCGCGCAAGGGTGCGGGCGGCCGCAAGAAGGCGACTCGCAAGGGCGGACGCCGCAAGAAGAGCGCCGGACGCAAGAAAGGCGCGCGCAAGGGCGCGCGCAAGGGCGCACGCAAGGGCGGTCGTAAGAAAGCCGCCGGCGGCCGCAAGAAGGCGACGCGAAAAGGCGGACGCCGCAAGGGACGCCGCAAGAAGAGCGCTTAGCGCTCCAGGGTCTCCAGAGAGATGGTTGCGTCGCAGCCATCTCTTTTTTCTTTCATAATCGACGGCGCTTCACCGCCGCGCTCCTGCACGAGGTGGCACGCGGCGTAATGCCCGTTACCGTAGTCGAGGAGAGGCGGCTCTTCGACGATGCACCGCTCGTACGCCACCGGACATCGAGTATGGAAGCGACAGCCCGAGGGTGGCCGCACCGGCGATGGGACGTCGCCCGCTAAGACGATCCGGTCTCGACGGGCGCGAGCGCCGGGGTCGGGGATCGGGATCGCCGAGAGCAGGGCTTGCGTGTAGGGATGCAAAGGATTTTCGTAGAGGTCGTCTCGTGCCGCAATCTCGGCAATTCTTCCCAGGTACATGACCGCCACGCGGTTGCAAATGTGCCGGATAACCGAGAGATCGTGCGCGATGAAGAGATACGTGAGCCCGAGCTGCTGCTGCAGATCGTCGAGGAGATTGATGACCTGCGCTTGGATCGACACGTCAAGCGCTGAGACGGGCTCGTCCAAAACGATGAACGTGGGGTTCACCGCGAGCGCGCGCGCGATGCCGATGCGCTGGCGCTGGCCGCCGGAGAACTCGTGCGGATAGCGGTTTACGTGATAGGAGCGCAAGCCGACGAGGCGGTACAGCTCGTTGACGCGCTCCGCTGCAGCAGCGCCTTTCGCGAGCCGGTGCACCTTGAGCGGCTCGCCGACGATCTCCCCGACCGTCATGCGCGGATTGAGCGATGCGTACGGATCCTGAAAGATGATCTGCATCTCTCGTCGCAGCGCGCGCACCTCCCGGCGGCGAAGGCCCGTGATCTTCTTGCCCTTGAAGAACACGGCGCCGCCTGTCGGCTGAAGCAGGTTCAAGATGAGCCGTCCGACCGTCGTCTTTCCCGATCCCGACTCCCCGACGAGCCCGACCGTCTCGCCCTTGCGGATTGAAAGATCCACGCCGTCGACGGCATGCACGTCGGCAACGTGCCGTGAGAAGAATCCGGCGCGAATGGGAAAGTACTTGTAGAGGCTGCGGAGTTCGACGAGCGGCGTCTCGCCGTTCACGATGCCACCGGCACCGTGTCGACCTCAATGGGACGCTGGGTTTTCGCCCGCTCGTCGTAGAGCACGCAGCGCGCCACGTGTCCAGCGCCGAAATCGTACAGCGGCACGGGTTCGTCGCAGATCGGCATACGATAAGCGCAACGTGGCGCAAAAGCGCAGCCGGCCGGGAGGCGCAGCAAATTGGGCGGCTGTCCTTTGATGGGGACCAGACGCCTTCGCTCGCGCTCGTCGAGACGCGGCAGCGAGGATAGGAGCCCTTGCGTGTACGGCATGCGGGGGGTGCTGAATATCTGTGAAGCGGTGCCGTACTCGACGAGATTTCCTCCGTACATCACGAGGACGTTCTTGCAGACTTCGGCGACGACTCCGAGATCGTGCGTTATCAGAACGATCGCGGTGCCCGTGTCGCGCTGAATCTCGTTCATCAGTTCGAGAATCTGGGCCTGAATCGTGACGTCGAGCGCCGTGGTCGGTTCGTCGGCGATGAGCAGCTCCGGATTGCACGAGAGCGCCATCGCGATCATGACGCGCTGCCGCATGCCGCCGGAGAACTGGTGCGGATAGTCGTCGAGCCGGCGCTCCGCGTCGGGAACGCGGACGCGCTGCAGCATCTCGACGGCATGTTTGCGGGCTTGCGCTCTGTGCAAGCCGAGGTGCAGCCGCACGCCTTCTGCGATCTGCTCGCCGATGGTCAGCACCGGGTTGAGCGACGTCATCGGATCCTGAAAGATCATGGCGATGCGGCGTCCGCGAACGCGGCGCATCGCGGCCTCGCTGATGCGCTGCAGGTCTTCACCGGCGAAGAGCAATGCGTCGGCGGCCATCCTCGCGCTTGCCGGCAAGAGGCGCATGATCGAAAGCGCCGTGACGGATTTACCGGAGCCTGACTCGCCGACAATGCCGAGCGTCTCACCCGCACCGAGCGAGAACGAAAGGCCATTGACGGCCGTCACCGGCCCGTCTTCGGTTTTGAAGGTGGTGCGAAGGTTCCGAACGTCGAGCAGCGCGTTCACGCGAGCGGCGATGTCTATATCCCGGTGATGGCGAGGATGAAACCGGTCGCCGCGAATCCGACGGCAACCCAGCCGGTCAGACGTTTGAGTTGCTCTTCGGCACCGAGGCGTCCGCGATACGCGGACTCGACGCGCCCGCCAATCGAGCCCGAGAGGCCTTCCTGCTTCGTCGTCTGCACCGCGAGCAACACGACGAGCGAGACTGCACAGATGAGGAAGATGCCGGCAACGCCGTGCGTTAGCCACGGCACGTGCTGCTGCCACCAGGTGAGACTCTGGGGAGCGAGCGGCGGCAGCACCGTCTGCGGCAGCACCGTCTGCGGCGGCACTCCTGGGGGCACAATGGAAGGTCGCGCTGCCGGGCTTACGGCGGCGAGAAAGAACTGCACTTCTCTTCTCCTCTATTCAGCCAACGTCGGCGATACGGTAGACATTCGCGCCTGCCGCGACGCATGTACGATGCGCTCGGCTACCGACTCGGCGGAGAGCCCGAACTTCGCACGCTGCTTCGGCTGCGAATCATGCTGAACGAGCACGCTCGGTATGCCGATGCGTTCGACGCGAACCGCGATGCCGCGGTCCGACGTCCACTCTACGACCGCAGCGCCGAAACCGCCTGCGAGCGAGTGCTCTTCAAGCGTGATGAAGGTGTAGTGCCCCGCGCTCAAACGCTCGAGCAGGCTCTCGTCGAGCGGGCGCACGAAGCGGGCGTTCACGACCGTGGGATGCACGCCGCTCGCTCCTCCTAAGGTTTCGAGCAGGTCGTACGCATCGAGCGCGACGTCGACGGTGTTGCCGAGTGCGAGGATTGCGACGCCGGAACCTTGGCGCAACACCTCCGCCTTTCCGTGCTCGACGGGAGCCACCGCGTCCGTATGGCGACCCGCAGTCGAGCCGCGCGGATAGCGAATTGCCGCGGGACCGTTGCACGCCAGCGCGTGTTCGAGCATGGGAAGAACTTCTTCCTCGCAGCGCGGCGCCATGATCGTCATGCCGGGTAGCGCACGCATGTAAGCAATGTCGTACAGGCCCATGTGCGTCGGCCCGTCGTCGCCGACGAGACCCGCGCGATCCATGCAAAAGACGACCGGCAGCTCCTGCACGCAGACGTCGTGGATGACTTGGTCGTAGGCACGCTGGAGAAACGTCGAATAGATGGCGCAGACTGGTTTCAACCCGGCCGACGCGGCTCCGGCCGCAAAGCAGACCGCGTGCGCCTCGGCGATGCCGACGTCGAAGAAACGTTCGGGAAACTTCTGGGCGAACTTTGAGAGTTTCGTTCCGTCCGGCATCGCGGCCGTGATGCCGATGACGCGGGCGTCCTTTGCGGCAACGGTGTTCAGCGCCTGCGCAAACGCATCGGAGAACGTCGGCTGCGCGTTGGGCTTCACCTCGAGCTTACCGTTCTCGACGTCGAACGCTCCGCATCCGTGAAACGTACGCGAGTCCTTCTCCGCCGGCTCGTACCCTTTGCCTTTGACGGTACGCGCGTGCAAGAGCACGGGCCCTTCGATGCCGCGTGCCGTGGAGATAGCTTCCACGAGCGCGTCGATGTTGTGTCCGTCGACGGGACCCATGTAGCGAAAGCCCAGCTCCTCGAAGATGACCGTCGTCTTGCCGGCCGGTGAGACGAAGTGCATCGCTCCCATCTCGGCGGCCGTGAGCGCTTTGCGCGCCATGCCGCCGAACGGCAGGCGATGCAGGACGTCCTTCGCCTTCTCTCGCGCGGCATTTGCGAAGCGCTTGCTGCGCAGAATCGAGAGGTACGATGCAATCGAGCCGACGTTCGGTGCGATCGACATCTCGTTGTCGTTCAAGATGACGATGAAGTTCGAACCGAGCTGGCCGGCATTGTTGATCGCCTCGTAGGCGAGGCCGCCCGTGAGCGCGCCGTCGCCGAGCACGGCAACGATCGTCTCGTCGCGACCGGCGAGATCGCGCGCGATGGCCATGCCGAGAGCGGACGAAACGCTCGTCGATGCGTGGCCGGCACCGAAGACGTCGTACTCCGACTCGCTGCGCATCGAGAAGCCCGAGATGCCGCCGCCTTGGCGCAGCGTGTGAAACCGGTCGCGTCGCCCGGTGAGCATCTTGTGCACGTACGCTTGATGGCTCACGTCCCACACGATCTTGTCCGGCGGAAGATCGAGCACGCGGTGCAGCGCGATGGTGAGTTCCACCACGCCGAGATTCGGCGCCAGGTGGCCGCCGTTGCGTGAGCACGTGACGACGAGCATGTCGCGAATCTCGCGTGCGAGCACGTCGAGGTCCGCGCGCGAGAGTGCCTTCACGTCGGCCGGTTGCTCTATCCTCTCGATGACCATCTCGCTAGCTTCCCTCCCCACCTGCACGGACCTTGCGCCAGGGAACCGTACCCGTCCGCCGTGAAGGGGAACCCGTGAGGCCCGACCTCAGCGCTCCCGTCGTCGTTCCGATCAAGAACCGGCGAATATGGCGCGATCTTGCGCGCATTCTGTCGACGATCTTCAACCCGTTTCTCACGGCGTTGGCACTCTTCGTGATCCTCGCGCACGAGGGGGGGCGCGACACGATTGGATTCTGGCGCCTGCTCTTTCTGTCGACGTGCTTCACGTCGCTCGGGCCAATGCTCTACGTCTTCCGGCTCTACGCGATCGATCGCATCTCCGACCTCGACATGTCGGTGCGCCACGAGCGCGAAGCGATCTTCAGCGCCTTCGTCGTCTTCTATACGCTGGGAACGATCGTGCTCTACGTCGCTCACGCACCGCGCGTCATGATCGCTGCGATGCTCGGATACACCCTCTCCACGATCCTCGTTCAGTTCATCACACGGTACTGGAAGATCAGCACGCACGCGCTCGGCATCTGCGCGCCGCTCGTCGCGCTCATGCTCCTGTACGGGCGAGAACCGCTCCCGTTCCTCGTCCTCATTCCGATGGTCTGCTGGGCGCGCGTCTACTTACGCGCGCACACCTTGCTGCAGGTCCTTGCGGGCTGCGCCCTGGGCGCTGGCTCGACGATTCTCTTCTTTCACCTTTTTCACATCGTTCCCGTCGCGCCCGGTTCGTAGCAGCGCCCGGCGGCGGCGCATGCCCTCAGCCGTTCGTTCGAACGCTCATCTTGCGCCCTCTCCACCATCCCCACGAACCGAAGAGGCCCGCGCACCACACCGCAACGCTCAAGGCCTCACGCAACGGCACGAGCCAAGGTTGCGGACGGCCCGGTACGCGCAGGACGCGATGTGCCCAGAGATGCAATCCAACGCGAACCGCGAGCGCGGCGAAGAGCAGCAGCGACGGTGCGAGAAGGCTCGGCGCAAAGAGCACGTTCAGGACGCCGAAGAGCAGCGGAAAGGCAATGACGGTGCCTGCATACCCGGCCGGCCGCACCGCCCGTATCGTCCTGGCCCAACGCACTTCACGTGTGAAGAGCGCGCGAAGCGTCGTCTCGGAGACGAGCGTCGACGGCACGGCGCTCGCGAGCGCGACGCGCCAGCCCGCTTTGGCGACGATATCTCCCAGTGCGTAGTCGTCCGCGATCGTTGCACCGATCGCGTCGAGCCCCCCGATCTGTGCAAGCACGCCGCGGCGCACCGCCATCGTGGCGCCGAAGCAGAAGCGCAGCGGCTGCAGCGCCGTCGCAACGAGCACCGACGGCGCGAACTGGTCGTTGACGAAGAGCGCGCCGAGTTCGGAAACGATCCCACCGCTCGCACGAGCGCTGTAGAGCGCCGTCACGGCGCCGACGCGAGCGTCGTCGAACGCGTCTGCCACTTGACGCAGGTACTGCGGATCAACGCGCATGTCGCTGTCGGCGATGACGACAATCTCTCCGGTGGCCCGGGGCATTGCGGCCTGCAGGTTCTCGATCTTCGGATTGACGAGCGGCCTTCCACCGCCGCTTACCACCACGATATCGCGCTGCGGCATGCTCGCTGCGATGCGCCGCGCGACCCCGAGCGCCGGATCGCCGTCATCGTGCGCGCAGAACACACTCTGATAGCCAGGATACTCTTGCTCGCAGAAACTGCGGAGATTCTCTTCCAGCTCAGGTTCGAGGCCTGCCAACGGTTTGAGCACGCTCATCGGCGGCGTCTTGCCGTGCGACCGCTGCACGGCCTTGAGCGTAGCGACGCGAAACACCGCGAAATCCGTATAGAGAAAGCTGAGCGTCGCGAAGAAAAGGAAGAACACCGACACCGCGAGAGGCACGTGGATCACGTCTGCGCGAGTTCTCCCACGACAGCCCCCTGAACAACTTGTGAGAACGTGACGAGCCGGATCGCGTTGCGGACGAGCGCGTCGCGGACGCGCGAACTGCACAGCGCGTCGAGTTCCTCGGCGCGCGCGTTGCACGCCGCGTCGCCGGTGCCAGCGTCGCCCGCGAGCGTTCGCGGGTGGCCGTAGAGTTCGTTGACGCCCTCCGGGATCCGGTCGAGGATGGCAAGCATGCGGGCTTCGTTGAGATGCGCGGTATCGTTCAGACCGAAGATCGCCTCGTTCCTCGTAATCCCCCTGCGTTCGAGCCGCTCGCGCATGAGCGCAGCCCACGGTCCGATGAGTATCGCGTTCCCGATCCCCACGGCCGACCGGTATGACGGCTCGAAAGGAACGCGCATTGCACGCATCCCGAACTCGGAGCCGACGTCGCAGATCATGCGAAACAACGTCGGATGGACGTGCATGTGATTGTGCGCGTCGACGTGGTCGAGGGGAAGGCCGGTCGCCGCAAAGGCCTCGAACTGCGCGCGAATCTCCGCCCGGAGCTGCGCGCGCACGCTCGGTATTGCGAAGTATCGCACGCCTGCGCGGACGAGTTGCGTATCGAAGCGTCCGTCAGCGTCGACGAGGCCGGGAACGAGTGCAGGCGCGAGCATCGGCCGTGCGTTCGTCAGCGCAAGGTGCAGCCCGACGCCGAGCGTGGAATGACGCCGGGCCCGTTCGACGGCGTCCTCGACGAAGGCCTCGCTCACCATGAGGCTCGCGGATGTGAGGATGCCGTCGCCGTGGGCGCGCTCGACCGCTTCGTTGATCGCGAGCGAGGCGCCGAAATCGTCGGCGGTGACGATGAGTTGCTTCACGCAATGCACTCGTACGACGAGGGACGGGGCGCTCACTGCAGTGCCGTCGCTGCAACCTTGGCAGCGATCGCCGCGCACCGAGGCGCCTCGCGCGCGAGCCAGAGCGCCTGCGGCCAGAGCATCGGGTTTGTCAGGGCGAGCGCGGGACGCAGCCATGCGCGAGAGATCTCGTGCGATGGCGTGTCGAGCACGACGCGTACGGCGGCGACGCGCGGAGCAACGATGAGCCCCGTCTCCATGTCGACCGCCGCGTAGCCTTCTTTTGCCAGCGCGGCGCGCTCGCGCGCGGTCACGAGCGTTGCACTCGTTGCAAGGGGTGCCACCATCGGCTCGAACCCGCACTTCCGCGCCGCGCCCACGAGCGCGAGCACGAGCGCGCGATCGCAGCGCAGCTCTTCGCCGTTCGGGCGGCGCACGCGATCCGCAATGACAAGGCTCCCAGTCGGCAGATCGCTGCGAACGCCCCCGGCAACGCCGCACGAGATAACGGTCACGCCGAGGCTCGCCGGATCGCAACGCGAAAATGCGACGCCGCATTCGACGATGCGCGCGCCGGGTGCCGCGCGCTTGAGCGCGCGCGCTTCGATCGCGGTAGCGGCGATCGCTACCGGCCGTTCGCGCGATACCACGCTACCGCACGCGCGATCGCCTGTCGGGCCGGCGTCGGCGGGCTGAGTCCGAGCGCTTCGCGCGATGCGCGGGTGTCCGCGAACATACGCTCACGCGAGAGGCGCACGCCCTCGAGC
>DAHUYK010000052.1 GCA_027315245.1 Vulcanimicrobiota bacterium | reverse complement strand
ATTCCGCAAACGGGCGACGTCGTGCTCGAAGACGACGTGGAGATCGGCGCGAACAGCTGCGTCGATCGCGCGCAGACGGGAAGCACCGTCGTCGGCGCAGGCACGAAGATCGACAACCTCGTGCAAATCGGTCACAACTGCCGCATCGGGCGCAACTGCGTGTTTGCGGCACTCACCGGCCTGGCGGGTTCGACGATCGTCGGCGACGACGTGAAAGTGGGCGGTCAGGTCGGATTCAAAGGACATATCACGGTCGGCTCCGGCGTGACGATCGCCGGTCAAACGGGCGTTTGGGGAGACGTGCCTGACGGGATCGTCCTCTCTGGTATGCCTGGCCGGGAGCATCGCGAACACCTCAAGACGGAGGTCATGCTGCGAAGGCTGCCAAAGCTCGTCGCTCGTGTGGAAGCGCTGGAGCGCGGGCGCCCGAAGGAGTAAGTGAAGCAGACGACGCTGCGCGACGCCGTGCGCTTTGCCGGCGTCGGCTTGCATACAGGCGCGCAGGTGACGGTCGACGTGCGCCCCGCACCGGTCGACTTCGGCCTGCAGTTCGTGCGCGCCGGCACGTACGTCCCGGCGATCGCGGAACACGTCGTGGACACCTCGCGCGCAACGGTGGTCGGCGTCGGCGCGGTAACGGTCTCGACGGTCGAACACCTCCTCTCGGCGCTGCTCGGAACAGGCGTGGCGAATGCGGAAATCGCCGTGGACGGACCAGAAGTTCCGATCGTCGACGGGAGCGCTCAGGCGTTCTCCGATGCATTCCATGCCGCGGGCGTCGTCGAACAGCCGCGAGAACGTGCGCTGCTTGTACTCGATGAGCCCTTCGTTGCGCGCGACGGTGAGCGTGCGATCGTGCTGCTGCCCAGCGATGCGTTTCGCGTACGGTTCGTTGCGGATTTTCCGCCGCCCGTCGGAGTGCAGTACCTCGACACGTGCATCGACCCCGAACGTTATCGAACCGAGATCGCTCCGGCGCGCACGTTCGGCTACTTGCACGAGGTGGAGGCGCTTCGCGCGCGCGGCCTCGCGCGCGGCGGCACGCTCGAGAACGCGCTTGTCTTCGGTCCGCACGGTGCGCTGCAGGAGCTGCGCTGGCCGGACGAGGTCGTCCGGCACAAGGTGCTCGACCTGCTGGGCGATCTCGCGCTCGCCGGAGCGTGGCCGCGGTGCGACGTCATCGCGCTCAAGAGCGGGCACGCACTCCACGTTCGCGCGTTGTTGGAGATGCGCAGGCGCATGGCTGCGGGAGTTCCCGCGGGGAGTGTGTAGCGGTGGCTGAAATGGACATCCGCCAGATCATGGACATTCTGCCGCACCGGTACCCGATGCTGCTCGTCGACCGCATCATCGATCTGGAGCCGATGGTCATGGTGCGGGGCTACAAAAACATCACGTTCAACGAACCGATCTTCACGGGACACTTTCCCAACTATCCGGTCTTCCCCGGCGTCTACCAAATCGAGGCGATGGCGCAGATGGGCGGTGCGGTCGTGCTGCGCCGCGGTGAGTTCGCTCGGAAGATTCCGTACCTCGTCGGCATCAACAATGCGAAGTTCCGCAGACCCGTCATTCCGGGAGACCGGCTCGATATGGAGATTCGCATGCTGCGCCACAAGCGCAGCATTGGATGGGTGCGCGGTGAGGCTTCCGTCGACGGTCAGATCGCGTGCATCGCCGAGCTGATGTTCTCGATCAACTCGAACGATCGGGTGATCGGCGGCGAAGCTTCGGTCCTCAACACGTGATTCATGCGACGGCCATCGTCCATCCGAGCGCGCGCGTCGGACCCGACGTAGAGATTGGGCCGTACTGCATCATCGGCGAAAGCGTCGCCCTCGGGGCGCGCACGGTGCTGCAGGCGAACGTCGTGGTGAACGGTTGGACGGAGATCGGTCAGGATTGCATCGTCTATCCCTTTGCGACCGTGGGCGCGGCATCCCAAGATAGGAAGTACGCAGGCGAGCGCGCCTTCACGCGCGTCGGCAGCCGCACGATCCTGCGCGAATACGTTTCGATTCAGCGGGCGACGGGTGTCGACGAGGTGACGTCGGTCGGCGACGACTGCCTTCTCCTCGCGTACGTTCACGTCGCTCACAACTGTATCATCGGGAACGGCGTGACGATGAGCAATCTCGCACAGCTCGCGGGTCACGTGGAGATCGGAGACTATGCGTTGCTGGGCGGTATGTCGGGCGTGCACCAGTTCACCCGCGTCGGCAGGTATGCCATGGTCGGCGGCATGAGCAAGATCAACAAGGATCTGCCGCCGTTTTTCTTAGTCGAGGGGAACCCGGCCCGCCCGTACGGGCTCAACAGCGTCGGGCTGCGCCGCGCGGGCTTCACGGCTGCCGAACGCAACGAGATCAAGCGCTTTTACAAGCTGCTGTACGATCCCAAGATGAACGTCTCGCGCGCGATCGAAGCGATGAAGGCGACTGCTGAGACGGATCGCGGCCGGGAAATCGTTGCTTTCCTGGAAGCGCCGTCGCAGCGCGGCATCCTGAAATAGCGGGTTGAACTACTTTCTCTCGACCGGTGAACCGTCGGGCGAAATGACCGCCGTACTGCTCGCGCGATCGATTCGCGAGCGCGATCCTGCCGCTGCCTTTGAAGGTATCGGCGCCGGCGCCATGCGCGACGCCGGCATACTCCTGTGGCGAGATCACACCGGCTGGGCGTCGATGGGCCCGATTGCCGCCATCCCGCGAATACCTTCGCTCTTGCTGCAGATGTGGCGTACGGCGCTGCACGTAGCCGCAACGAAACCGAACCTCGTCGTGCTCGTCGACTTCGGCGTCTTTAACGTGCGGCTCGCGCGGACGCTACGCGAACGGCTGCACTACCGCGGCGCAATCCTCTATCTCTTTCCGCCGTCGGCGTGGCTCGACAGCGATCGTACGGCGCGGGCGGTGAGCCGTCTCGCGCTCCCCGTGAGCGGTTTCGCTCATCAGGCGGAGTTCTATCGCGAGCGCGGATTGCACGTCCACTACTTCGGGCATCCGCTGCTGGACCGCTACACGCAGCGGCCGTCGCGCGCCGCGCCGCAGACGGACGCAGGCTGCGTCGCGCTTCTTCCGGGGAGCAGAGCGCAAGAGTTACGCTATCACGTTCCGCTCCTGCTGCAGGCGCTAACGGAACTGCGCCGCCGGCGTCCGCGCGTGCGCGCGACGCTGGCCGCAGCGCAGGGGCGCTTCGTGCCGGTCTTGCGAGAGGCCGCACGGCAGCACGGTGCGGGCGACGTGAGCGTCGCCGTGGGCGTGCGCGATGCGGTGGAAGATGCCGATGCGGCGTGGGTTGCCTCGGGGACGGCCGTCTTGGAGTCCCTGCTGCTCGGCGTCCCCGCGATTGCCGTCTTCGTCGTCTCGCGCAGCGTCGTGTGGTACGGGAGGCGGATGCAGCGGCGCATTTACGGTGGAAGGTTCATCACGCTTCCCAATCTCGTCGCGCAAGAAGAGATCGTTCCTGAGTATCTTCAGGACGACGCGACGCCGGAGGCGCTTGCGCGTGCGATGGATCGCGTGCTGACCGACCCGGCTCGTGCCCTCGAAGGCATTGCGCGGTTGCGAGAACGGCTTGGACCGCGCGGTGCGATGGAGCAATGCGCGGATCTCGCAGTCGACGTCGCGACGAAGGAGTGCGCATGATTCGCTTCTACCACACCTCGGATCTGCACGACCATCGTGGTTTCGCGCCACGCCTGCGGACGTTGCGCGCAGCGGAGCCCGGACTGCTCTTCGATTGCGGCGATTCCTTGCGGGGAAGCCAAAGCGTCTACCATCGCCACGAGCCGATCTCGTCCGAAATCGACCGCGCCGGCTACGATGCTCAGGCCATCGGCAACCGCGAGTTCCACTATCTCTTTCCTCTTCTGGCGGCGCGCGCGCGCGCCATGGCGCACCCGCTCGTCTGTACGAATCTCGTCGACACGAAAGGACGGCGTCTGCCGTTCGTATCGTCCCTCGCCATTCCGGCTGGAGCGGCAGGCCCGATCGTCCACGTCGCCGGGCTACTCGTCGTGCAATATCCCGCCCGAAGTCCCTGGGAACGCGTTTTCGGGTGGCGCTTTCTGGACCCCATCGATACCGTAAAATCCTATGCTGCAAGCGTTCCGAACGAGGACGTGCTCGTCGTGCTGTCACACGTCGGGCTGCGCCTCGATCGGCGGCTCGCACAGGACGTACCCCGCATCGACCTCATTCTCGGCGGGCACAGCCACGACACGCTCTTTGCGCCGGAGTACGTCAACGGGGTTCCCATCGTGCATGCGGGGCCGTACGGACGGTACGTGTCCCGCACCGAGATGACGTACGATGCGTCGCGCCGGCGCTATGCCGTCTCGCGCTTCGATCTGCTGCCCTTGCTCGACGGATGATGCGCGTGCTGTTCGTCAGCAACGGTCACGGTGAGATCGCCATTGCGGATCGCGTTGCCGCAGAGCTGCGGAATCTGGCGCCGGAGATCGATATCGATCACCTTGCGCTCGTCGGCGACGTTCCGACGCGCAACGCGAGGGACGTCGGGCCGCGCCGGCGCATGCCAAGTGGCGGGATCGTCGCGATGGGAAACGCACGCAACATCCTGCGCGACGTGCGCGGCGGCCTGTTGCGCCTGACGTTGCAGCAGCTCGCGATGCTGCGCGCGGCTCGGGGTCGTTACGCCGCCGTCGTCGCTGTCGGCGACTCGTACGCGCTGTGGATGGCGCGCCGCGTAAAAGCGCCGGCGCTCTTCGTGGGAACTGCGAAGAGCGAACTCGTGGCGCCGTACGGCCCCGGCGAGCGCGCTTTGTTGCGCCGCGCTCGAGAGATCTTCGTGCGCGACGACGTAACGGCGGCTGCCCTGCGTCGGCGCGGTATTCCCGCGCAGGCGCCGGGAAACGTCATCGTCGATCTTTTTGCCGCAGGAGAATCGGCGGCGATCGCACCCGCAGCGGCCGGCTTCGAGACCGTCTTGGCAGTGCTGCCGGGGAGTCGCGAGAACGCCTATGCCGATGCTGCGTTTCTCGTCGACGTCGTCGCATGCGCCGCCCGCGGACGCGCGGGGATCGGCGCCGTACTCTCCATCGCACCGGGTATCGACGCGACGCGTCTGTCGGCGTTGCTTGCACGCGCGCACCCCGTCACGATCCTCGACGCAGCCCAGACGCCGTTTGAGATCACCGATGGCGAGCGCGTGATCGTGCGTGCGTGGAACGGCGACATCGGCCCGTTGCTAGCGTGCAGCGTGCTGGCTCTCGGTCAGGCGGGAACGGCAAACGAAGCGGCGGCGGCAGCGGGGCTGCCCGTACTCGCGGTCGTCGAAGGCGCCGGCCGGGCACACGGATGGTACCGGCGCCGTCAGACGAAGCTGTTAGGAGAGGCACTCGTTGCCCTCGAGCCCAGCGTCGACGCAGCGGCGGAGCAGCTTGGAGCGCTCTTGGATGATCCCGCGGCGCGCTGCGCGCGCGGCGCGATCGGGCAAGAGCGGATGGGTCCTGCAGGCGGCGCTCGCCGCATCGCCGTGCGTATCGCCGCGTTCGTACGCTCGGAACGGGAGCGCGTATAGTGGGCAGCCGGCTTTCGCCCGCGGCGCTTGCGATGACGAACCTCGCGGTGCCGCTCTTTCCGTCGTTCATCATGCTCACGAACGTACAGCCCCCTGGCGTCGCACTCGTTCCGGCGCCGGTCTGCGTCGTGCTGCTCTCTTTCTTCGGCGCCCTCGCGCTGTTGTTCGCGCTCGCTCTCTTCTTGCCGCCGCGCAGTGCTCCACCCACGCTCGTCCCGCTGCTCGCATGGCTCGGCGCAGCGCTGCTCTCTGCACTCCTGGGGTTCGATCCTCGCGCCGGAGCGGTCTTCATCGCGATCTTCGCGCTCGGCATCGTTTGGCACGTCGGCACGGTACGCTACTACCGCGATCCCGGCGTTGCGAGCGCCGTCGCATGGTCCATGATGCTCGCGTGCATCGGAGCGTCGCTCGCTGCAACCGTCATGGTGCTGCTGCGATCGCCAGCTGCCCAGTACGTCATCGGGCACGGACGCGCGATCGGAACGTTCGTTCTGCCAGGCGAGCTTGCCGGATATCTCGTCGTGCTGCTTCCGATCGCCTACGGCATCGCCGTGACGACGAGGCAACGCGGTTTGCGTGCGGTCGCCTATGCGGCGATCGCGTGCGGAGGCGTCGCGTTCTTTCTGACGTTCTCTCGTGCGGGATGGGTGGCGCTCGCGGCCGGCATCGCGTTCTTCGTTCTTGCGCGAACGCGCGCTCGGGGCACCGGCATGCTTGCGGCAGGAGCGATCGTCGGCGCCGGCCTCGCCGCGGTACTGGCCTTGTTCAACGTCGCCCATAATCCGAGCGAGGATTACACGAGACTGTCGATCTGGCAGGCTGCGCTCGCGATCATCGACCGGTTTCCGTTGACCGGTGTCGGACCATTCGAGTTCTCACGCCTCTACGCGCTCGTCCGCGTGCCGGACGGGGACGCAACGGCATTCCACGCTCACAGCGTCTATCTCACCTTGCTGGCCGAGACGGGCGTCGTCGGCGTCGGTGCGGCCGCATGGACCTGGTGGCGATTTGCGCGTGAACTCGTGCGCCGCATCGCTGCCGACGACCGGCACGCCGTCATCGCGCTCGCTGCGACGGCGGGACTCGTCGGGACGCTCGTGCAAGGGCTGATCGACACGGTGAGCATCGTAATTTTCGGCTTGTGGCTGCCGACCATGGCGTTCGCACTTGCGAGCGCGCGCGACGGACTGATGGAGCGAGATGCCTAGGAAGCTGCTCCTCGTCGCGGCGTTCGGCACCGCTGGACTGCTTACGGCCTGCAGTCCGCGGGCTCCGGCTCCGAGGCCGTCGCCCTCGCGTTCCACATCGCACCGCGCCCACGGTCCTTGGCTGCACATTACCGGCAAGGGAAGCGCACGGCAGCCGGTGCGGTGGGTCTGGAAGGCTGGCAATCGCGTGCAGTACGATCTCATCGCCAGGTCGTACGAGAGCAGCGGCGCGCAGGGGAGCGCGGTGACGACGTTCTTCGACGCGCACGTGACGTTCTACGGCAAACGAGGCGGGAGGCTCTTTGCCGACGCGGCGCAAGCCGTCGTTGACGAAGCGACGAATACGATCACTCTTTCCGGCAACGTGCGGTCCCGCACCGGCTCGGGTATGACACTCGACTGCGATACGCTGCGCTACGATCGCTCGACACAGATGATCCATGGTAGAGGACACGTGGTGATCACCGACCCACACGGCATGCGCGCGACGGGAAACAGCGTCGACGCCGATCTTGCCCTTTCGCGCGCGAGGATGCAATGAGCGGCAGAACGATTCACATCCGCGGTCTCGTCAAACGTTATGGCGAGCGAACCGTCGTCAACGGCGTGAGCGCCGAGGTGCACGTCGGGGAAGTCGTCGGTTTGCTCGGGCCCAACGGAGCCGGAAAGACGACGACGTTTTACATGACCGTCGGTCTCGTGAAGCCCGACGGAGGAAGCGTCGTGCTCTTCGACGGCGAGCGCGAGATCGACCTCACGAATCGACCGATGTACGAACGCGCGCGCAACAAGATCGGCTATTTGGCGCAAGAGAACTCGATCTTCAGGCGGCTCTCGGTCGGAGACAACGTACGCCTTATCTGGGAGCAGAACGGCGTGCCGCCGCAAGAACAGGAGCGGCGCCTCCCCGAGCTGCTCGAGGAGTTCGGCTTGCGGGCCTTCGTCGACGCACGCGGCGACGCGCTCTCGGGGGGCGAGCGGCGGCGCGTCGAGGTCGCCCGGGCCCTCGCGATCGATCCGACGTTCCTGCTGCTCGACGAGCCCTTCACGGGCATCGACCCGATCGCCGTCGCCGACATTCAGGCGATGATACGGCAGCTGCGCGATCGTGGGATCGGCATTCTCATTACCGATCACCAAGTGCGCGAGACGCTCGCGATCGTCGATCGCGCATACATCATGAACAACGGACGCATCGAGGTATCCGGAAGCGCGCAGGACGTGTTGGACTCGCCGATTGCGCGCAAGTTTTACCTCGGGGAGAGCTTTCGGCTCTGAGGCGCATCACGATCCTCGACCGCTACATGCTCACAGAACTTGCGGGCCCGTTTGCATTTGGCTTGTTCGCGTTCACCGTCATCTTCGCCGCGACGAACATGCTCGAGATCGGGCGCCTCGTCAGCGAAGACGGCGTCGCCCTGTGGACGGCGATCGCCATCTTTCTTTGGGATCTGCCCGGCGAAATCGTCCTCGTCATTCCGATGGCGCTGCTGCTTGGGACGCTGCTCGCGATGCAGCGGCTCTCCGGCGAGAGCGAAATCAACGCGATGAAGACGGCCGGCATCACGTTCGTGCGTATCGTCGCCCCTCTCCTCGTCGCCGGAATGGCGACCTCCATCGTCATGTACGCGCTGCAAGAAGGCGTCGTTCCTTTTGCCAACGACCAGGTCTCGGGCCTCGAGAACGTGGCACTCGACCGCACGAGTGCCTTCAATCGGGATCTGACGGTTTCGGCTCCCTTACCGGGCGGCGGTCGGCAGGTGACGATCGCCAGCGCGTACGAGCCCGGTTCTCGCGCCCTCATGCACGTCACGCTCGTCCAGTACGATCGGTCGGGAGCGGCGACGCAGATCATCTTTGCGCAGGAAGCGGAGTTCACTGCCAATCGGTGGGTGCTGCGCAACGCGAGCGCCTATCGCTTCAACGGCGACGGCACGACGATTTCCGAGCCCAACGTCGCCGAACAGGAGGTCGATCTCGGAGAGAAGCCAACCGATATCGTGAAGCGAATTTCCCACGACGACCCTCAGCAGATGAGCCGCGCGCAGATTGCCGCGATCGTCGCCACGGGCCAGTTGACCGAGACGGAGCTCAGGAAATACGTGACGGTTTATCAAGAGAAGCTGGCTCAGCCATTCGCGTGCTTCGTATTCGTCCTCATCGCAATTCCGTTCGGGCTGCGTTCGTTTCGCGGCGGGGGCAGTACGAGTCTCGGCTTTGGCCTCGCCGTCGCAATCGTTTTCATCTATTACGTCGTCACGACCATATTCTCGTTCGTGGGTGAGTCGCTCGTGGCACTTGCTCCGCTCTGGGCCTGGATGCCGAATCTCATCTTCATCGCAATCGGTATCGCGCGCTTGCGGCGAGCAGCGGCGGTCTAGGTGCCGTGAGTTTCGTCGACATCCTGCGGGGCACGGGGAACGTGCTCATCATCCTCGTTATTGCGGGCGCGGTTGCATACGTCGGAGATCGCGTCGGGCATCAAGTGGGGCGGCGTAGGTTGACGCTCTTCGGCATGCGGCCCCGATACACGTCGACGATCGTGGCCGTCGCGACCGGCGTCGTCATCGCGCTCGTCGTCACGCTCGTTGCGATCCTCGCTTCGGCGCAGGTGAAGACGGCGTTCTTTCGGCTCTCGGCGCTCAACTCTCAAATCGTCGCACTGCAGCAGCGCGAGCAGCAGCTTCAGGCAAAGGTCACGACCGGGCGCATCGTCCTGCCTCCCGGCGAGCTCATCACGCCCTTTCGCTTGATACTGGAGCAGACGCAGTCCCAGGAACGGCGCGAGCAGCAGCTCAAAGCCTTCTACCGCGAGGTCGTCCGCTACATCAACGGCACGTATCCGAGCTTGGGCTTGCGCCCGTACGTCGTACCGCGAAACGTCGACAAAACGTTGCGCGCGTTTTTGAACGATCCGGCGATGCAGTCCGAGCTTGCGCAGTCGAACGTCATGGTGACGGCCGTGTCCGACCAAAACCTCTTCGTCAACGACGCGTTTCACTTTTCGCTCACAGCCGTTCCCGACGTCCGCGTGCTCTCGCGCGGTCAACTCGTTGCCCAGATTGACATTCCGGGAAACAGCGGCGCCAATATCAACATCGCCCTACGCGAGCTTCTGGCACACGTGACGATCAATGCCGAGTACGCGCACATGCCGCCATACCTCGCGACGTACGTGCAGCCGACCGAACTCGTGCCCGACATCCGCGAAATGCAGACGATGCTCTCGCGCAGCGGTCTCTACTATCTCACCGCCTACGCGGCGGACGACATCTATCCGCACACGGGAGCGATCTCGATCGCGATCGTGCTCGTCCCCAGGAGTCAACGGTGAGCGGCGTTCTCGGCGTCGATCCCGGTATGCGCAAGGCCGGCTATGCGTTCCTCGACGAGAACGGCAACGTCGTCGCCCGAGGCATCGAAGGCATCGAAGCACTACCCGAGCGTCTGCGGGCGCTGCTCGATCGGCACCCCGCGCGAGCGCTTGCCCTCGGCTCAGGCACCAATGCGACCTCCGTTGCCCGTCGCCTCGTCAGCCTCGATCTGCCGACCCACCTCGTCGACGAGCGCGAGACGACCCTCCACGCCCGGCGTCTCTACTATGCCGAAAATCCGCCACGCGGCCTCGGCCGGCTGATTCCCGTCGGGCTTCGCTTTCCTCCTCGGCCCATCGACGACTACGCCGCCGAGATCATCGCGCGGCGATGGCTCGCCTGCCATGAAGGCAAAACGGGGTACCTGTCGTAGAGGTTCGTTTCGGAGAGGAGGGCGTGTGCGCCGCTACGTCGGGTGGTTTTTTGCCGCGGTTCTCATTGCCGTCCCGGTGACGGCGACCGCTGCGCGTTTGCCTGCGGCGCCCAACGTCCCAAGGCTGTTGATGCTGCGCCTCTTCGGCGAAGTCTCCGACGCCCAAACGCCGCTCACGTTCGCCGGTTGGCACGCCGGCTTCGACTCTCCCTTGCGCCAGGCTGCGTTCGTCGTTCGCATCGATACGGCGAGTTCGTGCTGCGAGGGTCGGGCGACGCCAATGCGCTCTGTGACGATCGCGCGCCTCGCGCTCCCATCGCGCACTGCGTTTGCCGCCGCTCCCGCTCCGCCTCGGGTCGCGGCGCCTGCGTTCGTTGGAGCGAGCGCCGAATCCGTGACGTCGTCGTACGAGCCGGCGGCGCCGGCATTCCTTTCGGGCGGGATTGGTTCGGATGCCTTCTCCTTCATGCGCGCTCCGCGTCCTACCGTTCCCGCCTTCGTCGTGCAGAGTGCTCTCCAGAGCGGGGGTGATGCCGTGCCGAACCTCGGCTCCAGCGTGCAGTTGCCCGTCGCGCTTCGTGTCGGCAACCTTCGGCTCATCGCGGGATTCGATGCCGGGCTGGCAACGACGGCGAGCGGCATCGACGATACGCTTCCCGTCTTCATCCCGCCGTATGCCGCGGTCAACCGCTCGTCGCTCGGCGCGCACATTGCAGTGCCGATCGCGCCGCGCTTGCTCGTCGGGCTCGGTTACAATACCGAACGCCTCGTGACGGGATATGGAATGCCGTCGACGCTCGCCGGCCTCGATGCGCGCAACGACACGTACTCCGGGAATCTCACATTTCTGTTTCCGCGACTCTCGAGCGCGCTTTCCCTCTCCGCCCAACAGTACAGGTACCAAGATAACCTCGTACCGGCGGAGTTCACGCAACTGCGCGAAGACCTGAACCTCACCGTCAAGTTCTAGGAGCCTGTAGGGTTATGGCACAGTTCCGTCTTTGGGCCGCCCTTTATCCGAATACTTCGTTGCTCATCGGTCATGAAGCTACGGCTTCACTCCCTCTTCGCGCCTCCCCTCCGAACAAAATGCGGCACCAAATCCGAAAACGGCCATAGCCCTACAGGCTCCTAGGAACCCTCCGCGAGGCGTGCGCATCGTCATCTACGCGATTATCGGCGTCGTGCTGCTCGCGTTCGGGGTCGTGCAGGCGGCATCGGACGCGCTCTATGCCGGCGCAGCGGCGCCGTTCTCGCTTGCGTCTCGCGTGCCGACCGGCATAGGACTTCGCGTCTATCGCTTTCTCGACCGCGTCGCGCCGGCCGAATACGTCGAAGCCAGCCTAGCCACCTACGAGCTCGATCGGGGTCATCTTGCGGCAGCGCAGCGGTACGCGCTCCGCCTTCCACCGCGCGCCGTACGCAACGAACTGCTCGGCCGCATCGCGTTGCGCTCCGGCGATCCGGTTCTCGCTCGCGAATACTTTTTTGCAGCTCCGGACTTCGTCGCGCTGCAGCACGAGGCGCACCGCATCGCCCGCGACGATCCGGCACAGGCGTACGCCTTCGAGCGCCGCGTGCGCGATCGCTTCGTCGCGTTGCGCACGCATCCCGACTCCGTTGCCGAGGCGAGTTGGACGATGAGCACGTTCGCAGCGCGCTGCGCGCTGCGCGGCGGCCCGGCTCGGCGTTCGTGGCTCCGCCGCTCTTTGCGGGACGCGAGCGCAGCAGCCCGTCTCGCGCCGCTCTCGGTGAAATATCTGCTTGCGGCCGCCGCTGCTGCGAGCCACGCCGGTGAACTTAAGACCGCGCGCCGGTACTACCGCCGCGTCCGTGCCGTCGATCCTAGCGCTTTGCTTCCATGAAGGTCGCGCTCGATGCGCAGTTGGCGATCGGCACGCCGACGGGAATCGGCGAGTACGTTCGCGGTCTCGCGCCCGCCTTGCGCGCAGCGGGCGTCGACGTCGTCGAACTCGCTGAACCGGCGCTCGATCCGTGGCGATTCGACCGGCGGCTCCTTTGGGACCAGTTCCTGCTCGGTCGCCGCGCCGCGCGCAGCGGCGCTGCGCTGCTGCACTGCGCGTCGGGGACGATGCCATTGCGCCGGTCCCTCCCCACGATCGTGACGGTGCACGACGTCGCGTGGTCGCGCGTGCAACAGCATGCCCCGTGGTACGCGCAACGCTATTTCGGTTCCGTTGCTCTCACGCAGTACGCGAAAGCCGATCTCGTGATCGCCGACTCCGACTTCTCTAAACGAGAACTCCTAGCGGTGCAGCCGTCGCTCGAGCCAGCGCGCGTGCACGTCGTCGCACCGGGCGTCGACAGGGCATTCGCACTGCGCGAGCGCCGTCCTGACGGGCGAACGCTGCTCGTCGCCGGCACGGTCGAGCCGCGTAAGAACCTCACGTTCGCCATAGAGTTGCTCGCACGGCTTCCGGGCGCGCGCATCGTGAGCGTTGGACCTTCGACGCCATACCTTGATGCGTGTCGCGCGCGCGCGCGCTCCTTGGGGGTAGACGGGCGCGTCGAGTTTCTCGGATACGTGGAACGCGACCGTCTGCTCGATCTCTATGCGACCGCTGCTGCTGCGGTCGTGCCGTCGACATACGAGGGCTTCGGCTACGCCGTCGCGCAGGCGCTGTGCGCCGGTCTCCCGTGTGTCGCCAGCGACCGCGCATCTCTTCCGGAGGTCGCAGCGGGCGATGCTCACGTCGTCGCACTCGATGATGTGCCGGCTTGGGTGGAGGCACTGCGCGCGGTGCTTGCCGGCGAGCGCGACGCATTCGCTGCGGACGTTCGCAGCGCAGCCGGCGCACGTTTCTCGTGGACGGTCGCCGCGCGCGCCGTCGCAGGCCTGTACGCCAGCGTCGCCGGCGCGTCAGTACACGGGTGAGCCGGGCGCACCCGGGGGAACGCTGCCGTCGTCGGGTGCGACGATGATGTCGAGCGGATAGCTCGACCCGCCTTCGGGCATCGTTTCGAGCGTGACGCGAACGAAGCCCCGCGCCGGAACGACGTACTGGCGAATTTTGTAGCGTGAAAACGCAGGAACCTGGTGCGACTGGACGAGGACGCCGTCGATGAGATACGTGCCGGTGGCGCGTCCGCCGCGTGGGTTCTCGTAGAGTGCCACACGCTGCGGTTGCGCGTTCGGATTCTCGATCGTGATGACGAACGACTGGAGAACGCCGTAATCGCCCGAGAGCGCTTCGCCTTGCAGGCTGTTCTGCAGCGGAAGCTGCCCGACGCGCAGGTCGAGGTACGGATCGTTGACGGACCACGACACCTCCTGATGAAACTCGGGCACGCTGTAGATTCCGCGGGCGTGATGTGAGACGCCGGCGAGCAGCTCCGTCTGCGTGACGGGGGCGTTAGGATCTTCATTCTCGCCCTGCGCGAAGAGCGTCAACCCGATTGCGTCGCCGGAGAGCACGCGCAGCTGCAGGAGTGAGCTGATGACGGTTCCGTGCGGAAGGTCGGCTTGGACGAGGTTCGTTGCGGCGTGCGGTCCGATCGTGATGAGGCGGCCTTCGTTTTGAATCGTGCGCACGAGAAAGATGCGATCCGCATCGTGTCCGGTCTCCATCTCGTTCGTCGTCGCCGGTCCGGTTCCGGAGGTGAGCTGCACGAGCGCGGGCTCATCGCTGTCGTTCTGCGCGCGCAGCACGATGCGGCGATCGGGTTGTGACGGCGGATCATAGTGAAAGAACAAAAACCGTGACGGGGCTTGCGGGCGAAGGGTCGCCGTAAAGAGCACGCCGTTCTCGGTGAGCTGCTCCGGATAATCGCTCACCATGAGGCGGTCCGGCGCTATGCGCGGCACCGCCAGATTCTCGACGCGCACGTGCGTCGTGCCGCTGACGCTGAAGTACTGCTCGCCTTGCACCAAGACGTTTGTCGCGACGTCGGCGGCATCGTCTTCACCGAGCGTTCCGCTGAACGCAACGTCGTCGGGGCCGACGATGACCTGTGCGCCGGGCAGCACGCGCGTCGCGGCCGCGACCGCGCCAGCAACGGTTTCACGCACGAAGTCCGCGGACGCCGGATTGCCGGTGATGCGCAGGTCCAACGATGGCGCGATCGTGCCCGCTTCGTAGGCAACGGTCACCGGAACGTCTTTCGTGAGCCCACGCGCGTCGCTGATGACGATCGTCGTCGTTCCGGGAAGCTTGCCGGTGAGCGTGACGGTCATCGCCGCTTGATCGACCGCGACGTCGACGATCGACGGGTCGTTGGCAACGGCGGTAATCGGCGAGATTGCGCTGCTTACGCTGAGCTGCCGCGGAACACCGACGGGCGCCTGCGCCGCTGCCGGCGAGACGATGATCGGAGGGGGAGTCGGCGCGGGCGTTGGGGTTGGCGTCGGCGTGGGCGTGGGCGAGACGCTGGGCACAGGGGCGCTCAACGGCGTTGCCGTCGTGAGCGGCGTAGCCGTCGGCGACGGAGCAGGCGTTGCCTGTCCGAATGCGTGCGCCGACAACGCGACGATTGCGCACGTGAGAAGACTCCCGACGAAAAACGGTCTCACTACCTACTCCGTGTGGCCCGCAAGCGAGAAGAGCCGCCGGGAAGCGGCCGCGTGTCTACGCGATCTTCGGCTCCTGTGGCGACACCGCCGATACCAACAGCGTCTTGTAGCCGAAGCTCGGAAAGAGCACCGTCACAAGGTCGCGCTCCATGCGTTCGACGGTCCCAATGCCGAACTTCCGGTGTACGACGACGTCGGCTATCTTGAACGGCCCGGCTATCAAGCCCTCGTCGATCCCCTGCGCCTCGGCCCGCAGGCAGTTGTCGCACGCGCCGCAGTTCGCCCGCTCGAAATCCTCGCCGAAGTAGTTCAGGATGAAGCGCCGCCGGCAGACCGCCGATTCTGCGTACTGCAGCATCATCGCAAGCTTCGACTGGTCGTATGACTTCTTCGTCTCGTAGTTCGCGAGGCTCAAGACCAACTCGCGGTTCTTGCGCACCGCCTCGGTGAGGCCGTACGCGGACCGTCCCACCGGCTCGATGTAGCCGGATTTCTTTAAGAGAGCGAGGACGACTTTCAACTTCGTGAGCGGCAACTGAAGGATCTTGCGCAAGTCGGTCATCGACACGCCCGTGCTTTGGTCGCTGAAGACTTCGATGGTTCCGAAGACACGCTGCACTTCCTCGATATCGGGGTATTTGCCGGTGAGGAAGTAGTTTTGCACGCGCGTATCGCTCATGCGATAGATGAGGATACAGCGAGAGGGCTCACCGTCGCGACCAGCGCGTCCCGCCTCTTGCGTGTACGCTTCGATGGAGCCCGGCAGATCGTAGTGCACGACGAAGCGGATGTTCGGCTTGTCGATGCCGAGTCCGAAAGCGTTCGTCGCCACGACGGCGCGGATCTTTTCGTCCATGAAGAGCTCGTGCACGGCGGTGCGTTCTTCCTTATGCAGCTTCGAATGATAGACCGCCGCTGGAACGTGCATCTCGTGCATGAGGTAACGCTGAACCTCGAGTGCGTTTTTGATCGTCGCGGTGTAGATGATGCCGGTGCCGTCGAGCGCCTCTGGCCCCGAGAAGAGACGCGAGAGCGCCTTGAGCTTGTCGATCTCTTTGTCGGCCTTACTCGCCTCGTACACGAGGTTCGGCCGGTCGAAACCCTTCACGATCGGCTTGACGTGCTCGATGTCGAGCTGGTGCAGGATGTCCTCCCGCACGGCCGGCGTCGCGGTGGCGGTCAGCGCGAGCACCGTGGGCCGCGCCAGCCGGTCGATCACGTGCCCGAGCGCGAGGTACGCCGGGCGAAAGTCGTGGCCCCACTGACTGATGCAGTGCGCTTCGTCGACGACGAAGAGAGGCACCGTGATCGAGCGCAGCAGGCTCAGAAATCCTTCGTCTTCGAGCTTTTCGGGCGTCGTGTAGACGATCTTCACGGCGCCGCTCCTGATACGCTCGCGTGCCGCTGCCTCCTGGTCCTCCGAGAGCGTGGAGTTCAACGCGACGACGTCGGTGATGCCGCGTTCGCGCAGCATGTCGACTTGGTCCTTCATGAGCGCGATGAGCGGGCTGACGACGACCGTCGTCCCCTCGAGAATGAGGGCTGGAAGCTGGTACGTTAGGCTCTTCCCGGCGCCGGTCGCGAGGATCGCGAGCGTGTCTTTGCCACCCAAAACGCGAAGAACGACCTCTTCTTGGCCCGGATAGAAACGGTCGAACCGAAAGCGCTCAGAGAGCGCTTTTCGCAAGTCCACCCTATTCATGTAGCTCAATCTTACGCTAGACATCCTGCGATGCAATAATTCAAAGGCGGCAGAGTGGTCAACCCCCCGCTCTCTCTATACTACGTACCGTCGAGCGAGAAGGTTGCGCTGTCCTGGGTCTACCCTCCGGCAGGCACCCCCAAACGCCGCTCCGTAGAGCAACGGCGATGTCCCTCTATCGCACGTGGCGGCCGAAGAGCTTTTCAGAGCTCGTCGGACAGGATGCCGTCGTCAAGACGCTGACGAGCGCGCTCGCGGCCGGGCGTCTGGCCCATGCGTACCTCTTCTCAGGGCCGCGCGGAAGCGGAAAGACGTCGGCTGCGAAGATACTGGCGCGCTGCATCGATTGCGTCGCCGGCCCGACGCCGCAGCCCGACAACACGTGTGAAAACTGCCGCGCGATCCTCGACGGGGCCGCACTGGACGTATTGGAGATCGATGCGGCGAGCAATCGGGGCATCGATGAAATCCGCGCGCTCCGCGACGCGGTGAAGTTCGCACCGTCCGCGATGCGCATGAAAGTCTACATCATCGATGAGGCGCACATGCTGACGAAAGAAGGCGCGAACGCCTTTTTGCGGACCCTCGAGGAGCCCCCGTCACACGTCGTCTTCATCCTCGCGACGACCGAGCCCGAACGCCTTCCCGTTACGATTCTCTCGCGTTGCCAGCGGTATGCCTTCGCCCGCATCGCGATCCCGGTCATGATCGCGCGGATGCGCGAGATCGCATCGGCCGAGGGCATCGCAATCGACGATGCGGCGCTCGCGGCCATTGCGTACCGTGCCGACGGAGGTCTGCGCGACGCGCTCACGATGCTCGAGCAGGCGGCGGCCTACGCCGCGGCGACGGGCGGCGCGATCCACGCTGAAACGGTAGAGCTCGCCTTCGGCTCTGCGGGCCGCCAACAGGCTGCCGCGCTGCTCGATGCTGTGCTGAACGGCGACGCGGCAGGGATGCTGCGCATCGTCGAAGAGGCGAGCGACGGCGGTGCGGACCTCGTGACGCTCACACGCGCGCTCATCGAAGGGTTTCGTCACCTGCTCGTTGCGCGGATCGACCCGGCACTGCTCGCGCGCGATCTCGCTCCGGAGGATGCGCGGCGCACCGTCGAACGCGCTCCGGGAGTTCCACAGGCGCGCATCGTGCGCGCCCTGCGCGCGCTCTCGGACGCACTCGCACTCGCCCGAGCGGGCGGACATCCGCGGCTCGAGCTCGAGACGGCGCTGCTGCGCCTCGTGCTTGCACGTGAAGACCCGACGCTCGAGGGGCTTGCCGCTCGCGTCGCCGTGCTCGAAGAACGCGCTGCAGCCGTACCGCCGCCCGCGAGTTCCGCGGAGGTGCCAGCCGTGTCAGCACGCGCTGCGCCGTCAGGCGGCGGCGCGTCGCTCCAGCGCGTGCGTGCTGCCTGGCAGAGCATTCGCGCCAAGGTCGAGGGCGAACGGCAGCCGCTGCGAACGCCTCTTTCGCGCGCCGTCGTGGAGGCAGTCGACGAGGGAGCAATTACGCTCGGGCTGCCCGAGCACGTCTTCGCCGACCTCCTCAAACCGCATACGGCGCTCCTCGAGCACGCCGTCGCAGACGTTCTCGGGGTGCGCCTTGCCGTGCGGCTGCGCGTCGACGGCGCCGTGCGGGGGAAGATGACTGCTCCACAAGCCGAAGACCCCGACGAACTCTTCACCTATGCGACGGAAGTGATACGAGAGAAGCAATGAATCCGGCTGCGATGATGGCTCAAGTCAAGAAGATGCAAGCAGAGATGCTCCGCGTACAGGAGGAGCTTGCTGCGACGACCGTTGCGGGAAGCGCCGGGAACGGCATGGTGCGCGTGGAGATAACCTGCGATCACCGCGTCGTGTCGGTAAGAATCGATCCGAAGGCCGTCTTGCCCGATGATGTCGAGACGCTCGAAGACCTCCTCGTCGTTGCGATGAACGATGCGCTCGGCCGCGTCACCGAAGAGTCGCAAAAGCGCATGAGCGCCGTGACCGGCGGGATTCGCCTGCCGGGAATGTAGCGTGCCCGCCGCAGGTTCCGTTGCCGGTCCGCTGCAAGCGCTGATCGACGAGTTCAGCAAGTTTCCGACCGTTGGGCCGAAGACCGCGGCACGGCTCGCCTTTTTCGTGCTGTCGCGCCCGCGTCACGAAGCGCAAGCGCTCGCGCAAGCGCTGCTCGCGGTCAAGGATACGCTGCGCTTCTGCTCGCGCTGCTTCGCTCTCACGCAAGACGACCCGTGCGATCTATGCACCGACGAGCGCCGGGAGAACACGATCTGCGTCGTGGCCGAGGCGAAAGACGTCTACGCAATCGAACGGACGGGCGTGTACAAAGGACGCTATCACGTGCTCGGTGGGCTCATCTCGCCGATCGACGGCATCGGCCCGGCGCAGCTGCACGTGCGCGAACTGCTCGCGCGCGCCGAAGGAGAAGGACCGCCCGAAGTCATCGTGGCGACGAATCCCAACGCTGAAGGTGAAGCGACGGCGCTCTACTTGTCGCGGACGATTGCGCCGCTCGGCATCCCTGTGACGCGGCTTGCCTACGGACTTCCCATCGGCGGCGATCTCGACTATGCAGACGAGATCACGCTCGCGAAGTCCCTCGAGGGAAGAACGCCCCTGTAGAAAAAGCAGCCGGGTTGGTCTCATAATGGACATTCGATGTAGGATAGTCTATAATGAGACTATGGCGGTCGCCGTACGGAACGCGCGTTCAATGCTCAGTGACGCTGGAGCCTCGGGCCCCGCTCTGCGAACGTTCAAGCGCATCGCGGATCGCTGGAAACTCACCTCAGGGCAGCGTCAGGTGCTCTTGGGTTTGCCGCGTTCGACGTTCTTCAAAGTGGTTCGCGACCCAAGCGCGGCGCGTCTCTCGCGCGACACGCTCGAACGGCTGTCGTACATCTTCGGCATCTACGGCGCCTTGCAGATTCTGCTCCCACGCAAAGAGGCCGCGGATGCATGGGTTCATATGCCGAACGATCACGAGCTCTTCAAGGGGCATGCGCCTCTCGACGTCATGCTCGCAGGGAAGGTGAGCGATCTCTTTGTCGTGCGCCGCTACCTCGATGGCGAACGCGGGTGGTAGCGACGCTCCGCCGTCGCGGCGCTTTTCACATCATTCCGTCGCGCTACCCGGCCGTCGCCATCTTCGATGACGTAGCGGATGCAGACGACCTGGAGGCGATCGTCGCGCTCGCGGCGGTGACGAATCCGCGCGTCCTCGAAGAGGCCGGTGACTTGCACCTCGTGCGCGACCGCGATCGCATGACGGGGCCGGGCGCCACACCGATCATGGCGGCGTTCACACACGCGAAGCCAAGCCGCTTCGGCAACGGCGCATTCGGCATCTACTATGCCGCGTTCGACGAACGCACGGCGATCGCTGAGACGGCGTTTCATCGCGGACGCTTTCTCAGAGACGCGCACTTGCCGAACGAACGGCTCGACATGCGAGCGTACGGCGTTGACGTCGCAGGGCGCTACGACGACCTGCGCCGCCGCCCGCTCTCTGACGCGCTCTACGATCCCGATCCTGCACGCTACGGCACTGCGCAAGCATACGGCCTGAGCGTCTATCAAGGAGATACCCTCGACGGGATCGTTTTTCGAAGTGTCCGCCGGCGCGGCGGCGAGTGCGTCGCCGCATTTCGGCCGAAGCGCCTATCGAACTGCGTCGTGGCGCATCACCTCGAGTATCGCTTTCGCAACTACGAGTTCGAAGGCGCGATCACGATCGGCGCGGTGTAGCCTCCTACGGCGGCGGCGTATACTGTACGACGATCGTGAACTGCGTCGGCGCGATCGTCGTTTCGAGCAGCTCGCTGCGTAGCGTGCCCGCGGCACGCACGTTCACCGACACGACTGCGTTGCCTGCGACGGTGCCGTCGGGCAATGTATACGCGACCGGCGTTACGGCTACGCCGGCGAAGAGGGGATCGTAGACCTCGCTCGATGCATCGGTGACGGCGGTTGCGGGATAGGATACCGCCGTAAATCGGGTGATGCCGGTCGCTGCGTCACCGGGCTCCGGCGGCACGCCGGGCGCGAGCAGGTATCGCGTCACGCTGTCTGCGTTCGCATCGAAGAGATACGCGACGTGGAAGACGCGCCGCGTTGCGTCTTGAAGGACCATGTCGACCTCGTGCCCGTCGGTGTTCGCCGAGCCGCGAAGATCGCTGGGCGGAACGAAGACGCTCCACGCGCTGCTCGTGTCGCTGCGCATGCGCTCCAAGAATGCATCGGTCTGCGTGCGTGCGGTCATTACCGCGTGGCGCGTCGCTGCGGCGAGCACGAGCGCGTGCAGCGCCGCTACGAGGAGGCTGAAGATCATCAGCGCGGCGGCGGCACTGACGACGAGGTCGAGCAGTGCCGCGCCGCGCTGGCGGAGCCGACGGGCTCCTGGGCCTCCCACGAGCGTGAGAGTGCCCGCCAGGCTGGATTCGAGGACTACTCTGTGGTACAAAGTGGGTGATGACCGAGCTAGACCGGGCCCTCTCCGACATCGCGGAGGTGCGCGAGCGCCTCGCGATGGCGCAGCGCTTCAAGGGGTACTCGGGCGTTGCAGCGATGATCTCGGGCGCCCTTGCGGTGCTCGCTGGGTTCGTGCAGCGTGCGCTCATCGCCGTGCCGTCGAGCGTTGCCGAGAAGCATCTCTACTTCGCGATCTGGTTCAGCTGCGCCGCAATAGCCGCGCTCGTGAACTACGGTGCGATCCTCAACTGGTTCCGAAGCGATGCGAGCCTGCGTGACCGCTGGCAGACGCGAACCGTCGGCCTCGCGATTCTGCCCGCGCTGCTGCTCGGGGCGGGGTTCTCATTCGGGCTGCTCGCTCACGGCGAGATCGCACTTCTGCCTGGCGTTTGGTACGGTTGCTACGGCGTCGGCCTCTTCGCGTCGCGTACGATGCTGCCGAACGGCGCGCTTCCGATCTCGGCGGCGTTTCTCGCACTGGGCATCGCGCTGCTCTTCATCCCCGCGTCGATCGCACTGTCGTGGTGGATGCTTCCACTGGGATTCGGTGTCGGTCAGTGCGTCATCGGCATGCTCATCCGGCGTGAATCGGTGGTGAAGCGATGAGCGCCGCAAAGCTCGATCGCGTCTTCCACGAACGCGGCCGCCTCGCAATTTGTTCAACGCTCGTCGCGCGCACGGAGGGCATGTCGTTCACGCGGTTGCAGAATGCGTGCGATCTCACCGACGGCAACTTGAACCGGCACCTCCACGCTTTGATGGAGGAGGGCATCGTCGCGACGGAGCGCCGCACGGGAAACGGGCGACCGCAGACGATCCTGCACATTACCGACGCGGGCCGCCTGAGGTTCCTCGAGTACATCGACGCGCTCGAGGCGATCGTGCGTGACGTTCAGCGTTCGACCAAGCGGACGGAGTCGCCGCTGCGTGCCGTGCCCGCGCGCAGCACGTCGCAGTAGAGGCCCATCGTCGCGCCGCGCTTTTGCGCGACGTAGCGCAGAATGCGCGGGTCGGCGTCGCCGCCATGCGGGTCGTACGTGATCGTAACGCAGCGCGAGATCGGACCGCGCGCAACGAGGCGCACGTCGCCGACGTCGATCGCGGCACCGAGGAGATCGGTCTCGCGCAGCGTGAAGCCGGGGGCTGCCGCCGCCAGGAAGTTCGGGCGAAATCGCTCCGCCTCCACCGCGTACCCAACGTGCGCGCTCACCTCGTCGATCCACCGGTCGAAGATGAGCGAGATCGCGCCGCTGTAGTAGAAGCGCTCGCCGTCCTCGACGCACACGGCGACGCCGCGCTCGTGTGCGAGCTCGCGCGCGTCTTCGACGGTCCGCGCGAGGTGGAGGCGCTCGTGCTCCATGCCTCGGTAGGCGCGCCCGATCCGAACGTGCCCAGCCTCCACGACGAGGCGCCGCACGCGGTCGCCGCGCACGCCACCCTCCCATACCTCCGCGCTCCCGAGCTCTTCACCGCCCAGACTCTTCACGGGATAGCGGCGAATGGCGCCGAGCGTTCCCAAGAGCATTGCAGTTCTCTTCGCGAGGAGCGGGTCCGAAGGCTCCCGTAAGATGGTGGCGTGGGCTCGATCATCGACCGGGCGGTGACGCTCGGCGTGCGTCACTTTTTCCTCTTTACGGGCACGATCGGCGCGTTCGTCGCCATTCCGCTGGCCGTGGCGCTCTACGCCACCTTTGCTGGCGAAGGCGCGCAGATCGAAGCGATCATCCGCGCGATCGAGCACGGTGCTCGTACCGTGCCCAACCTCTCGCCGGCGGCATCGCCGCTTTGGCAGATCGGCGTCGCTGACGCGGCGTTCTTCATTGTAGGCGCGCTTGGGTCGATCGGTGCGAACGCCGTCGCCCTCAACGTTGCGGCAATCCTCTCGGACGCGCCGCCGTCGTTTTCACACAGCACCGGCCGGGCGTTTGCGCGTGCTCCACAGACGCTGGGGGTCTTCGGGCTCGGCTTTCTCATCGGCCTCGGTGCGACCATCCTGTTCGGCGGTGTCGCCGTTCTCGTCGTTTTGGCGATCGTCGAGTGGTATCGTTTGGGGATGCACTCCGCGCTTGCGCTGAGCGCTTGCATTACGGCTGCAATCTTTCTCTTTGCTGCGATCCTCGCCATCTTCATGCTCTTGAATGCGGCCCTTATCTTTGCGGAGTTTGCGACCGTCCTCGAACGGCGACGCGTCGTCGACGCGGTTGCAACGAGCTTCACGCGCGTCTTCGCGCGTGGCGAATGGAAACGCATTCTGCTGCTCACCGCCGTTCTCGGTGTCGTCGCCATGCTCATCGCGTTCGCCGGAGAGCTCGCCGTGGCGGCGTTTCTTGCCGTCGGGAGCTTAGCTGCCGCAGGCGCCGCCTATCTCGCTGCCGAGCTCGTTGCCATGAGCCTCGTCGCCGTCTTCTACGCCGTCTACTTCTGCGACATCGTCGATCGTGAGGCGGCCGCCGAACCCGAGCCTCGCTAGCCTTTTGCTCCTCCCGGGCGCAGCTTCGTGACGACCTCTCGCGCGAACCGCATCGCATCCGCTTTCGTCTGCTCGTAGAGCAGCGCCGCGTCTTGTTTGGTCATGTGGTCGCCATGCTCGAGAAAGAACGCGACGCTTTCACCGACGACGATCGTGCCGGCGTACGCGATCGCACCCTTGATGGCGATCCCCGCGACGGGGACGAACCCCGCCAGCTCGCGTGCGAGCGCACGCCATCCCAAACCGCCGCCGATAACCGGCAGAAGGCGCCAGATGCGCTGCACGTCGGGCTCGCGTCCGTACGCGGCCTCGACGTGCATGAGGAGGACGATCTGTATGCCGGTGATGGCGACGATGTCGCCTGCAGAGGCCATCGCGCCGAGCACGAGTCCGACGATCGGGACGTGGTCGAAGACTGCGCTTGCAATGGCAACCTTCAGCGAGGTTGCGGCGGCGTCGCGCGTCAGCTTCGCTGCGACGAACTCGCGCAGCGGCGGCAACGCACGCCCTACGGCGATCTCGGCACCGCGCGCGCACTCCACGAGGTGAGCGAAGACGCGCGTTCGCAGCGCGCTCACACTTAGCTCGGGAACGACGTACTCCGCCCATGCTCCGCCGAGCGGTACCGTCACGGGCCCGCTCGGAGCGGCGCCGGCGTCGACGGTGATGCACAGGATCGGCAGCCCGAGCGGCTGCAGGAGCGAGAGCTGCGCCCCGGCGACGTCGCGGCCTCTGCCCATGAAGAGCACGGCGCGCGCATCGGGCGTCGCGATCGTTCCTTGCGCAGCGATCGTTTCGAGCGTCGCTGCGGCGCCTGGCGGAATCACACCGGGATGTCCGCGCAGCAGCAGCGTACGCATCTCGGCGACGAGTCCCGGATCTCCGCACAGCAAAAACCGAAACGGCTTGCGCGCCGCCGCGCCCACGGCGTCGGTATCGACGCCCTTGCGGACGAGCGCGAAGAGGTCCTTTGCTGCGATCGCTGCCGCCGACATACTGTAGGTGCTTCCTAGCCGCCGCCGGCGGATCCGGCCGGTGCCTTGACGCTCATCTCGCGAACGGGGTCGTCCGTGTAGTCGAGGTAGACGAGGTGCATGAAGATTTCGAGCGGCCAGGCGTGCATGCCATGTTCGTTCGCGAGGTCGACGATCGGCGTCCTCGTCCGCAACGCCTCGTCGATGATTGCCTGCGGGGTGCCCTGGACGTCGGCCGCCAGGATGGTTGCCGCCGTGACGTCGCCGGGCGTCAGGCGGTCGTGTACCATGGTGGCGTAGTCGATGCCGTCCATCCCGAATCGCTGCTGCAGCGCGTATTGCAGCGTCGCGTAGCGCTCCGGTGAGGTTCCGACGCCCAGCAGCGTGATGCGGGCGGAGAGCTGCCGCGCGCGCGCCATGTTGTAGAGCTGCGCCGCCTGCGACGCCGTCGTTGCGGCCGCGTCGAAACTCGCCAGCGCCTGCTGCATGCGCGGCGCAATCGCACCGATCTCTTGCGGATCCGGCGGACCGAAGCCTTCGGATGCGGCGGTAAGGGCCCGCATCGATGCTTCGAGATCCTCCAGGCCGCTCTCCATCTGCACCATGGCGCTCTCGGCAATCTCAACGCCTCGCAGCGCGTCGTGTTCGGATCGTGCGACGCGTGCGGTCATCTGCGGGTACGAACTGAGAAGCGCCTCCGCGTCAGCCGGCACGGGCCGCATCGCGAGCGGTGCGGCCATCTCGTCGAGCAGCTCCCGCGTGTCGGAGAGCAAACCGCCGCTCTTTCCGGGGGCGAGCGACCCGACGTTGTCAACGACTTGCGACATATCGTCGAACGCGCTATTGACGGCGCGCGAGATCGCGGTGAGATTCGTCATCACGCCGCCCAGCGGCGAGTTCGCTTGCGGGTTACCGACGTTCGGAATGTCCTGACTGACGTCGTTCAGACGCGACTCCAGGCTCTGCAGGCGCCGATGCGCGTCGTGCCGCTGCGTTTCGATCTGCGCAGCCGCCGCGAAGAGTTCGGTGCGCGCCGCGGCGATGCCGGCGCTCAAGCGGCCGTAGTCGGGGTCGGCGCCGAGCACGGCGACTTGGCGACGTTCGATGCCGCGCAGCTCCCGTTCGCGCAGCGCGACGAGAGCGCGTGCCTGCGGGGACGCAACTCGTTCGGCTTGCGCGAGCCGCTGCTCACTCTTGCTGAAGAGGCCGAGCGCGATCTCGACGTGCGCCAGCTTCAGAAGCGCGTTGAGATCACCGGGTTCTTTGCGCAGCACGTTGCGCAGCGCGACCGCGGCGTACGAGTAGCGCGCGCGCTCCGCGTCGGAGTCGGCGCGCACGAGCAATTCGGCGGGCGTCACTCGCTTTGGGTCGAGTTCGGGGTAACCGACGAGATGCGCGACGCGATCTTGCGGATCGGGATGGTCTTGCAAGTACTTGTCGACGAGTTGGCTCTGATCGCCGGCGAGGACGGTCATGTGCTGCATCATCGTGACCATCGCTTCCGGATCGTAACCGGCACGCGCCATGAGCTGCAGGCCGTAGCGATCCGCTTCCAGCTCGTCCTCGCGAGACATCTTCATGATCACGGTCTGGCCCAAGAGGCTGGTCGCAGGCATGAGAAAGGGCGAGAAGATGGACGCGAGGCCCGCAAGGATCTCGATGACCTCGGCCTTGGAGTTCAACGTGATGACGTGGCGGCGCTCGATGTGACCGGTTTCGTGACCGATGACGCTCGCGAGTTCGTCGTCCGACTGAACGAAGTCGACGAGACCCTCGTCGATGTAGATGAAGCCCCCCTCGGTGGCAAACGAGTTGATGTCGCTCGCCTTGATGATCTTGACGTTGTAAGGGAGGTCTTTGCGAGCGACTTCGGTCCAGAGCTTTTCCGCGATCGAACGCACGTATGCGTTGAGCAGTGGATCGGTCTCGACCACTTGACTGCCCGTGATCTGCTCGTCCTCCGCTTGACCGGCGCGAATCTCTTGCTGCGTCGTGACGGCGCGGCTCGGCGAAGGAGCGCTCCAGAGTGCGAGCGAGAGAGCGACGAGGAGCAGCGCGGCGCGGCGAAGCGTCTCCATGAGAGAAGACTATTCGCGGGACGCTGTGAATTCCGTGTGGATAAGAGCAAGAAACCTGCGAACGTCTGTGGACGAAGGCGGGAGAGCGCTGACGGCTACTCCAAGCGGCGAAGCATGGTCGTCCGCGGGAGAGGTCTTGGCCTCGAGATCGTCCTGTCCGAAGACGACCTTACTGCGTCACTCGACGCGCTCGATGCTCGGTTCGCCGAGCAGCGCGACTTTTACCGCGGCAGCGGGGCGACCGTGCTCTTCGGATCTGCGGTCCCGACGGACGAGCAGTTCGCACGCTTGCGCGGTATCCTGGACGTGCGGGGGATCACCTTGCGGGCGCTGCAAGGCGGCGCTGACGTCGAGCGGCGTGCGCGCGAGGAAAACGTCGAGTTCTCGGTCGCGACGCAGGAGCGCCTTTCACCCGCAGCACGTTCGCTCGTCGCGGACTTTGCCGGCGCGCGCAACGACATCGCCGGGCGCCGCAAGCGCGGCGAGTCGAGAGTCCGTCGCGCGTCGACGGGCGAGGCTCCACAGTTACGGCTCGCCGAAGCCGTAACGACCCTCTACCATGCAGGCACGCTTCGCGGGGGGCAAGCGCTCCATCACGTCGGCAATCTCGTCGTCGTCGGAGACGTCAACCCGGGAGCGGAAGTCGTCGCGACCGGTGACATCCTCGTCTTCGGGCGCCTCTGCGGCGTCGCCCACGCAGGCGCGCAGGGCGACGAGGTCGCGCGTGTCTACGCGATAGCGCTGCGGCCCGTCCAGTTGCGCATCGCCAGCCGCATTGCAGCCGACGACGACGGTGCTGCGCGGGGCGCGCAGGAGCCGGAGGTTGCATTCGTGCGCGAAGCGCATATTGTCATCGTACCGTTTCATCGCATGGAGGTTCCCAACTGAGCGCACGTAAAATCGTCGTCACGTCCGGGAAGGGAGGCGTCGGAAAGACGACGACCACCGTGAATCTCGGCGCCGCGCTCGCGACGGCAGGCAAGCGTGTCATCCTCGTCGACGCGGATATCGGGCTGCGCAATCTCGACCTCGTGCTCGGCTTGGAGAAGCGCATCGTCGTCGACCTCGTGGAGGTCGCCGAGGGACGTTGCCAGCTGCGCCAAGCCCTGATCCGCGACAAGCGGTTCCCTGCGCTTTCGCTGCTTCCGGCGTCGCAGACCCGCGACAAAGACGCTGTGACCCAAGAACAGTTCGCCGCGATCGTCGATCAAGCCGCGGAGGCGGCCGATTACGTGCTCGTCGATTCGCCGGCCGGTATCGAAGGCGGCTTCCGCAACGCGATTGCAGGTGCGACCGAGGCGATCGTCGTCACGACGCCGGAGGTCAGCGCCATACGAGACGCGGATCGCGTCGTTGGAAAGCTCTCGGATCGAGCGCTGCCGATTCGGCTCATCGTCAATCGCTTGCGGCCCGAGATGGTGCACACCGGCGACATGCTCTCCGTCGAAGACGTCTGCGAAGTGCTTGGGGTCGAGCTGCTCGGCGTCATCCCCGACGACGAGGAGATCATCGATACGACGAATCGTGGCGAACCGCTCGTGCTCGACGATTCGAAGCGGCTTGCAGCGATTTTTCACAAGATCGTGCGCCGGCTGGAAGGCGAGATCGTTCCCTTCACGAGATTCGGCAATGGCTATCGCCACGGGCTGCTCGGCCGGCTCTTTGCCGGCCTCACCACAGGATAGATGGAGGTACCGCCCATGCATGCGCTCACGCACACCGCGACTGCGACCGAGCCTGCCGTCACCAGAGGCGAAACGACGAAGCTCGGCCGGGCGATCGTCGTGACGTCGGGCAAGGGTGGGGTCGGCAAGACGACGACGACGGCAAACCTCGGCACGGCGCTTGCGCAACGAGGAGCGCGCGTCGCTCTCGTTGACGCGGACATCGGCCTGCGCAATCTCGACATCCTGCTCGGGCTCGAGAATCGAGTGCAGTACCACGTGCTCGACGTGCTCGACGAGAACGCGTCGCTCGACGACGCTCTCGTTGCCGACAAGCACAGCGACGGTCTCTATCTTCTCGCTGCCGCGCAGTCACGCGAAAAGGAAGAGGTGGACACCGAGAAGATGCGCGCGCTCGTCGCGTCATTGCGCGAACGTTTCGACTACGTCATCATCGACTCGCCCGCCGGCATCGAAAAAGGGTTCAAGAACGCCGTTGCCGGCGCGCAGGAGGCAATCGTCGTCTGTACGCCTGAGGTCTCGGCCGTTCGCGACGTCGATCGCGTCGTCGGCCTGTTGGGCAATCGCTTTCGGCCGCAGCTCGTCATCAACCGCGTTCGTCCGCAACTCGTGAAGAAGGGCACGATGCTCTCGGTCGAGGACGTCGACGCCTTCTTGCGGCTTCCGCTTCTCGGCGTCATCGCCGACGAACCGCAGATCATCGTGACGACGAATCGAGGAGAGCCGCTCGCGCTGAGCCGCGACGGTCAAACGGCGAACGCGTACCACGCAATCGCAGCGCGCATCGCCGGCGAAGACGTCCCCGCGCCGCGCGTGGAAATGCCAAAGCCGACGCTCTTCGAGCGGCTCTTTCGAGGAGGCCGCGCATGATCGAGTTCCTACGGCGGTTCCTCTCAGCGGCTTCGCCGAGTGCGAGCACGGCGAAAGAACGCTTGCGGCTCGTCCTCATGACCGACCACCTTGCGCTCGGTCCGGAGATCGTTGATGCGATGAAGCGCGATCTCGTCGACGTTATATCTCGCCACGTCGAGGTGGACCGCGAGAAGATCGAAGTGACGTTCGAGCGTCAGGATCGCGCGATCGCGCTGCTCGCGAACATCCCAATCCTCTCGGTGCGCCGGCCCGAGCCGCCGGCTCCCCCCGCTCCGCCTGCGGTGCGCCCGCGCCGCAAACGCAGCCGCCGGCGTCGAACGACGGCTTCGGCTGCGGAACCCGCCGCAGCGACGTAGAACGAGAGGAGGCAATGGCCTCCCTCGTCTTGCGCAGCAACAGCGCCGTTCGCCGCTATCTGCGTAACTTCAACTGGGCTCTCGCCGTGCCGTGCATCGCAATATCGCTGCTCGGCATTCTCTGCATTCAGTCGGCGGGTCTGCACGATCCGCAGTCGGCCGGCGAGTACCGCCGGCAGATACTCTACGTTGCGCTCGGCCTTCCGCTCATGGTCGCGCTGTCTTTCGTGGACTACCGCGCCTGGGCGCGATGGGCCGTCCCTCTCTACGGTCTCAACCTCGCGCTGTTGCTCTTCATCCTTCGCGGCGGCCACGCGGCCTTCGGGGCGCAGCGCTGGATATCGCTCGGGCCACTGGGGACCTTCGAGCCGTCGGAGCCCGCGAAGGTCGTCGTGGCGATCGCGCTTGCATCCGTTCTTTCGCGTGGCGCGTACGATCGCCTAAGCGATCTCTGGAAACCGCTGATCGTCGTCGGTATTCCCACGCTGCTCATCCTCAAGCAGCCCGATCTCGGTACCGCGCTCGTCCTGCTCGCGATTCTCACCGTGCAGCTTTTCTTCTCGCTTCCGAAGATCGGCGATTTCGCCATCTACGGTATGAGCGTCTTACTCGCCGCCGCCGTCGCGCTCGGCACGAACGTGCTCCTGAAGCCGTTTCAGAAGGCGCGGCTCTTCAGCTTCCTCAACCCGCAAGCGGATCCGCAAGGCGCCGGTTACAACTTGGACCAAGCAAAGATCGCGGTCGGCAACGGCGACTGGTTCGGACGCGGGCTTCATCACGGCACGCAGACGCAGTTGAACTTCGTACCCTTCCACTCGCGAGACTTCGTCTTTACGGTGCTCGCAGAGGAGATGGGCTTCGTCGGCGGCCTACTGCTCGTTGCGCTCTACGGAGCGATGCTCTACGGTGGCATCAGGACCGTCTTTGCTGCACGTGACCGCTTCGGCTACCTGCTTGCGGGTGGGTTGACGGCCATGATCTTCTTCCACGTCCTCGTCAACGTGGGCATGACCGTCGGCATCATGCCGATTACGGGGATTCCGCTGCCGTTCATGTCGTACGGGGGCTCGGCGCTGCTGACCGATTTCGCGGCGCTCGGGATACTGCTCAACATCTACGGGCAACGCGACAGGGACGTCCTGGGGAACGCGTAGAAGAGGGCACGAAAGCTTTCGAAGGGGTTCCGGCTGCGCCGCGCGACGCTGTACAAGCCGCTGGATGGCGTGCCGCACCACTTCACCCCCGGATCCACGCGATCCAAATAGAGGATGGTTTGAACGAGATTTTGATCTCGAGCGACCCCTGGGAGAACCGGGTCGCCATACTGGAGAACGGCTCACTCGCCGAACTCTACATCGAACGCGAAGAGCGCGTTATCGGGTCCATCTACAAGGGCAAAGTGCAGAACGTACTGCCTGGGATGGGCGCAGCGTTCGTCGACATCGGACTTGGGCGAAATGCCTTTCTCTATGTCGACGACATCAACAAGCAGCCTCTGAACATCGGCGAGGTCGAGATCACGCACGGCCACAGCGGCTTCACGATCGGCGAGAAGGTCAAACGCGGCGACGAAGTGCTCGTTCAGATCGTCAAGGAGCCGCGCGGCCTCAAAGGCGCACGCATCTCGACGAACATCTCGCTCCCGGGACGCTACCTCATCCTCATGCCCACCGGGCGGTTCTCGGGCGTTTCGCGCAAGATCGAGTCGGTGCAAGAGCGCGATCGCCTCAAATCCGTCATGAAGCGCATCCGCCCCGAGGGGATGGCCACCGTCGTCAGGACGGCGGCGGCGGACGTGAGCGAGGCGGAGCTCATCGCGGACCTCGGCGTGCTCATTCGCATGTGGCACGGCATTCTCGAAACGTACAAGCGCGCGGCAGTTCCCGCTCTCCTGCACAAAGACATGAACCTCGTCTACAAAGCCGCGCGCGACTTCGTCACCGCCGACGTGGAGCGCGTGCTCATCGACGACGAGACGGAGTACAGGCGCGTGCGCGAGTTCTTGCAGTTGCTCGGTCCGCAGTACCTCGATCGCGTGCAGCACTACCAAGGCGGCCACGACCTTTTTGCGGATTTCAAGGTCGACGAGGAGCTGCGCAAGCTGCTGCGGCCGAAGATCAATCTGTCGTCGGGAGGCTCCATCGTCATCGAGACGACCGAGGCGCTCACCGTCGTCGACGTCAACTCCGGCAAGTTCACGGGCGGCAAGAACCTCGAGGACACGATCGTCAAGACGAACGTCGAAGCGGCAGCCGAGATTGCGCGTCAAGTTCGCCTGCGCGACATCGGCGGCATCATCGTCGTCGATTTCATCGACATGTCGAGCGAAGCATCGCGCAATCGCGTCATCAAAACGCTCGAAGACGGCCTGCGCCGCGATCGGACGCGTTCGACGATCCAATCGTTTTCGAATCTTGGTCTGCTCGAGTTCACTCGCAAGCGCATTGGCAAGGATCTCGGGGCCCAACTGCAGGGAGCGTGCCCTTCCTGCGACGGCCTTGGCAACGTCATGTCGCCGGAGTCGGTCGCCATCGAAGCGTTCCGCGGCATTCGCGATCGCGGCGCGGACGGAGCGGCCGAGATCGTCGTCTATACTGCCCCGACCGTGGCCGCCCAAATGGAGTTCTGGTTCGAAGACGAATGCAAGGCGCTCGCGCAGCAGCTGCAGCGTTCTATTCACGTACGCGTCGATCCGATGCTGCATCCCGAACGCTGGCGGATCGAGCGCATCGCGTCGCTCAAAGACGCCGGCGCGGTGCGCGTCGGCGACGAGCACGACGTCGAACTGCTGCCGGGACGCTTGCCGAACGGAACCTCAGCCGCCGCCGTTATCGCGGGACGCGTGGTCGAGGTAGAAAACGGTGCCAACAACGCCGGCGGCCCGGCGCGCGTGCGGATCATCGACGTTGACGATGAAACCGACGCAGTGATCGCCGAAACCGTGGTAACCGCGGGCGCAAAGAAGACGCGTCGTCGCAAGCGCAAGGGCGCGCCGACCGCCGCCGAGCAAACGAAGGCGCTGCGCGAGCTGGCGCAGGAAGCGGCGCAACAGGCGCAGGCGCGCCCACCGATCGGCATTACGACGGTCACCGAAGAGGAAGAGGCGCAAGACAAGGCGTTGGTCGCCCAAAACAAGGCGCAGCAGCGTCCCGAAGCGATCGTCATCGGCGAGCGTCAGGACGCTGGGCAAGAGACGGGCCAGCGTAAGCGCCGCCGTCGGCGCGGACGTCGCGGCCGGGGTCGCGGTCATGGCCTGGAGGTTGCGCCGGCAGCTGGCATTCCGCCGCAGAGCGCAGAGGTGCAGAGCGAAGCTCCGCCGCAGGAGCGCGAGGCTCAGGGCCGCCGGCGCCGGCGCCGGCGCGGCCGCCGGGGACGCGGAGGCGGCGCGATCGCACCGGTATCCCCTGCAGTAGCCCCGGCCGTAGCGCCGCCCCCGCCGAGCCTCAGCCTGCCGCCGGAGGAGCCTGCAATCGCGAAACCGGCTCGGCGGCGGCGCACGCGTGCGACCGCGCAGACCGAGCCCGCCGCGCCGGCAGTCGAGACGGCCGAGTTAGTCGCAATACCTTCGGGTGAGAAGCGGAGCCGCAAAAAGGGGTCCGCGAAGGCGACGACGACCGCGCAGCGCCGAACGCGGAAGAAAGCAACGTAACGCGAGGAGCCTGCCGGTCAGCCGTTGTCGCGAGTATTAAGAGCGGCGAGCCGGCTCTGAAGAAACTCGATCGCCCGGGCGAGCTGCGCGTCGTGGGCGGGGTCGCCGAAGCGCGGGTCCTTGTTTTCGGCGACCGGGATGTCTGGCATGATTCCCAAATGGTTGATGTTGCGATTGTGCGGCGTGAGGTAGCGAGCGGTGGTGATCTTCACCGCCGAGCCGTCCCCCAGCGGGTAGATCGTTTGGACGACGCCCTTGCCGAACGTACGCGTGCCGATGATCGTGCCGACGCCGCTGTCTTGAATGGCACCCGAGGTGATCTCCGACGCCGAGGCGGTGTAGCCGTTGACGAGCACTGCAAGCGGGACGGGTGGGATGGCCGTGTCATCGGCCTCTTCGGTCGTAACATCCGACGCGTGCTCGACGGATACGATCGGTCCGCTCGGGATGAACTTTGAACTCACTGCAATCGCAGCGTCGAGATAGCCGCCGCCGTTGTCGCGCAGATCGAGCACGATCGCTCGTACGCCCTGCTGCTCTAAACGATTCAGTGCTGCGGTGAGCTCTTGTCCGGTATCGGCTCCGAAGACCATGAGCTGCACGTAACCGATCTTGCCGGGAAGCATCTTTTCGATGACGCTGACGTCGTGGATCTCGGCACGCGTTATGGCAAGCGGGCTCGCAAGCGTCCTGCCGTCGCGGGCTATGGTCAGGTGCACGCTCGTGCCCGCTTTTCCGCGAAGGTGCGTGCTCGCTTGCTGCAGCGACATGGCCTTCGTCGTCGTGCCGTCGATGGCCAGGATCACGTCGTCCTGCTGAACGCCGGCCTTGTCGGCGGGCCCGTTCGGGATCACGTTCTCCACCGTGATGTAATGCGACGCCGGATCCTGTTGAATGACGACGCCGATGCCGCCGAAGTTGCCGCCGTCGAGCCCTGCGTTGAGCTGCGCGAACTCACGCGGCGTCAGGAACACGGTGTAACGATCGTGTGCCGCACGCATCATTCCGTCGATGGCAACGTAGCTGAGGTGATGCACCGAGGTGCGCCCGTGCGCTTGACGGGCTGCCTGAAGCACCTCGGAATCGATCGCATTGACGTTCGCCCCCGCCAGGCCGATGGCGCGCAGCGCGGGGAGATGCGCGTTCCGAATCCCCTTGGAGTGCAACGTGGTGAGCAAATCGCCGCGCACCGACTGCAAGATTGCCTGCGGCGTTAAGTGTTTGTAGTAGTTCGAGACGAGGTACCCGTAGCTCGCGGCAATCTCGCTTCGATCGGTGTTCGACAGCGCGAGCGAAGCCGCGCCGGCGGCGGACTGTGCCAAGAGTACGGCTGCCAGGCCGCAGGCGAGCAAAGCGGATTGACGTTTCATGGTCCCCCTAAGAACGCCCTGACGCGTGCAACAGTTGCGTTATGCGCGCTTTGGCGGCTTTGAGCTGAACGTCTTGCGGGGTGTCGATGAGCCGCGGATTCATGTTCACGACGACGTTCGGCCGAATCCCGATGTGCTCGATGTCGCGCCCGCGCGGCGTGACGTAACGCGCTACCGTGATCTTGAGCGCTCCCTCGCCGTTGGGCATCTGGTAGATGCTCTGCACGACGCCTTTCCCGAACGTCTGCGTGCCGATGAGGGTGGCGAGATGGTAGTCCTGCAATGCGCCGGCTGTGATCTCGGAGGCACTCGCCGTGTACTTGTTCACGAGGATCACTAACGGTTCGAGGCCTGGGATCGTCTGGCCGTCGGCAACCTGCGGCGAGACGGTGCCCGCGCGGTCGACCTCGGAGACGACGACGGCGCCCCGCGGAACGAAATAACTGACGATGTCGACCGCACTGTTGACGAGGCCTCCGCCGTTGTCGCGCAAATCCAAAATGTATCCCTTCGCGCCGCGCGCCTTACCGTCGAGCAGCGCGGCGTGAATCTCTCGCGCCGAGGTCTCGCCGAACTCGGAAAGATGGATGTAATCGATCCCGTTCTCCATTTTTGCGAAGACGGTCGGGACGTGGATGATCTCGCGAACGATGCGGTAGGTGTGCGCTTGCTTCGGCTTGTCGATCGGATAGGCGCGAATGCGCACGACGGTTCCGGCGGCGCCGCGAATGAGTGCTTGCACGGAATCGGCGGATAGGCCGTCGGTGCGTGTGCCGTTGACGCTTTGGAGAATGAGCGGCTCGTGCATGCCGGCGTGGTTTGCCGGCAGCCCTTCGATGGGTTCGACGAGAATGTCGTGGTTGCGCAGGGGAAGTATGTACACGCCGATGCCGCCGAAGTTGCCGCCGTTCAGCGTTTCGGTGAGCTGCGCGATCTCTTCGGGCGACAAGTAGACGGTGTACGGGTCGTCGACCGAGTTCATCATGCCGCGCAACGCCGCTTCCAAGAGCGCGTTGCTGCCGGCGATCCTTCCGTAATGCTGCTGTGCGTAGGCGACCTCGCTTTCGAGGTGCGACGCATCGGCGCTCAGATTGCCCGTCGCGCGCTCCACCGGAAGCCTCGGCGTCACGTGCTTGGCGTGCAGATACGATACGAGCGCCGCCGAAACGCCGCGGAACGCCGCTTGCGCGCTCACCGGTTTGTAGTAGTCCTGCTCGAGTTGCTCGAGTGCGACGCCGACGACGCGATCGCTTGCCGCCGTTCCGCCGCCGAAGAGATCGCCGAACCCGGCGTCCGCAAGGGGAAGCGAGAGGCTTGCTTGCGGTGCGGAGGCGCGATGCGTCAACAGCAGAGCGGCCGCAGCGAGAACGACGGCAATGGCCAAAGCGAGGGTGAGCGCGGGCCTCTTCAATGGACGAGCCTCGGCGCCGGGTCGATCGGCTTTCCGTTGTAGCGAATCTCGAAATGCAGATGCGGGCCGGTCGAGTAGCCGGTGTCTCCCGATGCCGCGATGGCTTGCCCGCGGCGGACGACCTGCCCGACGGTCACATAGAACGCGGACAGATGGCCGTAGCCGGTCGAGTAGTGGTTTCCGTTGTCGATCAAGATGTAGTTCCCATACCCACCATACCACTGCGCCATGATGACGGTTCCTGCCGCGGCCGCACAGACCGTCGTGCCGACCGGCACGCCGATGTCTAGGCCAGGGTGGAAATCGGGCCCGCCGCCGAACGGGTTTTCACGCCACCCGAAGGGCGACGTGATCGGCCCGGTGAGCGGCCAGGAGAAGGTCCCGTTCGAGCTGATCGGTGCGCCGGCGATGCCGACCGCTTGACCGATCTCTCGCGCACGCTGCCGAATGAGCGCTTCGAGCTGGGCTTCTTGCGCGGCGGTCAGGTCCTCCATGTTCGTGACCTGGGTCGCGATACGCCGCCGGTTGCTGTCGGCGAGCGCAACGAGATTACTTCGTTCCGAGGCAAGCGCGCCGAGCTGGGTGCGCTCTTGCGCCTGCTGCTGCTGCTCGTCTTGGATGGAGACTTCCGTCGCCTCGACTGCGCGCTCGGTGGCGAGCACCCGATTCGCCGCGTCCCGCCGCTCCCGTACGACGCGCTGGTTCGAAGCGACGAGCAGTTGAAGATCGCTCCATGATTCAACGAAGTTGCTGAACGACTTGGCTGCGAGGAGTACGCTCACGTAGTTCGGCTCGCCGTATTCGTAGATTTGCACGAGCCGCTCGCGCAGCAGCGCGTCGTGCAATGCTAAGGAGCGCTGGGCGGCAGCGAGCTGACGCGAATACCAGTTCAGCCGGCGCTCCATCTCGTGCTGCTGGTCCCCGAGGCGCGCAAGCTGCACGTTCACGCCGGAGATTGCTGCATTCGTTTCCTCGAGCTGCCCTTGCAGGTCGCTGACCCGCAGGACCGCCGCGTGCAGCTGCAATCGCTTGAAGTGCAGCGTCCGATGGAGGTCCTCCGTTCGGCGGCGCTGCGCAGCGATGCGTTGTTCGAGCGTCATGAGATGCTCGCGATGCAAGCGCGTATGCTGACCGTGCGGCGCGGCGGCTGCGGCGGAGAGCGGCAGCACGAGCAGTCCGAGCAGTGCGAGCGCCGTGACGCGGCGTATCACGTCTGCAGGTAGCGCCCGACCGCGACCCATGCGGCGGCGGACCCGATGATGGCGCCCACGAGAAAGAGCTGCAGGATGAGGCTCGGCACGTCCACGACGGCCGTGTTGAACCGGACGAACGGCAGCGCCTCGAGAATGCGAGGCCAGAACATCGCGTGTGCGGCGACGAGCAAGACGATTGCTGCAACCGCTCCCAGGATGCCGACGACGAGGCCTTCGACGATGAACGGCATTCTGATGTAGGCGTTCGTCGCTCCGACGAGATGCATGATGCCGATCTCTCGCCGGCGCGCATAGACGGCTAGCCGTGTCGTGTTCGAGATGATGATGCCCGCGACGACGAGGAACAGGGCGATGAGCGCCATGCCGACGCGGCGCAACACCTCGCCCAGTTGGAGCAGACGCGTAACGACCTGCTGCCCGTACAAGACGCGTTGGATTCCCGACAGCCGCGCGACGTCTTTGGCGACCGCCGGTACGAGCTGCGGTGCGCGCACGCGAATGCGAAACTTGTCCGGAAGCGGGTTCTCGGTGAGCAGCGACGTGTCGATGATGCCACGCATCCGCGCGCGCAACTCCTTGAGGCCTTCGCTCTTCGGCACGAACTCGGCCGACGAGATGCGCGGATCCACCTTGAACGCTGCGCGCAGGGCGTTGATTTGATGGGGCGTGACGTTGGGCTCGAGGTACGCCGATATCTCGATCTGTGCCAGCATGCCGTTTCCGAGGTCGGCGAGGGTCGTGCGGACGTAGAGAAATGCTCCCAGCAGCATCAACGTCATTGCGACGGTGCCGATAGCCGTGATTTGCATGAGGGTGTTGCGCGTGAAGCTTCGCGCAACCTCACCCAGAAAGAACTTGACCCTGCCCCAGTCCAAGATAGTAGTAGCCCCGCTCCTTGTCGGTGACGACCTTGCCGTTTTCGAGCCGCACGACGCGCCGGCGCATACGGTCTACGACTGCCTGATTGTGCGTCGCGACGACGACGGTCGTTCCTTTGAGATTGATGCGTAGGAGAAGATCGACGATCTCGGTCGTGTTCGCCGGATCGAGATTCCCCGTCGGCTCGTCGCAGAGAAGAATTTTCGGATTGTTGACGAGTGCGCGTGCGATGGCGGTGCGCTGCTGTTCGCCGCCGGATAGTTCGTCGGGATACATGCGGCTGCGATGCGAAAGCCCGACGAGATCCAACGCGCGTGGAACTTGTCGCAGAATGTCTTTCGTCGGCGCGCCGGTAACCTGCATCGCGAAGGCGACGTTCTCCCAGACCGTCTTGTCGGCGAGCAGCTTGAAGTCTTGGAAGACGACGCCGAGATGTCGACGAAGTGCGGGAACGCGACGCGACGGGAGCCGATTGACACGAATGCCGTCGACAGTAATGTCACCCGACGACGGCAGCGCTTCGCGGTACAGGAGGCGCAGCAGACTCGATTTGCCCGTACCGGAGTGGCCGACGAGAAAGACGAACTCGCCCTTTCCGATCTCGAGACTCACGTGGTCTAGAGCGCGGACGCCGTTTGGATAGAGTAGCGAGACGCCCCGCAGAGAGATCATTGTGGAAGGGAGGGTTTTGCGCAGCGGCCGGACCTATACCTTCGAGACCATGGACTTCGACCTCACACCGGAGCAGCGAGCGATCCAGAGTCTCGCGCGAGAGTTCGCGCACGACGAGGTGCGACCACGGGCCGAGGCGATGGACGCTCAGGAGCGCTTCCCCTACGAATTGGTGGCTGCTATGGGCGAACTCGGCTTCTTCGGTCTGCCATTTCCCGAAGAGTACGGCGGCGCCGGCGGGGACACGATGAGCTACGCCCTGACCGTCATGGAGATCGCGCGTGCCGACGCGTCGACCGCAATCACGCTTGCTGCAGGCGTCTCGCTGGGAGCGATGCCGTTCTATCTCTTCGGAACGACGCAGCAGAAGGAGCGCTACCTCGTACCGCTTGCACAGGGCAAGCAGCTCTGGGGCTTCGGCTTGACGGAGCCCGAAGCGGGAAGCGACGCGGGCAACTGCAAGACGCGCGCTCACCTTGCAGACGGAACGTGGACGATCAATGGCACCAAGGCCTTCATCACGAACTCGGGTACCGATATTAGCGCAGGTACGACGATCACCGCCGTCACCGGCACACGCCCCGACGGAAAGCCGGAGATTTCGAATCTCATCGTGCCGCAGGACACCCTCGGGTTCACGCGCAGCCGCACGTATCGCAAGATGGGCTGGCGCGCCTCCGATACGCGCGAACTCTCGTTCGCCGATGCAGCGGTGCCGCAAGAGAACCTGCTCGGCGAGCGCGGAGAAGGTTTTCGTCAGTTCCTGACGATCTTGGACGGCGGCCGCATCTCCGTTGCCGCGCTCTCCGTCGGTCTCGCGCTCGGCGCCTACGACGAAGCGATCGCCTATGCCAAGGAGCGGCGCGCTTTCGGGCAGACGATATCGTCCTTTCAGGCGATCCAGTTCAAGCTCGTCGACATGATCTCGCAGATCGAGCACGCAAAGCTCATGGTCCTGCGGGCTGCATGGGAGAAGGACAACGGCCGCGACTACGTCTACAGCGCGAGCCTTGCGAAGCTCTATGCCGGAGAGGTCTCGCATCGTGTCGTCAACGACGCCGTGCAAATTCATGGGGGTTACGGCTTCATCGAGGAGTACCCGGTCTCTCGCATGTACCGAGACCAAAAGATCAACGAGATCGGCGAGGGAACGAACGAAGTCCAGCGCATGATCCTCGCCAAGCTCATCGGGCTGTGACGCCTCGGACTGGAGGCAACCGAGCGCACTGCCGCCGGCTGCAGGCGCATCGCGAGGCCGCCGCGTACGTCCGTACCGTCTTCTACGTTCGTTTCAGGAGGTCCGGTCATGCGTCACTCCGTCATCTTAGCTGCGTTTGCAGCGGCTTCGATATCGATGCTCGCTCCCGCGAGCGCGTCGTTGCCCGTCGGCGCGAAAGCGCCGCAGTTCACCGCCCAAGCATCGCTCGGCGGCACGGTCTTTCAGTTCGATCTCGCCGCCGCGCTGAAGAAAGGCCCGGTCGTCCTCTACTTTTATCCCGCAGCGTTCACGCCAGGCTGCACGATCGAAGCACACGATTTTGCCGCCGCCATCGGCCAGTATCACGCGTTGGGGGCGACCGTCATCGGGGTTTCGCACGACACGATCGGCACGCTCAATCGCTTCTCCGTGAGCGCGTGCCGTAAGAAGTTCCCGGTCGCGGCCGATCCGAGCCTGCGCGTTGCGCGGGCGTACGACGCAGTGCTGCCGCAGAACACGCAATACGCCAACCGCACCTCGTACGTCATCGCACCCGACGGAACGATCGTCTACACGTACACGAACATGGACCCGGCATTCCACGTGAAGAACACGCTCGCCGCGCTTCGAAGCTGGGAGCAGTCGCAGCACCACACGCATCGGTAGGGCGCGCTACGGCAGAGCGACGCGCTCGAAGGTCGCTCGAAACGACCGCGGATCGAGGTTCGTACAGGCGGCGAGAGACGCAAGCCTTTCGGCATCCGTGAAGTCTGCGGGCTCCAGGCGGACCATGTAGTCGCGCGCGACGTGATACGCTTCCGTCGCCGTGTCGACGCAGCGTGTGCGGATGCGGCCCGTTCTCGGGTCGGCAAGGTCGGAGAGCGCGATGGGACGGACGTTGCCGCCCGAGAGCGCGATGAGAGCGCCGCTCCCGCCGTCCACGAGGTACCGTACCGCGCCGTAGCCGAGCGTCCGCGTGTAGTCGACGTCGAACGGTACGGGCTTGGCGCAGCGCAGTTCGTAGCCGATGTCCTTCGCATGGACGGCGGAGTCGACGCCGATCTCGTCCAGGCGCCGGCGTATGCCGTCGCGGAGCATCGTACCGAGTGGAATATCGGCCAGCCGAATGTTTCCGAACGAGTCCCGCCCGACGTTCTCGGAGCCGGCGAACGCATCGGAGGCAAGGCGTTCGGCGATTCCTTCGGCGACGACGGCGACGCCGTGCTCTCTCCCCAGCGACCTGCGTTTGACGATCGCGCCGACGACCGTGTCGACGACCGCTTGCAGATCGGTACGTTCGCCGAACTCTTCGGGCAAAACGGCGAGCGTCGATCCGGCCGCTTTGCACATGCCCAGTGCCAGCGCTCCGGACTTTCGCCCCATGCAGACGACGACGTACCATCGCGCCGTCGTGCGCGCGTCCTCCATGAGGCTTTCGAGGATGCCTGCACCGACCGAGCGCGCCGTTTCGAAACCGAAGGTCGGCGCGTTGTCGGGCAACGGAAGATCGTTGTCGATCGTTTTGGGAACGGTAGCAACACCGATGTGCCCGTGCATGCGCTGTGCGATCTGCGCCGCACCGTACGTCGTATCGTCGCCGCCGATACAGACGAGGTAGCGGACGTGCAGTGCGACGAGCGCCGCGATCGAGCGTTCGAGTGTGAGTTCGTCTTGCGCGGGATTCGTACGCGACGTTCGCAATATCGAGCCGCCCGCTGTATGAATGCGCGAGACGTGATCGAACGTCAGCTCGACGACGCGAGGCTCTCGACCCGCTGCAAGGTCTCGATAGCCGTCGTATATTCCGATGACGCGCAGCCCACAGCCGAACGCTTCCATCGCAGCCGACGCGATGACGCCGTTGATACCGGGTGCCGGTCCGCCGCCGACGAGAATCGCAAGCGTGTCGCGCATCGCTGGCTTCTCCAGGGCCCCTAGAACAGTTCTTGGCGGCGCGGAATGCGCGTCGGCTCGGGAGCCGCGTCGAGCGCCGTTATGGGGCGAGGCCCCGTGTCGATGGCTGCGATCTCCGGAAGATCGTCTGCGGGTAGCGCGGCTTCGTCTTTGAGCTTGCGCCCTTGGGGTAGGAGCCGCGTCTCGTACGAGCCCACGGCATTGTTGAACGCCTCGACCGTTCCCTCGAGGCCTTTGCGGACTTTGAGCAGGTGTTCGGCGAAGCGCTGCGCCCGTTCGTAGAGTTCCTTGCCGATGGCGGCGATACGCTTTGCGTTCTCTTCCTGCCGCACCGCCTGCCAGCCCGTGGCAAACATCCGCAGCAGGCTGATGAGCTGCACGGGCCCCGTGACGATGACCCCTCTGTCGAGTGCGTACTCGGTAAGCATCGGGTTCTCGTTGCATGCCGCGCTGAGAAACGACTCTCCGGGGACGAACATGATGACGAAATCCACCGAGCCCTTCGCCGTGTGGTAGCCGCGTCTTGCGAGCGCGTCGACGTGCTCTTGCAGCGCCTTTGCGTGCTTGCGCACGAGCTCGTGACGCATCGCGTCGTCGGCTGCGTCGAACGCGGCCTGCATTGCGTCGAGCGGGGCTTTTGCATCGACGTACACGCAGCGACCGCCCGGCAAGTTCACCGTCATGTCCGGACGCACGCGCGCACCCTCGACGGCGATCGTCTGCTGCTCGTCGAAATCGCAGTGCTCGAGCATCCCGGCGCGCTCGACGACGTTGCGCAGCTGCATCTCGCCCCACTTGCCGCGCGTCGTGGGATTGCGCAGCGCGCTGACGAGCGATGAGGTCTGCGACGATAGCGTGCTCGCGGCCGACTCGAGCAGTTTGGTGCGCGCCAAGAGCCCTCCGACGAGCGTATTGAACTGCGTGAGCTGTTCGCTCATCGGCTTGACGAGATCGCCCACGCGTTGGCCCGCGCGCGCCGCCGTGGCATCCCCGAGTTCGTTCTTCGCGCGCTCGAGCAGCGCCGTCAGCGCTTGTTCCCCGGTTTTCGCCGTCGCACCGAGCTCCGCGCGCGTCGCGGCGAGCTCGCGCTCGGCCGCCTCGGCACGGGTGCGAACGCGTTCGACGCGGCGCTCCGCCGCAAGCCATGCCGCCGCGGCGCCGCCGAGAACGCCCACGACGAGGATGAGGAGCGCGACCGTTGCCGAGACCATCTGCGGCCAAAGGTTTGACTTTCGTCGCACCGGTCCTCGCGTGCGCAGGTGGAGAGGCGCGCCGGTGCGGAGAACGAGCCTCGCATGAACCGTAGTAGCTTCTTGCTCTCTTCGAGTGCGCTCGCAGCCGGAGCCACGACTGCGGCAGCAAAGGCCGCCGTTCCCGGGGGCACGAGCCTCGTCGAGCGGCGCTCCCACTTCGACGAGGCGGCATTTGCTCGCGCCGTCGGACGGCCGGCGCAGATACGTCAACTCGTGGAATCCGTCGCCTTCAATGCGACGACGCTCAACAACGTGAAGAACTCGTTCAACGGATTGCAGTTCGGATACGGTTACGCGGCGGGCGAGATAGCGCTCGTCATGGCGAACCATGGCGCCGCCACGGCGTGGGGTCTGACGTCGCCGATGTGGACGAAGTATCGCCTCGGCGAGTTCTACAAGATCGACGACGATCACGGCAAACCGCTCAGCGTGAATACGGCGTACGCGTCGAAGGCGGCGTTCGACCCGCACGCGAGCCCCGACGACGAGCGCGGCATGTACCAAGATACGTCGATCGCGATGCTGCAGCGTCGCGGCGCGGTCGTGCTGGCATGTCACACGGCAATCGAAGAGCAGTCGCGCAAGATCGTCGCCGGCGGTTTTGCGCCGGCCGGCGCGACGCCGACGGAGGTCGCCGATGACTTACTGCGACATCTCATCCCCGGTGCGATCGTCGTGCCTTCGATGGTGGCGACCGTTGCGGTTCTGCAAGCGCGCTACCGTTACACGTACTTGACGCTGGCATTCTAGGGAGACCGTAGACGCTTGCTCGCGTTTTCATGACGATGACAGGCCGCGCGCCCATCCTCGCAGTGGTGAGCGCGTGCACGCTCGCCTTTGCAGCGTGCGCGCCGCACGCTGCCGCGCCCTCGACCGCCGCGTACGACACGGCAACGCTGCCAGCTGGACCTCTGGGAGGCGAAATCCGCTACGGACGCGCGATCATCATGCACACGCGCAACACGGTTCCCGCGGACGTGCGCGCGAACATGGACTGCGCCGCCTGCCACGTCAACGGCGGCACTGTTGCGCACGGGGGAAGCTTTCTTGGGCTCTACTCTGCCTTTCCGCAGTGGAACAAGCGAGCGCACCGCGTCATCACGCTGCAAGATCGCATCGCGGAGTGCTTCCTTTATAGTATGAACGGCAAGCCACCGCCCTATACGAGCCGCGAGATGGTCGCCGTCGTTGCGTACATCGCGTGGCTGTCGCGTGGAACACCCGCAATGCGGCCGATGCCGGCATCGCAACGGTTCAACGTAGCGTTGCCATCCCGGACTCCGAACCGCGTGCACGGCGCCGTACTCTACGCGGCGCGCTGCGCCATGTGCCACGGTGCGCAGGGTGCCGGCGGTCGCGTCTTCCCGCCGCTTTGGGGAGGCCGCTCGTTCAACAACGGTGCTGGAATGGCGCGTATCGGCCTCATGACGGGCTTCGTCTACTACAACATGCCGAAAAATGCACCGCACACGCTGAGCGTACAAGAAGCGTACGACATCGCCGGGTTCGTCCTCTCGCACGAGCGCCCCGCATTCAGGCGTCACGCCATCGTCGCGTTCCCGCCGCTTCAGGCCGGGTACTTTTAGTGGTGCGAGAAGCGGTAGCGGCGGCGTGACGGATACGATGGTGAGCGTGACCCTCCCCGAGCTGGGCGAGTCGGTCACCGAAGGTTCGATCGTCGAATGGCGCAAGAAGGCGGGCGACTTCGTCGCCGAGGGCGATCCGCTT
>DAHUYK010000040.1 GCA_027315245.1 Vulcanimicrobiota bacterium | reverse complement strand
ACGCTTTCGCAGCGCGCCGGCGACCCAGAATCCATGCTTCGAGCCGGGGCAACTTGCAGCGAAGAATTGCCGCCTGAATCTCGTCGAGCCGGCTATTGACGCCGGCTTCCTCGTGATAGTATTTCACGCGCGCGCCGTGTGCACGCAGCTGCCGGACGCGTCGCGCGAGATCGCCGTCGTCCGTGATGATCGCTCCTGCGTCGCCGTAAGCACCCAAGTTCTTCGAAGGAAAGAAACTGAGCGCGCCGATGGTTCCTGCCGCCCCTGCGCGGCGACTCGCAGCCATCGCGCCGAGTGCCTGCGCGCAGTCCTCTACGACGGCGAGGTTATGTCTGCGTACAAGGGCGAGCAGCGGTTCCATATCGCACGGCAGGCCGTAGAGGTGCACGGGGATGATCGCTCGCGTCCGCGGCGTTATTGCGGCGGCGACTGCCTGCGGGTCCACGTTCAGCGTCCGTGGATCGATGTCGGCGAAGACAGGCGTCGCTCCGCACATCGTAATGGCTTCCGTTGTCGCGATGAAGGTAAAAGGCGTCGTGACGACTTCGTCGCCCGGTCCGACGTCGAGGGCGCGAAGTGCAAGATGGAGCGCGTCGGTGCCCGAGTTGAGCCCGACGGCATAGGTCGAGCCGGTGTAGCGCGCCAGTTCTTCCTCGAATGCCTTGACATTCGGGCCGTCGATGAAGGTGCCGCTGTCGAGCACGCCGAGAACGGCGCGGTCGATGTCGTCTTTCATCGAGGCATACTGCCGTTTGAGGTCGAGCAGCGGGATCATGGCATCTCCCGCACATGATCGTTCTCGCGCGCGTACGCACGTCCGCAGTCCAGGCAATGTGCAAGAGCGCCGGCCCAGTGCAAGGCCAGGCCGCAGATGCATGCGTAGCCGTGAGTCCTTGCCGGATTACCGTACACGACCGCGAAATCCGGGACGTTCTTCGTGACGACCGACCCGGCTCCGACGAAACCGTAGGCGCCGACGGTCGTGCCGCAGACGATCGTCGCGTTCGCTCCGATAGTGGCGCCGCGGCGGACGAGCGTGCGTGCGAAATCCGCCGGCGTGTTGCGCGGCGTGCCGCTTCGCGGACGCGTCACGTTCGTAAAGACCATCGAGGGCCCGCAGAAGACCTCGTCCTCTAGCTCGACGCCCTCGTAGATCGAAACGTTGTTCTGGATCTTCACGTTGTTTCCGATGCGCACGTTCGGGCCGACGAGTACGTTTTGGCCGATCGTGCAGTTTTTACCGATGCTGCTGCCGTGCATGACGTGCGAGAAGTGCCAGATCTTCGTGCCTTCTCCGATATCGGCCGGATCGTCGACGTACGAAGACTCGTGCACGAAGTAGGACGCCGCCACGATCATCGGGTCACCTGCTCGCGCTCGGCCCGCTGTGCCATTTCGAGTGCGCGTACGACGGCGAGCGCTTCGCCTGCATGCGACGGCGGAAGCGTTCCGTCGCGCAGGGCCGCGCAGAAGGCTGCAATCTCGGCGCTGAGCGGCGGCGTTTCATCGAATGCGAGCATACGTGGCTCGGCGCGCCAGAGCTCCGGTTCGCCGCTCGCGTTCAGGCGATCGCCGCAAGGCCAGAAGTGCAGCGAACGAGAGCCGTTACGCTCATCGATGAGCGACAGCGCGCCTTCCGATCCGAAGACGTCGATCTGAGCCGCGCGCTGCGGATCGATCCACGATACCTCCACGTGCGCCGTGCGCCCCAGCGTGAAGCGGAAATCAGCGTACGTCACATCGGCAATGTGCGGCCGAACGAACGCGCTCTTTGCGATCATCGCTTCCAGCGGCTCATCTCCCATGAGTTCGAGCACAACCGAGACGTCGTGCGGGGCGAAGCTCCACCACACGTCCTCATGCGCGCGTAGCCGTCCCCACCCCAAACGGCGCGTCCGAACGTGACGCAGCGTGCCGATGCCGCCGCGTGCTACGGTCTCGAGCATCGCGTTCACCGCACCGTCGTAGAGCAGCAGATGCCCTGCGGCGAGCAGCCGCCCGCGCGCCTGCGCACGCTCTACCATGCGCTCGGCGCTGCGAAGGCTCGTCGCAAACGGCTTTTCGACGAGCACGGCGAGGCCAGCATCGATCGCTTCAATCGTCAGATCGGCATGAAGCGCGGCCGGCGCTGCTATCACTACCGCTTCGAGGTGGGCTTCGGTGAACATGCGCCGGTACTCCGTGTAGTACGAAGCCGGGCCGCCGATCTCGCGCGCCGCATCGAGTGAGACGATGTCGGCATCACAGACCGCAGCGAGCACCCCGAGTTCTCGCGCGGTGCGCACGATGTTGCGGCCCCACGGCCCGGCACCCAGGACCCCCAGGCGGACTGCCGTGCTCACAGGAGCACGACGTTCTTCGCACCGTTGCGCGTAGCGCGCGTCGCATTGCGCGTGTCGACGATGAGCTTTGCGTGCTTCGTCAGGCGTTCGTAGTCGACGTTCGTATGGTCGGTCACGATGACGACGCAGTCACTCGACTCGATGGTCTCTTGCGAGAGAGGGACTGAGTGCCACGATCTCCCGTGGTGGTCGGTGAGGCTCGGCACGTGGGGATCGTGGTATTCGATGTTCGCTCCATCACGAGCGAGCACGTCGATGATTTTCAATGCCGGTGACTCCCTGCAGTCGTCGATGTCGCGCTTGTAAGCAACTCCAAGGATCAAGATTGCTGCGTCCCTCACGGTTTTGCGGCGGTCGTTGAGGGCGTGCCGTATCTTATCGCAAACGTACGACGGCATGCCGATGTTGATCTCGCCTGCCAGCTCGATGAAACGCACGGCGAAGTCGTACTCACGTGCCTTCCATGCCAAGTAAAAAGGATCGAGCGGAATGCAGTGTCCGCCGACGCCCGGCCCCGGATCGAACCGCATGATGCCGAACGGCTTGGTTGCAGCGGCGTCGACCACTTCCCACATGCTGATGCCTAGCCGGTTGCAGAGCATCGTCATCTCGTTGACGAGCGCGATGTTCACCGCACGAAACGTGTTCTCGAAGACCTTCGTCATCTCGGCGACCCGAGGCGACGACACGCGCAGCACGTCGGCGATCGTCTGCTCGTAAAAGCAACCGCCCGCATCGAGGCACGCGGCGGTCACGCCGCCGACCACCTTGTTCGTGTTCTTCGTCGTATAGCGGGCGTTCCCGGGATCGACGCGCTCCGGCGAAAAGCAGAGGAAGACGTCTTCGCCGACCCGCAAACCGGAGCGCTGCAGAAGGGGCAGGAGCACTTCTTCGGTCGTTCCGGGATAGGTCGTGCTCTCGAGGCAGACGAGCTGGCCGGGTCGCACGTGCTGCGCAATGAGTTCACCGACGGCTCGAATGTACGAGATATCGGGGTCCAGATTCGGCGTCAGCGGCGTCGGCACGCAGATGACGATGACGTCGGTGCCAGCGATCTCGGCGAAGTCTGTCGTCGCATTGAGACGCCCGAGATCGACCATCTCTGCGAGTTCACGATCCTGTACGTCGCGGATGTAGTTGAGGCCCGCGCGCACTTGGTCGACTCGGATCGGGTTACGGTCGTACCCCATTACGGTGAATCCGACTTTCGCCTTCTCGACGGCGAGCGGCAAGCCGACGTAACCAATGCCGACGACGCCGACGCGTGCGGTGCGGTCGAGAATCTTCGCTTTGAGCGACTCCAAAGAGTTCGGAGTCGACGGCGCTTCGAGCAGTTGCACTGCAGTGTCCTTATGCGGAGGCGGTGATGAAGGGCGAGTCGGTGTGGCCGTTCGTGCTCGCGGGGCGCAGGTGCGCATCCGGTGTATAGTCCGGGACGAAGCGCTGCATCACGGCGAGTGCGGTGCGCCAGTCGGAGGCGCGAACGGCGTACTGCAGACGCGCGATGCCGTCGCCGAGATCGGCGTAGTCGAGGCGGTCCTGCTTTGCGATGAAGAGCCGGTGATGGCTCGTGCGCGTGAAGTCTTCGGAGTTCGTGAGAATTTCTTCGAACAACTTCTCGCCGGGACGCATTGCGGTTTCGACGATGTCGATGTCCTCGTACGGCTGCAGACCGCAGAGGCGTATGATATTCTCGGCCAGATCGAGGATACGAATTGGGGTGCCCATGTCGAGCACGAAGACCTCGCCGTCGCGTCCGATCGACATCGCCTGGAGCACGAGCGCGACCGCCTCGGGAATCGTCATGAAGTAGCGCTTCATGTCGCGGTGCGTGATCGTCACGGGTCCGCCGTTCGCCACTTGTTGCTTGAACGTGGGAACGACGCTGCCGCGGCTCCCGAGCACGTTACCGAAGCGCACGGTGACGAACTCGGTGCTGCTCCCGCCGGCGAACGATTGGCAGAGCAGTTCGGCCATCCGCTTCGTGAGGCCCATGACGCTCGTCGGCTTCACGGCCTTATCGCTCGAGAGCAACACGAACTTTGCGGCGCCGTGGGCCGATGCGGCGAGCGCGACGGTGCGCGTGCCCAAGATATTGTTGCGCACCGCCTCGCAGATGTTCTCCTCGACGATCGGCACGTGCTTGTGCGCCGCCGCGTGGAACACGAGCCGGGGGTAGAAGCGTGAGAAGATGTGACGAATCGCCGGCGCATCGCCGACGTCGGCAAGGAGAAGTTTCGTCCGCGTGAAGCCGTACGTCGTGCGCAGCTCTTGCTGGATGCCGAAGAGACTATTTTCGCCGTGTCCGACGAGCAGGAGCAGCTTCGGTTCGAAGTTCACGATCTGCCGGCAGAGCTCGCCGCCGATAGAGCCGCCCGCGCCGGTTACGAGAACGACCTGGTTCTCGATGTGCGGCCGCAGACGCGCCGTATCGATGACGACCGGCTCGCGGTCGAGCACGTCTTCGAGTCGGATGTCTCGGATACGCGACACGGTGACGCGTTCGTTGAGCAACTCAGCAGCGTCGGGGAGCACCTTTACCTTGGGCGCGACTGCAGGGTCGCGTCCGATGGTGCACCGCTCCTTGACGCGATTGATGAGTTGCAGCGAAGCCGCGGGAACGGCGACGATCGCGCAGTCGATCTTCAAGCGATCGATGAGCTGAGGCAGGTCGTCGATGCGCCCAAGGATCGGAACGCCGTCCACGCGCTTCACCGCAACGCCGTCGTCGATGCAGCCCAGAACCCGCATAGGAAGTTCGCGGTCTTCGGTGATTGCGCGGATGAGCGACGATGCGTGAATGCCGACGCCGACGACGACGACACGCTGGGCGTTGGGCCGCCGCGTCATGATCCACGTTCGAAGCAGCACGAGAGCGATGCGCACGAACATGCGCAGCACGAAGCCGATCATCGCGGCGACGGCAACGAGGCGCCCGGATGCATGGGAAAGCGGGCTGGGGACGAGCCAGATGAAGAGATAGGCAAGCAGCATGCCCGCGAAAGCACCGAGCAGCAAGCGCAGGACGTCGTGGAAGTCGAATGTGCGCGCACTTTCGAAGCGGAACTGGATGTACGCCCCGCAGACGAAGAAGATCGCTGCGAGAATGCCCAGCTGCAACGCATCCGCGCTGTGAATGTCGGCTACGACCGGCGCCAGTGCGACGGCCGCAGCGAAGAGCACGAGATCCGCGGCGAGCAGGCCGAACCGCAGTTCCGTCCTGATGCCACGGTTGCTACGCTGCGTACCGTGGGATGACTCTCGCATAACCGCGTTCATCGTACCCGTCGGCTATACTGCGGCGAAGATGCACCCCGGGAACCACAGTCGGGGCAAATGCTCAACGCCGCTTGGGAAGCAAGTCCTAAAGCGGAATGCCGTAGCGTGGGAATGCTTGTGTGATGGAGCGGTCGGTCGTTTCACGGCTACGCATTTTATTCAAGGCCGTGCGCTGCGCCGCCAAGCTGGCGATTGCCGACGAGCAGCAGCGCGCTGCCTTACCGCACGTCCTTTTCGGCGGTGGTGTCCGGCTGCGCGGCGCCGAGCGAATCGCTGCAGGTCAAAACGTGTTCATCGATCACCGTGCCTACCTGAGCTGCGGAACGCTCAACGGCGCACGCGGCTTCATCCGGCTTGGGGACGACGTCGAGATCGGCCCGTATTGCGTGCTTTGGGGTGGAGGCGGCATCACGATTGGGAACAACGTCCACCTTGGCGCACGAGTACACGTCACGTCGCAACAAGGCAGGCCGATTCAAGCGGGCGACCCCAGACCCCTCATCGTCGACGTTGCGCCGGTCATCATCGGCGACGACGTGCTCGTCTACTCCGGAGCGATTATCGTCCCGGGCGTACACGTCGGAGACCATGCAGTCATCGCAGCCGGCGCCGTCGTGGTCGACGATGTGCAGCCCTACGCGTTCGTAGGCGGCGTTCCGGCGCGTCCGCTACGGCTGTCTCAAGTGTAGGCGCGAGGCCTACGGATAGAGGCCACGAAGGCGGGTCGCCTCGGCAACGCGTTCCACCGCAACGGCGTACGCGCCGGTGCGCATGTTGACGTCGTGGCGCTTCGCCTGTTCGTGCGTTTCACGGAAGGCGCGTGTCATCTTTTGTTTGAGGCGCTCGTTGATCTCGTCTTCTTCCCAGAAGTTCTCCTGCAGGTCTTGCACCCACTCGAAGTACGAGACGGTCACGCCGCCGGCGTTCGCGAGGATGTCGGGCAGCACCATAACGCCGCGCTCGTGCAGGATTGCATCGGCCTCCGGAAGCGTGGGCCCGTTCGCCGCCTCAGCGACGATCTTCGCTTTGATGTTCGGCGCGTTCTGAGCGGTGATCACCTTCTCGAGAGCTGCCGGCACGAGCACGTCGCAGTCGCACTCGAGCACGTCCTTGTTCGAGATTGCTTCTCCGCCGCCGAACCCGACGACGGATCCGGTCTCCGTCTTGTGTGCGACGAGTCCGCGCACGTCGAGACCGCTGGCGTTCGCGACGCCGCCGCGCGAATCGGAGGCAGCCACGATGCGGTAGCCGGCCTGCGCCATGAGCGTCGCCGCGTGCATGCCCGCGTTGCCGAAGCCTTGAATTGCGACGCGCGCTCCGGTCGCGTCGAGCGAGAGCATCTTCATGGCTTCATCGACGACGTACAGGCAACCGCGCGCGGTAGCTTTGTCGCGCCCGAGTGATCCGCCGATGGCGATCGGCTTTCCGGTGACGACGCCGGGGATGGAGTAGCCCTTCTGCATCGAGTACGTGTCCATGATCCACGCCATGATCTGCGGTGTCGTGTAGACGTCCGGCGCGGGGATATCTTTCTCGGGCCCGATGACGATCGAGATCTCGGTCGTGAAGCGGCGAGTGAGATGTTCGAGCTCGTGCATCGACATCGCCTTGGGGTCGCAGATGACGCCGCCCTTTGCGCCACCGAACGGAATGTTCACGAGCGCGCATTTCCACGTCATCCACATCGCGAGCGCCTTCACTTCATCCAGCGTCACGTCCGGATGGAAGCGTATTCCGCCCTTCGCGGGCCCGCGCGCCATATTGTGCTGCACGCGATATCCCGTGAAGACGCGCACCCGTCCGTCGTCCATGTGCACCGGTACGGAGACTTCGAGCACGCGTTTAGGCTGCCGAAGAAAGAGATGGATTCCCTCGGTGAGCCCGATGAGGTGCGCGACCTCATCGAGCTGCTGCTGCGCCATATCCCATACGTTTTGAGGCGCCTGAAGCGCCGACCGGTCGATTGACGTCGTCATGGAGGGAAGGCTTGTTCGGGCTTTGGGCGAGGCCCTGCTAGGCAACGTACGCCGCTCGGTTGGCGCGAAGTCAGGTGCTACGTTTTTCGCCTGAGGGCGCGACGCGCCGCATCTTTGATCGCTGTCGTGCCCATGCCGTAGTGCTCGATGAGCTCTGCCGGGTCGCCTGATTGTCCGAAGGTGTCGTTCACGCCGACGAACTCGATGGGAACGGGATGGCGCCGCGCGACGATCTCTGCGACGGCGGAACCCATGCCGCCGTGAACTTGATGTTCCTCGACGGTGACGATGGCGCCACAGCCTCGCGCAGCGTCCACGATCGCGTCGCCGTCCATCGGTTTCACGGTGTGGTTGTTGACGACACGGCACGCGATCCCGTCCTCGCGTTCGAGCTCGTCGGCGGCGACGAGCGCATTGTAGACGAGAATGCCGCACGCGACGATCGCGACATCGTTCCCGTCACGGAACACCTGCGCCTTTCCCAACGCGAAGGGCGTCGCCTCGGTCGTGACGATCGCTGACTTCTCGCGCGCAAAACGTAGGTACGCCGGCCCCCGGGTCTGCGAAAGGAGGAGCGTCGCCTTCTTCGTCTGCACCGCGTCGCACGGAACGACGACGGTCATGTGCGGAATGACGCGCATGATCGCGATGTCTTCGATGGCTTGGTGCGTCGCTCCGTCGGGTCCGACCGAGACGCCGGCGTGCGCGCCGGCGATCTTGACGTTCGTCTCGTTGAGCGCCATGATCGTGCGCACTTGCTCCCACGAACGGCCGGGATTGAACATGGCGTACGACGCGATCCAGGGAATCTTACCGCACGCGGCAAGGCCGCCGGCCATTGCGACGAGCATCTGCTCGGAGACACCGATCTCGAAGTACTGCCGCGGATGCGCTTTCTTGAAGCCCTCCATGCGCGTCGATTCCGAAAGATCGGCGCAGATGCCGACGACGTTCTCATCGAGCGCGCCGGCCTCGATGAGCCCTTCGCCGAAGCCGTTGCGCGTCGGCAGGTGCTTGAGCGTTGCGGCGTTGCGGTACTCGACGAGTTGCATGCCGGCTGCGTCGCCCATGGCCGTCGTGCTAGGCATGCGCGAGAATCCTCTCGCGTTGCACGGCGAGCTCGCGGAGCGCTTCGCCGGCTTGCTGCGCGTTCGGCGGCTTGCCGTGCCAGGTGTAATCGCCTTCCATATATGAGACGCCTTTTCCGGGCACCGTGTGAGCGACGATCACCGAGGGTTTGCCGGCTACCTTCTGCGCGCGCTCGACGGCGTCGACGAACGAGCCTACGTCGTTGCCGTCGCACTCGAAGACCTCCCAGTTGAACGCGCGATACTTGTCGGCGAGCGGCTCGAGGGGCATGATGTCTTCAGTGCTGCCGTCGATCTGAATGACGTTGCGATCGATGATGTTGATGAGGTTGTCGAGCCGGAACTTCGCGCCGGTAAGCATCGCCTCCCAATGCAGGCCGCACTGATGCTCGGCATCTGAGGTCACGACGTAGACGCGCCAGCTCTTGCCATCGGCCTTGGCGGCGAGCGCCATCCCGACGCCTTGCGCGAGCCCTTCGCCAAGCGGCCCCGACGTCGTCTCGACGCCGGGAAGCCGGACGCGCTCGGGGTGGCCCTGCAGCCGCGTTCCGAACTTGCGCAGCGTGAGCAGCTCCTCGACCGGAAAGTAGCCCGCATACGCCATCGCCGAGTAGCGCACCGGGGTGATGTGTCCGCACGAGAGCAGCAAGCGATCCCGCTGCGGCCACTCGGGGTTCTTGGGATCGTGGCGTAAGACGTGGAAGTAGAGCGCGGCAAAGATGTCGGCCATGTCGAGCGGGCCTGCAGAGTGGCCGGAACCGGCGGCGGCGAGCGCGCGAATGATGCCCTGACGCACGTCGTTTGCGTGCAGTTCTAAGTCCGTGATGCGCTGCGCGGTGAGAGGCATGCAGCGCAATACCGGCTTCGCCCCTGCAAGCCCTTTTCGACGCGGGGAAGAAGAAGCGCGGATGGACCATCGCAATGCAGACCCCGAGGTGAGCAAGCCGGAAGCGCAGTGGCGCGAGGAGCTTGGCAACGATCGCTACCACGTGTTGCGTGAGGCCGGAACGGAGCGCCCGTTCAGCGGCGCGCTCCTGGAGGTGACGGACGATGGAGTCTATCACTGCGGCGCATGCGGCGCGCCGCTCTTCGCCGGCGATGCAAAGTTTACGTCGCACTGCGGTTGGCCGAGCTTCACGCATCCCGGCGAGCGGCGCAACGTACGCCTCCTGGACGATGATAGTCTTGGCATGCAGCGGGTCGAAGTACGGTGCGCTCGCTGCGACTCACATCTTGGCCACGTCTTCGATGACGGGCCAGCGCCGAGCAACACGCGCTACTGCATCAACTCGCTCGCCCTGCGCTTCACACCGGCCGCCCCCAAGCAAACGACATAGCAAAGGATTGGCGCCGGACGCTCTGGCTCATGGTTGCCGTTCAGGCGACCATGTCGCTCGCATTTCAAATTTCGGCGCCCTTTCTGCCGCTCTTTCTTATACAGTTGGGCGTGCACCCGCTTCCCACCGTCGAGCTCTGGGCAGGCGCGATCTCTTCGGTGAACTTTCTCACGTCGGCGCTCCTTTCGCCACTCTGGGGCAGCCTTGCAGATCGCTATGGGCGAAAGGCGATGGTCATTCGTTCGACCGGCGCCGTTGCGTTCTTTACGGCGCTCATGGGCTTCGTGCAGAACGCCCTGCAGCTCTTTGGCGTTCGGGCGCTCATGGGCGCGTTCAGCGGGTTCTCTGCCGCTGCCACGGCGCTCGTGGCGACGAAGGTCCCAAAACGCCGTCTGGGCTTTTCGCTGGGATGGATGGCGACCGGGCAGCTCGTCGGAGCGCTGCTCGGACCGATGATCGGCGGCCTCGTGGCCGACTCGACGCACAGTTACCGTATCGTGTTCTTCGGCACGTCCGTCTTCGCACTCGTCGCGGCTGCCGGATGCGCGTGGTTCGTGCATGAGGGTTTCGTGCGCCGAGAAGATCGCGATGGCGCCCAGCGCGTCACGTTCTTCCGCGAGATCGGAGAACTCGTCCGTCACCCGCAACTCGCGCCGATGTTCGTCGTCGTGCTGCTCGCGCAGGTTGCGGCGCTCGGTATCCAGCCCATCGTACCGCTCTACGTGCGCAGCATGGTGGGCGACGTGCCCTGGCTTGCGACCGCGGCCGGAGCGGCGTTCGCGGTGACTGGGCTAGCAGACCTCATTGCATCGCCGCTGCTCGGCAAACGCAGCGATCGCATCGGTTATCGCCGTGTGCTCCTCATCTCACTTGTCGGCGTGAGTGCGTTCACGTTGCCCCAGGCAATCGTGCACAACCTCTGGGCCTTTCTGGCGCTGCGATTCGGCGTCGGTATCTTCCTGGGGGGCATCCTGCCCACCGCGAACGCGTGGATCGGCAGCCTCTTTCCGGGCGAACAGCGGGGGCGTGTCTACGGTGTCGTATCGAGCGCGACGTTCATGGGCATGTTCGTCGGGCCGTTGCTTGGCGGGATCGTCGCGTCGAGCCTTGGATTCGCCGCAGCGTTTCTCATGATCGGCTCGCTCACGTTCCTCAACTTTCTCTGGGTCGCTCTCGCGGTGCCACCCAGTCGGCATGCGTCATCCATATAATGCTCGCATGCAGGACGGTCACGGCGCGAACCCCTCTACGTTCGCTTCTCCAGGCGTTCGATGCGCTTGCGAAGATCGCGAAGCTCTTCGACCAGCGCGATGCTTGCAGTCTCCGCTTCGGCCGCCGTGAATCCGCGCCGCCCGCAGAGCCGGTCGAGCGAGACGTCGAGCACGTCGGCGATGCGGCGCAGCGCATCCGCGCGTGGAACCGCGAGGCCGTTCTCTACTGCTGAGAGCTGCGCGAGATCGTAGCGCGCCTTGCGGCTCACGTCACGCTGGGTCATGCGACGCTCTTCCCGGCAGCGCCGGAGATTCGCGCCGAGCACCATCGGAAAGGCTTCGGCTCGCCGGCCTCGTTGCGAAGGCATAATAGTGGATTCGCTAAGTTCGAAGCGTGACATTTAGTGTATAGACAAACAAAAGAAGCAACTTTCGCGCAGCACCTCATTGCGAGTATAGGCAAAGGCCCGTATAGTTGGTGGGAAATGGCCAAAGCGAGAACACTCCGGGAGTGGCGTCTCTTGCGTGGCGAGACACAGCGCCAAGCCTCAGCCGCCGTCGGTATCCATCCCGTAACGTGGAGCGAGTACGAGCGCGGAAAGATGATTCCGTCGGCGACGATCTTGCGCCGGATCGCGCATCATTGCGGCTGCTCGTCGGACGACATTCTGCTCTCAGATCCACCCAAGCGCTTGTAAAGCATCACGCGCAAGACGCTTCATGCGCACGTATGCGCAGAAGCTGGCATGTAAGGAGGGCTGCCTCTCCGCTCGCGCGTAATCGCCAGCGGTGTCCGTTCTGCTGGCTCTGTGCTGTTCGCTGCACGCGTACGTGCATGCGACCTCCGGCGGTCCGGTCTCCGGTGCCAGCGTCACGGTTCTCGAAGGGCAGCGCACGCTCCACGGCGCGACCGATGCGCACGGCGACGTCGCGGTGCTGGTCGCGCCGGGTCGCGTCACGGTCGTCGTCGTCGCGCAAGGCTATCGGAGCGTCGAGGTCGGTCCGTTTGCGGTCAACGGCGATCAATCGATGGACGTCGCGCTCGTGCCCGCCGACACGGCTGCGCTGCGTACGATTGCAACGGTGCGGGTGAACGGCGCAATGCTGAGCGTGCACGCGTTCGTGCCGAGCGTCGTCGTTACGCGTTCGCAGATGGAGGCGCTCGGGTTCGACCACGTGCTTCAGGGCTTGGCCAGCGTACCGTCGGTCACATTTGCGCGTCCGGACGGAGGCGCGTCGACCGCGCCGGTGCCGGTTGCATTACGCGGACCGGACCCGTCGGAAACGCTCGTCATGCTCGACGGCCAAGTTCTCAACGACGGCAACACTGGCGACCTCGACGTGTCGCAGCTCCCCCTCTCGATGTTCAGCGGCGTCGAGGTGAGCGAGGGACTGGGGCCGATCGATCTGCAGGGCAGCAACACGATCGGCGGCGCGGTGAATCTCTTCTCGCTGCATCCGACGCTTCGGCCGCATGCCGCGGAATCGATCGCAGTCGGCTCGTTCGGACGCAGCGAAGCGTGGGTGAACGCAACCGGAATGCACGGCGCCTTCGGCTATGCATTCGCCCTCGACGATACGCAGCAGCACGGCTACGTCGATCAGAACGTCATGCTCTGCACGGGCGGATTCGATCCGGCGCTGCCGCCGGCGTCGCGCTGCTCCGGACCGCAGCCGACGCATCTCGGCTCGACGATTAGCGCTCGCACCGCGCTCCTCAACGTCACGTATGCGCCGTCGCAGCGATCGGATGTCGGCTTGCGCATCTTCACGCTGGGCAACGCACGCGACATGAGCGGCACGGAGAACGCTCCGGTTTTCGCGTCGCAAGAAGGGCCCGGAGCGTACTTCACGGGTCCTGGTGCGTCAAACCTAACACAGGACCTGCGCGCCTACGATCTCCACGCGCGCGCGCCGCTCGGCGCGGGGACGCTCGTCGCCGACGCGAGCCTCGACGACGACGGCATCACGTTCACCGGTTCCGGCGTCTCTCCATACGACGTCTCGCACACCGACCGGCGGCAGAACCTGAGCCTGTGGTGGGAGCGTGACGGCGACGATTACCTCATCGCATTCGGCGGATACGTACGGCACGAGTCGCTCGGTGGTGATTTCATCGGAACGATGCTTGCGCAGGAGATTCACAACTATTTCGTCCGCGGCAAATACTCTCCGACGGAACGCATTCACCTCGAAGGCGGCGCGTATTTCGCTCAGTACTCCACGTTCGGTAGCAGTCTTGATGGGCGCTTCGGCGTCGCGTACGATCTCGATGGAACGTCGGCGCTCCATGCCTCGGTGGGAACGGGCTTTCGTGCCCCGCTGCTCATCGAGCGATACGTCTTTCCACTCGCGGCGCTGGCGCGTGACGTGAACGGGGTCTACGTCGGGCAAGGAAATCCGGCCGAGCAGCCGGAGCACGCGACCGAGTACGAACTCGGTTACTCCAAACATCTCGCGAACACGCAGATCGACGCCTCCCTCTATCGTACGAACCTGCGCAACCCAATCGAAACCTTCTATCCGCTCGCGCAGGCAACAGCGGGAGCCTGTGCGAGCGCAACGCCGCCGTGCGAAGCGTATCCGATCAACGTGGGCAACGCCGTCTACGAAGGCGCGGAGCTGCGTCTGGGGCAGCGAATCGGCGAGTTCAGCGCGCACGTTGCGTACGGCATCAACGTCGCATACCCGCGCAACCTTCCTTCGACGGTCTCGAACCCGACGTCGGGCGGCGACCTTGTGAACAACGAACAGTTCCTCAACATTCCCCCGCAGCAGGCATCCTTCGACGTCGCATGGCTGCATGGACCGTGGCATGCTGCAATGAACGGGGTCTATCGTGGACGCAACAACGAGCTCAACGCCGGTCCGTTCCTCATCGTGAATGCGTCCGTCGGGCACGCGGTGGGGAGCCTCGACCTCACCGTTGCAGCGACGAACCTCACCGATGCCGCCGCAGGCAAGTTTACCGTCCTCGGCGGCGGCGTTCCCTATGCCGGCGTGAGCGGCCCCATCCCCACGAACCTGTACGCCATCGAGCCGGCGGGCTTTCGCCTTGTCCTCACCGCACGTCAATAAGGAAGCAGCGCTCATCGATGCGCATCTGCTCGACGGTGCGCCGGCGCGCGCACAGCTCGTCGAGCTGCTCGTGGCACAACCGCCGCCAAACGACGCCGCGCGTCCCTTCTATGAAGGCTTGCGTCTGTTGCGCGGACGCACGCCGGAGCTTGCCCTCATCGCGCTACGCCTCGTCATCTCCGGCCGGCGTGCCGGCGACGAGACGGTCGGGCAGCTCCGCCGGCTCGTTGAGCGCGTACGTGCCGGCGGCGACGATGGGGCGAAGGCGCGGCAGGAGTACGAGGCGCTGCTTCGGGATGTTTTATAATCGTGATTGGAACGAATGCTTGCTTTGCTGCGTTCCTGGAGTTGAAAGATGATCGGGCGATTCTGCGCTGCCTGCCTGCTTGTGGCGGCACTCACGGTATTCCCGCTCGCGCTCACCGGGCGCGTCATGAGCGTCGACTATACGAACTCGGTCATCGTCGTGCGCACCACGGCGGGCGACCGCACGGTTCAGGTGACGCCGAGCACGGACGTCGACAAGCCCGACGGTGGCTACGCAACGATCGCCGACGTTCACCGCGGTACGTTCGTTGACGTCGGTGCGAGCGTCGTTCACGGACGCATCATCGCCCAGTACATCCGAATTCGCTAGCACCGGGCTTACCCTTGCGGGGCTGTCCTACGCCTACGGGGGTGCTCCGCGTACTCGGATGGCTCTCGACGGCATCGGCTTTCATGTGGAACCGGGGCGTACACTGGCCGTCGTTGGCCCTTCGGGTGCCGGGAAGACGACGCTCCTGCGCGCGATCGCGGGACTCGTCGAACCGCACGCCGGATCGGTGACGCTCGACGGGCGGTCGATCCGCTCGTTGCCCGCGCGTGAGCGCCGCGTCCCGCTCGTCTTCGCGAGCGACGCACTCTTTTCGACGATGAGCGTGCGAGAGAACCTGCGCTTCGCACTCCGCGATCGCGCCGGCAGCGAGCGCGTCGAAGAGATTGCACGCGCGCTGCACGTCGATGCATATCTCGATCGCATGCCGGCGGTACTCTCGGGGGGCGAACGCCAGCGCGCTGCTCTGGCGCGTGCATTGCTCTCGTCGCCCCGAGCGCTTCTGCTCGACGAGCCGCTCGCACACCTGGATCCAGCGTTGCGCGCGCGCGTACGCGGCGCATTGCGTGATATGCGTGCGGTTTTCGACGGTCCCGTCGTGCACGTGACGCACGACCATGCCGAAGCGATGATGCTCGGCGATGCGCTCGGCGTGCTCGTCGACGGACGCCTCGAAGACCTCGGGCCACCGCAACGCGTCTACGATGCTCCGGCAACCGTTCGAGCCGCGTCGGCACTCGGCGTGCCGGCGATGAACCTGCTCGACGACGGGCCGTGGATCGCCGGCATACGTCCTGAGCGCATCCGTATCGCCGCAGGCGCCCCGCTGCGCGGTCGCGTCGAGCGCAGGGAGCCGGCTGGTGACGTCGCCTTTCTCACCCTGCGCACGGAGCGAGGAACGATCGTCGCGCGCATTGCCTCGGACGAGCCCGGGGCAGCCGGCGACGAACTCGGACTCGAGCTGCCGCCGCAGCACGTGCGCCGCTTCGATGCGCGCAGCGGTGCTGCCATTCCGTGACCGCTGATCTGCGGCGGCTCGCAGCATCGGTCGTCGTCACCGGCGTGCTCGACGAAGATCTCGATGATGCGACCTTTGCGCGGTATCCCTTCGGCGGTTTCGTCTTCTTCGATCGCAACACGAAGACGCTCTCGCAGCTGCGCGGCTTCACCGATCGGCTTCGCGGGCGCTATGGGCAGATCGCACCCATTCTGGCGATCGATCAAGAAGGCGGGCGTGTCATGCGGCTGCGCAACGGTGTTGCACCGATGCCCGCGGCCGCAGCGCTCGGCGCGGCCGGCGACGAGCGCCTCGCCGAGGCGACGGGCGCGCGCTGTGCGTACGATCTGCGTCGCGCCGGCTGTAACGTCAACTTTGCCCCCGTCCTCGACCTTGCGCTCGAAGAGAAGAACGAGGTCATCGGCGACCGTTCCTTCGGTAGGGATGCCGCCGCGGTGACGCGCATGGCGAGCGCCTTTGCGCGCGGATTGGAAGGCGGAGGCGTCGTCGCAACCTTCAAACACTTCCCGGGCCATGGCGCGACGACGATAGACTCACACGAGGCGTTGCCGGTCGTCGTCGACGACGAAGCGACGCTACGCGAAAGAGACCTCGTTCCCTTCGCGGCCGTCGCGCCTCACGCGCGCGCCTTCATGACGGCGCACGTCGTCGTGCGCGCGCTCGACGAAACCTTGCCGGCGACGCTCTCACCGCGCATTCTGCAGAAAATGCTGCGCGAGGAGTTTGGCTTTTGCGGCGTCTGCTTCACCGACTGTCTCGAGATGGGCGCGATCGCGCACGGTACGGGCAGTGTCGACGGGGCCGTTGCAGCGCTTGCCGCGGGTGCCGACGCGCTCACGGTTAGTCATGCTCCCGGCCTTGCGGTCGAGATCGTCGAGCGGATCGTTCGCGACGCACGCCGCGGCGTGCTCGCGCTCGAACGACTGCGCCAGGCTGCGGCGCGGATGCACGCGCTGCGGACGCAGCTGCAAGAACCGCTTGCGCTGTGAGCCGGTTCGATGCGGTCGATGCGCTGCTTGCGTCGGCGCAGGGGAGCGCCTTCACGGCAGCGGTCGCGCGCGTCGAACACAAGGGAAGGCTCCTCTTCGAGCGCGCGTACGGCTCCACGCGGGACGATGCGCTTGGCAAGCCGGTCTTCGTCGACACGCGCTTCGACCTTGCGTCGCTCACGAAGCTCTTTATCGCGACGGTGCTTCTCGGCGACGTCGGGCGCGGGCTCGTCTCGCTCGACGGCGCGCTGGAGCGTGACATCACACCGCGAATGCTGCTTGCCCATACGTCCGGTATGAACTCAGGCGCCGACTACCGGCTGTTGCTCGATAGAAACATCGAACGATTCGTCGAGCACGAGCCGCTCGTGGCTGCTCCAGGCGAGCGTGTCCTCTACAGCGACCTCGGTTTCATCTTCATCGGCATGCTCCTCGAACGGCTGCACCGGCGTTCGCTCGCGCAGCTCGCGGACGAGTGCTTCGGACGCCCGACGCTGGGATTCCGTCCTCGGCAGAGCGAGCGTGCCGCTATTCCGGCCACCGAGCACGACGAATGGCGCGGGCGCGTGCAAGGCGTCGTGCACGACGAGAAGGCGTACCTTATGGGCGGCGTTGCCGGCCACGCCGGTCTCTTCGGCACCGCTGCCGACGTGGCCGCGCTCACCGGCGTGTATCTTGCGCTCTGTCATCCCGAGCGTAGGGAGCGAAGCGGCCGGCACATCGCGCTGCCGCGAGAGATCGTATGGGCCGCAGTCTCCGAGCAGGCGTACGACCCGGTGCTCCGTCGCGGTTTGGGCTGGGCACTGAAAACGAACGACGAGAACTCTTGCGGGCGCGCATTTTCGATGGAGAGCTTCGGACACACCGGTTTCGTTGGAACGTGCGTGTGGGCGGATCCTTCGCGCGACCTGCAGGGCGTGCTGCTCACGAACGCCGTGTACTTCGGGCGCAGAGACGTTCGCGATTTGCGCGCGGCCTTTTACGATGCGTGCGTCGAAGCGGTGGAGCGATGATCGCACTTGGATTGATGAGCGGCACGTCGCTCGACGGCATCGACGCTGCGCTCGTAGACGTTCGTCCACGGGGCTCGTCGTACGCTCTCGATGTCCTACGCTTTACGACGCATGCACTCGATCCGCAGCTCGAAGCGGCACTGCGCGCCGCGCTGCCACCCAACGCCGGTACGGTTGCGCAGTGCGCGCGCCTGCACCACCAAGTGGGGGTGGCCTTCGCCGCCGCCGCAGTCGCGACGCTCGCCGGAGAGCGGGTCGACTACGTCGCCTCGCACGGACAGACGCTTTTCCACGATGGTGCCGCACACGTCACGCTACAAATCGGCGATGCGTTCGTCATCCGCGAAGCCGTCGGTGCGACCGTCTGCTACGACTTTCGCTCCGCGGACTCTGCGGCCGGCGGCCACGGCGCGCCGCTCGTGCCCTATGTCGACGCGCTCCTCCTCGCAGATTCCGGCGAGGACCGCGTCGCGCTCAACGTGGGCGGTATCGCGAACGTGACGCTCCTGGCAGCTGGTGCCTCGCCGGTTGCATTCGATACCGGACCGGGCAACATGCTCCTCGACGCGCTCGTCCGCGACCGCACCGGCGGCGCCATGCACTTCGATGCAGAGGGAAGCCTTGCCGCCCGCGGGAGCGTCCACAGCGGACTGCTGACAGCGATGCTGCGCGATCCGTACTTCGCCCAGCCGCCGCCGAAGACGACGGGTCGCGAGCGCTACGGAATGCACTTCATCGAGGCGCACGGAGACCTCGCGCGGCTCTCGCTCGAAGACGCCGCGGCGACGCTCACGGAGCTGACCGTAGCCACGATTGCCGATGCCCTGCGCGTTGCCGGTTTCGAGGAGGCGTTCGTCATCGTCTCCGGAGGCGGCGCGTTCAATCCCGAACTCCTCGCGCGCTTGCGCGCACGGCTTCCGCGGGCGCGCGTCGAACGCTCGGACGTGATGGGCATTCGGGCCGACGCGAAAGAGGCTTTGGCATTTGCCGTGCTCGGATACGAGACGCTTCGCGGTCGCCCCGCGAACGTACGCGCCGCCACCGGTGCCCGGAGCAGCGCCGTGCTCGGTGCCATCGCACCGCACGACCTGCGCACGCTGCTCGAACGCGTCGAGCGCGAATGCGGCGGCGCGTCGTGAGCGGCGATCTGCCCGAGACCGAGACGATGACGCAGGCTGGCGCCGACCTCGACCGGCTCGCGAGCGATGCGCTCGTCGAGCGGCTCGTGCTTGCGCAACGCGACGTCGCCGACGTCGTGCTCGCCCAGCGCCGTGCGATTGCCGGCGTCGTCGACGGCGTCGTCACCGCGCTCGAACGCGGCGGGCGCCTGCATTACGTCGGAGCCGGTACGAGCGGCCGCCTCGCGATGCTCGACGCCGCGGAGATGCCACCGACGTTCGGAACGGAGCCCGGCCTCGTCTGCGCGCACGTTGCGGGGGGAACGACTGCACTCTTGCGAGCAGTCGAAGGCGCAGAGGACGATGCGCGCTCCGGGATCGACGCCATGCTCCACGTCGAGCCCGCGGACGCTGTCATCGGCCTTTCAGCGAGCGGAGGCACCCCCTTCGTCGTCGCTGCACTACGGGCGGCGCGCGCGAAGGGATGCTTCACGGCCGCGATCGTGAACACGGTCCCGAGCCCACTGGCCGACGCCGCCGAACGCACGATCGCCGTGTGCACCGGCGCAGAGCCGATCGCCGGTTCGACGCGTATGCGCGCCGGCACGGCGCAGAAGATCGTGCTCAACACCATCTCGACTGCCGTGATGGTGCTGCGCGCAAAGGTCTACGAAAATCTCATGGTCGACCTCGTCGCGACGAACGAAAAGCTGCATGCGCGCGCGCGGCGCATCGTCGAACGCGTTGCAGGCGTCAACGCGCTGCAAGCCGCAGCGTTGCTCGAATCGGCCGAAGGCAGCGTCAAGGTCGCGATCGTCATGGCACGTCGCGAGTGCAGCGCGCCGGCTGCGCGCGTGCTGCTCGAGCTGGCACAAGGCCGATTACGCCGGGTCCTCGAGTCGTGAGGGCATTCGGAGCGCTGCTCGTGCTCGCGGCGCTCCTTCCCGTACGTGCCTTTGCGGCGGCCCCCGCACCGATCGTCTTCGTTCCGCTCGATGACCGTCCGGTCACGTACCAGTTGCCCGTGCTCCTGGGACGCATCGCGGGACGCCGTGTGGTGACGCCGCCCGCAGCGATGCTCGGTCACTACCTGCAGCCGGGCTCTCCTGACGATCTCATCCGCTGGCTCAATGCGCAAGCGCCGCAGGATGCAGCCGCGTACGTCATCTCGAGCGATATGCTCGCCTACGGCGGCCTGCTCGCGTCACGCGTTCCCGGCACGACCTATGCCGACGCGTACTTCCGCCTTCACGAGCTCGGGCAACTGCGAGCATCGCACCCGCGCAGCTGGATCGCGGTCTTCGGCACCGTCATGCGTTTGGCGCCCACCGGCGTTCCCGCGATAGGGCCGGGCAACGGTTACTTTGCCGCCGGTCCCATCTGGCAGTATCTGTGGGAATACGCGAAGCTGCACGATCCTCTGTTGCCAAGCGAGGAAGCTTTGGCGGCGAATCTGCGTGCGCTCGCGGGGCCGGCGTTCGACGCGTATATCGCCACGCGGGCGCGCGACCTCGCTGTCGACCGTCTCCTCGTTACGGGCGCTGCGACGACGCTCGACCGGCTCGTCCTCGGGCAAGACGACGCGGGCCCCGTCGGCATCGACGTGCCGGATCGCATCGTGCTCGAGAACGATATCATTCGCCTCGGCGTCGCGTCCCGCGCCACGATCGAGCCCGGCGCAGACGAACTCGGCATGGCGCTCGTCGCCCACGCTCTCGCACGACGCGCCTCGTGGACGCCGCGGGTCTCCGTCGAGTACTCCACGCCGGAGGGTGCGCTGGCGCAGGATCCGCTTGAGTACGGCCCCATCTCCGTTGCGATCGGACACCTCATCACGCTCTGCGGCGGCGTGCAAGACGAGGCCGATCCGCAGATCGCGCTCTTCGTGCGCGTCCCGGGAACGACGCCTGAACAGGACGATGCTTTCGTGGCAGCAATGCGCAAGGCGCTCGTACAGGGACGTTCGGTTGCGCTTGCCGACCTCAGCTATCTCGCCGGCGGCGGCAATCCGGGTTACGCCGAGCAAGGAGCCTTTGCACGGCGCATCCTCGCCGACGGCATCGCATCAGAGCTCGACGCGTACGCTTCCTGGAACACGAACGCGAATACGGTGGGAACCGCACTCGCCGAAGCGATCGCGGCAGGAGCCGGACGCCGAACGGGAACGTACGACGGCATCGCCCATCGGGAGTTCACCTTCATGCGCTTCGTCGACGACTACGCCTTTCACGATGAAGTGCGCCCGCTGCTCGACGCGCAACTCACGGCGCGCGGCATCGACCACATGATCTTGCTGCCGGCAGATGCCGCGGTCGTCGGAGAGGAGAACCGCTCGCTCCTTTGGGCCGACGCGCAAGCGATCCTTACGGAGCTCTACCCGGGGTATCATATCGCGGCAATGACGATTGCGCTGCCCTGGGATCGAACGTTCGAGACAAAGATCGAGGTTGGGCTCGCTCCGAACTTCTAGGAGCCTTGGTACTCCAAGGCGGAGAGGCCGCCTCCGTGGGGAATACACAGTAGTATCCGATGCAACTCATAAAACGTAGACTCTGGCCCCGTCGCCCGAACTGGACAAACGGCGTGGCTCTTGCAGCCATTCACGTCTGTGCGCTCGCCGTGTTTTGGCCGGCGTTCTTCTCATGGTCTGCACTCGCGGTCGCTGCGGGGCTCGCATACGTTACCGGGGCGATCGGCGTGACGCTGGGATACCACAGGACGCTCACGCATCGCAGCCTTCGTCTGCGTTGGGGCTTAGAGTACGTCGTGGCAACGCTGGGTGTACTGGCGATGCAAGGCGCACCCATCGAATGGGTCGCGACGCATCGCGTGCATCATGCGCACTCCGATCACGAGGGCGACCCGCATACGACGCGCCGCGGATTCACCTGGGCGCACATGAAGTGGCTGCTCTTCAAGAACCGCTACGTTCCGTCAGCGTTGGAGCGCGCGCGCCACTGCCCCGACCTCGTGCGGGACCCATACTATCGAGCGCTCTCGTACTTGGCGGTTCCGCTCCAAGTCGGCCTGGCGCTCATCCTATTTTCCATCGGCGGGTGGCCGTGGGTCGTGTGGGGCATCTTCGCACGCCTCATCTTCACCTACCACACGACGTGGTTCGTGAACAGCGCATCGCATTGGGCTGGCTATCGCACCTTCAAAACGAGCGACCGTTCGACGAACTCGTGGTGGGTAGCGCTCGTGTCGTTCGGAGAAGGCTGGCACAACAACCATCATGCATTCCCCTTCTCGGCCCGTCACGGTATGGCGTGGTTCGAGATCGACGTCACGTGGTGGCACATCAAGTTCTTGCGAATGCTGCGTTTGGCAGACCGCGTTCGCGTGCCGACGAAAGCGACGATGGAACGCTTCGCGTTTCGCCCGGTCTTCGTGCAGCGCACCGTCCGCTCCATACGCTAGCGAACGTCAGCGTTGTCATCCCGAGCGTAGGCGCGCAGCGCCGAAGTCGAGGGAGCCGCCTACCGCGGCGGTTCAAGAGGCTCGCAAAGCTCGATGAGCACGCCCTCTGTCGAAGAAGGGTGCAGGAAGGCGACGCGATTGCCGTGTGCTCCACTGCGCGGCTTCTCGTCGATCAGGCGTATGCCGTCAGCCTTCAGTTGCGCTAGCGTCGTCTCGATGTCTTCAACGCGAAATGCGACGTGGTGCAGCTTCGACGCGGCGCCGCCGCGATAACGCGCGACCGGTGATGCATCGTCGAGCGGGCGAAGCAGCTCGATGACGGAGTCGCCGGCTTTCAAGCCGACGGCTTCGACGCCTTGGTCGGCGATCGTCTCGCGATAGAGTTGCGCGAATCGGAGTTGCTCGGTGTAGAGCGCAACGCTGCGCTCCAAATCCGCGACGACGATCGCGACGTGGTCGAGGGGCCACGATTCCCTCATGCTAAAGTATGGGCCGGGCGATAGGTGCCGAAAGAGTCGCGCAACGTGTTGCAGATCTCGCCGAGCGTCGCGCCCGCGTCGACCGCGTCGACGAAGACAGGCAGAAGGTTTGTGTCGCTTTCCGCTGCGCGCCGTATCGCCTCGAGCCGGATGCGCATCGCAGGGCCGTCGCGCCGCTCACGAAAGGCGCGCACGCGCTCAGCCTGCTCGCGTTCGACCCGCGCATCGATACGCTGCAGCGGAGGCGGCGGTGCAGTAGATTGCTCCGCAAAGAGATTGACACCGACGACCGCGGTCTCGCCTCGCTCCACCGCCTGCTGTGCGGCGTATGCGGAATCGGCGATGCGGCGCTGCATCCAGCCGCTCTCGATGGCTGCAACTGCGCCTCCAAGCGCGTCGACCTCGGCCATGAGTGCAGCGGCACGTTCGATGAGGGCGTTCGTCAGCGATTCGACGTAGTAGGAGCCGGCGAGCGGATCGGCGACGTCGGTGACGCCGCTTTCGTAGGCGATGATCTGCTGTGTACGCAGCGCGACCTTCGCGCTCTCCTGCGTCGGAAGCGCAAGCGCCTCGTCCTTGCCGTTCGTGTGGAGCGACTGCGTGCCGCCGAGTACGGCCGCGAGTGCCTGCAGCGTCACGCGGACGACGTTGTTCTCCGGCTCCTGCGCGGTGAGCGTCGATCCGCCGGTCTGTACGTGAAAGCGCATGCGCTGCGCGCCTGGATCGCTGCACCCGAACGCGTCGCGAACGACGTGCGCCCAGAGATAGCGCGCGGCCCGAAACTTCGCGACCTCTTCAAACAGATCGTTGTGCGCGTTCCAGAAGAAGGAGATGCGCGGCGCGATCGCTCCGACGCCGATCCCTGCATCCCGCGCGGCCTGCACGTACGCCTTGCCGTTGGAGAGCGTGAACGCAATCTCTTCGACGGCGGTCGATCCCGCTTCGCGGATGTGATAGCCGGAGATCGATATGGGATTCCACTGCGGAACCTCGCGGACGCAGTAGCCCATTGCGTCCGTCACGAGGCGCAACGACGGCTTGGGCGGATAAATGTACGTTCCGCGCGCGACGTACTCTTTGAGGACGTCGTTCTGAATCGTGCCGCCGAGGGCCGAGAACGGCGTGCCGCGCCGGCGCGCGACCGCGAGCAGCAACGCGAAAAGAATCGTCGCCGGCGCGTTGATCGTCATGGAGATCGTCACCCGGTCGAGAGGAATGCCTTCGAGAAGCTGCTCCATGTCTTCGATCGAGTCGATGGCGACGCCGACCTTACCGACCTCGCCGCGTGCCTGCGGCGCATCGGAATCGTAGCCGAGCTGCGTGGGAAGGTCGAATGCGACGGAGAGGCCGGTCTGGCCCTGCACCAGGAGGTAGCGATAGCGCTCGTTTGACTCCGCGGCCGTCGCAAATCCCGCGTACTGCCGCATCGTCCAGAGGCGGTCGCGATACATACTCGGGTGGATGCCGCGCGCAAACGGATAGGCGCCGGGCGCGCCGAGATCGTGCTGCGGTCCTTCGACGCCGTCATAAGCGCCGCACAGCGGTATGCCCGATCCATTGCGTTCGCGCGCGCCGCGCGGCGCTCTCTCTGCCATGCCCGGTTGGTTCCGCGAGGCGCTACGAAGGCCTCGCAGCGGGTCGCGATCGACGGCTACTGGGTGCGTAGAAGTTGGGGACCGCCGGCCTTCATCGCCGATCGCATCATTCTCACTCGCTGACGGACTCTCGTTCGTCCATGGTGACGAGCGTCGCGTTTCCCTCAACGGTCGCGCCCGCAGCGGCGTGCGTCGCACGAACGCGTCCCGCGCGGTGGGCACGTATCTCGTTCATCATCTTCATCGCCTCGACGACGGCAACGAGCTGCCCCTGTTCCACGGATTCGCCGGGAGCGACGGAGATCTCGACGACGATGCCGTGCATCGGGGAGCGGATCTCGTTGCCGCCGGACGCGGCGTTCGCGCCGTCTCTTTTGGGAACCCGCGGCGCCTTTCGCGCTCCGCTTCCCCCAGCGACGCCGTGCGGAAATCGTACGCGGTAGAGCTTTTCGTTGACCTCGACGTCAACGGTTTCGCTGAAGACGTGCTGCGCGCCCGAGGCGCCCGGTCGAGCGACCTCCTGCGATGCCGGTGTCCACGCCTTCGCGAACTCCTCGAGGGTTGCGGTCCCGTAGCTTGCGTCTCTCACGGAGGGTTCGTCGCAGAGCGCGCGCAGAATCGCGAGCGTCGTAGGAACGCCGGTGACTTCGAACTCGTCGATCGCACGCGCAAACCGTGCGATCGCCTCTGCGCGCGTCGGCGCCCACACGACGAGCTTGGCGATGAGCGAGTCGTAATCGCCGACGACCGTGAAGCCGGGGAACGCGGCGGAATCGACGCGCACCCCAGGCCCTGACGGCTCACGATAGGCTCGCACGGTTCCCGGTGCCGGCCGGAATCCTTGCGCGGGATCCTCGGCGTTGACGCGGCCTTCGATAGCGGCGCCGCGTAGTGCGACGCTGCTCTGTTCGTAGCCGAGTGCCTCGCCCGCGGCGACGCGAATCTGCTCGCGCACGAGGTCGAACCCCGTCACCATCTCGGTAACCGTGTGCTCGACTTGGATGCGCGTGTTCATCTCCAGAAAATAGAATGCGTCATTCGCTACGAGGAACTCGATCGTTCCGACGGAGTCGTATGCGATCGCGCGCGCCGCGCGAACGCCCGCTTCGCGAATGCCCTCGCGCACGCGCTCGCAAACGCATGCGGGAGCCTCCTCCCAAATCTTCTGATGACGTCGCTGCAGCGAACAGTCGCGCTCGCCGAAGTGCAGCACGTTCCCGTGCCGGTCGGCGACAATCTGCAGCTCGACGTGCTTGGGATTCTCGAGATAACGTTCGGCATAGAGCGTCGGATTCTTGAAGTACGCCTGAGCTTCGCGCGACGCCGTCGAAAATGCCGCGTCCACCTCGTCGAGCGTGTGCGCAACCTTGAGCCCTTTGCCGCCGCCTCCGCCGGAAGCCTTGAGCGCGAGAGGCAATCCGTAACGGCGTGCGGCGTCTCGCGCCGCGGCCGCATCCGCGAGTGCATCGGTGCCTCCTGGAACGAACGGAACGCCGGCGCTCTCCATAGCACGGCGAGCGCGAAGCTTGTCACCCATGGCGTCGATCGCGTCGGGGTGCGGGCCGATCCACGTCAGCCCAGCGCCGATGACGCTGCGCGCGAACGACGCGTTCTCCGCCAGAAAGCCGTAGCCGGGATGGACCGCCTCGGCATTCGCGCGCGCGGCGACCGCGATCAGGCGATCGCCATTGAGGTAGCTCTCGGACGGCGGCGCGGCGCCGAGCAGATACGCTTCGTCGGCCATGCGCACGTGCGTTGCGCCGCGATCCACCTCCGAGTACACGGCAACGCATGCGATGCCCATCTCGTGCGCCGTGCGAATGACGCGCACCGCGATCTCGCCGCGATTTGCGATGAGCAGTTTGCGAAACATCAGTCCAAAAGAGTGTTCCCGGAGCCGACGGATTCCTCGCGACCGGCCCGCCGCCAGGCACTCGCATTTGATCTCACGGCGCGCTCCTTGCGCTCAGGGCTCAACACGATCGATGCTGCAGCGGCGATCGCCGTCGTCTCGTCCGCGGTTGGCTGCGCTTTTTTGAAGAAAAGCTCGCGCGGCGCAATCACTGCGGCGGGTACATGCCCATCGCGTGAAAGCCTGCGTCGACGAAATGGATGTCACCCGTGATGGCAGCAGAAAGGTCGGAAGCGAGGTAGACGGCCGTGTTGCCGACGTCTTCGGGCGTCACGTTGCGACGCAGCGGTGCGATCGTTGGAACGACGTCGAGCATCTTCGTCGCGCCGGAGACTTGCCGCATGCTCGCCGTCTTGATAGGACCCGCGGAGATCCCGTTGACGCGGATGCCGCGTCCCCCGAGGTCGAACGCGAGATAGCGAATTTCCGCTTCGAGCGCGGCCTTTGCGATTCCCATGAGGTTGTAACTCGGTACGATCGCCGTCGCTCCCAAATAGGTGAGCGCCATGATGCTCGCCTTGTCCTCCAGACGCTCTCGCAGCGCCGAGACGAGCGCGATGAGCGAAAATGCCGAGACGTCGAGCGAGAGCGCGAAGCCGGCGCGCGACGTATCGTAGACTTTCCCGGCGAGGTCTTCTTTGTTTGCATAGGCGATGCAGTGTACGAGGACGTCGAGTGAGTCGACGGACTGCGCGAGTGACTTCAGGGAGACGTCGTTGGACACGTCGCATTCGAATGCCGGGGCGTTCCCGAGTTCGCTGCCCAGCTTGACGACTTCGTCTTTGACGCGCTCGCCCTGGTAGGTGAGCAGCACCTGCGCACCGTGAGCGTGCAGCGCGCGCGCGATGCCGGTCGCAATCGACCACCGGTTCGCGACGCCGGTCACGAGCGCCCGCTTTCCCTGCAGCAGGCTCACACGTTCACCTGCAGGTAGGTAAAGTGAGCCTCCTGACAGGCGTTGATTGCCATGACGCCTGCGGGAACGGCCATCGCTCCGGGCACGAGGTTCGCGATCAAACGCGTGTAGACGCGATGACTCTCTTCGTGCAGGGTGGTCGCGAGCGTGTCGGCGAGGCCGAGCAGCGCATTGTTGCAGACGAAGAAGTTTGCACCGCGCGCCACGAGCGCCTCGATCGATACGTCGTCTTGCAACGCCGTACCGCGCTGGCGGTGCAGGTACGGATTACCGCGATGAGCCCCCCGCGGCCGGTGCAGCGACAGATCGGACTTGAAGTAGTCGGAGAGCCGGGGCAGCGCCGGCAGAACCATCGAATCCCACATGGCGTCGTTGAGTCCCAGAATAATCCCGTCAGGCTGGTAGAGCACCGCAACCTCGTGGACCGTTCCGGGCCCTTCCGCGAGGTCGAACTCGTATGCATACATCGTCGCAACCATTGCGTGCAGCACCGCCCCGCCCTCGACTTTCGTTGCGCCGCAGCACTGCCGGTGCCGCGCCGGCTTTGCGAGGATCGCATCGAATCGCGTGCGATCGAACGCAAACGGAGCGACCGCGCCACGCGCGGGCCGCGCGCAGCCCGCAGCGAGCGGCGTCATGGCAACGCCCGCGCCGGCCACGAGGAGTTCCTTCCTGCTAAGCTTCATCGTCGTGCTGCACTCCTCATAGCGGGATGTTGCCGTGCTTGCGCTTCGGACGGTCGACACGTTTGTTTTCGAGCATGCGCAACGCTTGGGCGACGACCGGACGCGTACGGCGCGCCTCGATCACGTCGTCGACGTAACCGCGCTGTGCCGCGATGTACGGGTTCGCAAAGCGTTCCGTGTACTCGTCGATGAGTTGCTGCGTCTTCGCCGCGGGGTCCTTCGCGGCGGCGATCTCACGCCGGAAGATCGTCTTCACGGCGCCTTCGGCGCCCATCACCGCGATCTCCGCGGTCGGCCAGGCTACATTGACGTCGGCGCGGATGTGTTTGCTCGCCATGACGTCGTAGGCGCCGCCGTAGGCTTTGCGCGTGATGACCGTGACTTTGGGAACCGTTGCTTCCGCGAACGCGTAGAGCAGCTTCGCCCCATGCAAGATGATACCGCCGTGTTCCTGGCCGATGCCTGGCAAAAACCCTGGAACGTCGACGAAGGTAAGCAATGGGATGTTGAAGGCGTCGCAGAACCGAACGAAACGCGCCGCTTTGACGGATGACGCAATGTCGAGCACGCCGGCGAGCACGCTAGGCTGATTGGCGACGACGCCCACGCTCCGGCCTTCGATGCGTCCGAAGCCGCAGACGATATTGCAAGCATAGCGAGCGTGAATTTCGAAGAATTCTGCGTCGTCGAGCACGGCGGCGATGGCGGCCTGCATGTCGTATGGCTTGTTGGGCGCGTCCGGAACGAGCGTGTCGAGCTCGGGTGCCTCGCGGCGCGGGTCGTCGTCGCTCGCGTACCGCGGGGGATCGTCAAGATTATTCTGCGGCAGGTACGAGAGCAAGATGCGCGTCTGCGCCATGAGGTCCTCTTCGTCCGCAGCGACGAGATGCGCGACGCCGCTGCGTGTGGCGTGCGTCGTCGCGCCTCCGAGCTCTTCGAACGAGACGTCCTCTCCGGTTACCGTCTTGATGATGTCCGGGCCGGTAATGAACATCTGCGAGACGGCTTGCGTCATGATGATGAAGTCGGTGATGGCCGGTGAATAGACGGCGCCCCCGGCGCACGGCCCGGCAATGAGGCTGATCTGCGGCACGATCCCGCTCGCCTGCACGTTGCGCCAGAAGATCTCCGCGTAGCCGCCGAGCGAGACGACGCCCTCCTGAATGCGCGCGCCGCCGGAGTCGTTGATACCGATGACCGGCGCGCCGGTCCGCACGGCGAGATCCATGACCTTGCAGATCTTCTCAGCGAAGGCTTCTCCGAGCGATCCACCTAGCACGGTGAAGTCTTGAGAGAAAAGGAAGACGCGGCGTCCGTCGATGCTCGCGCAGCCCGTGATGACGCCGTCGCCGAGAAACTCTCTCTCGTCCAGGCCGAACGCGTTCGTGCGATGCACGACGAAGCGGTCGAGCTCAGTGAAGGACGCCTCGTCGACGAGCATCTCGATCCGCTCGCGCGCGGTCCGCTTGCCGCGTGCGTGTTGACGGGCAACCGCGTCCGTGCCGGCGGGTACCAGGGATTGGGAGCGTTTGGCCGTCAGTTCGTCGTAGCGTTCGGCGCGGCTCTTCACGCTGGTATGGCTCGCCGTGCAGGCCGCTCGCCCCTGCACCGAAAGGGAGAAGGCGCCTGCTCGTTCAAGGAATCGGCGACGGCCTACGTTCTCGAACGAAAGGAAAGGAAGGCACGACATGCTCCGAGTTCTTTTGGCAACCGCTGCGCTTTGTGCGATCTCGACGGGCGCCGCGCTAGCGCAAGACTGGTCCGGCTTCTACGCAGGCGTCCTGGCCGGCGGCTCGTCGACGACGGCAAACGCGACGATCGGCACCACCGGCGTGAGCTTCAATCCGGTGCCTTCGGCGACGATTGACGGTTTTCTGGCCGGCTTCAACGTGCAGAAGGGCACGACCGTCATAGGGCTCGAGGCTGAGTACAGCGGCCTTCTGGCAGGTTCGCCCTCATCGTCACTTACATTTGCGCCCGATCCCGTCGTCAACTCCGTCGCGGAAGGCACGAGTTTGCGCGCGCGTGTCCGCTTCGGCGTCACCGAGGGAGCGTGGATGTTCTACGTCGCCGGCGGCTGGAGCCAGGCCGCATTGAACCTGCAGTTGCAGAGTCAAGCCCCGTTCGCGGGACACAGCTCGAACCAGACGAACACGCTGGGCGGTTACAACGCCGGTGCAGGCCTGGAGTACGCGTTCTCCTCGCACTCAAGCGGACGCATCGAGTACATCTTCGATCACCTCGGAAGCACGAGTTTCCGGCCGTCCGACTCGTTCTTCTCGACGCGCTACTTCTCGAACATTCAAGCCAGCACGTACCGCGCGACGCTCAACGTTCGCCTGTAGGCGTTACCAGATTCCGAGCATGGCTTTCACGTCGTCGCTCGCCATCGTGGCGGGATCCCACGGCGGCGTGAAGGTGATCTCCGCCTTTGCGCTTTTCACGCCGTCGATTGCGAGCACGCGGTCTTCGACGGATTTTTTGAAGAGCGGTCCGACGGGACACATCGGAGACGTTAGCGTCATGAGTACGGTCACGTTCTCACCGCTATCGCCTTCGACCGTTACGTCGTAAACGAGGCCGAGCTCCAGAATCCCAAGGTTGAGCTCAGGATCTTTGACCTCGACGAGGGCATCGCGGACTTCTTGCACGGTTGGCATCGGACGAACCCCATTGGAGCCGGAGGGTCCCGATTCCCCGTGTGAAAAGGGGGAGGAATGCGGAAAACGCTCCTCCTCGCACTACTTACTTTACTGTGTGGAGTTCCCGTTCTCGCGCAAGCGGACGTGTCGGTAGCGGGCGGTGGCTGGGTCGGCACCTCACCGGCGCAGAGCGGCGGAGCCGTCATGATCAGCACGTCGTCTTCGATTCCGGTGGTGCCCATCAGTCTGCAGGCGACTCTGCTCGTCCCGGTCACCAGGCAAGGCGGGTATGCGATTACGGGCGAGTTACGCGGTCTCTCCGGCGCCGGCTTCGGCGGTGCGTACGTGGGGATCGGAGCAGGTATCGGCGACCTCTCGATTGGCAGGACGACCGGCCCTGTGCTCACGGTCTTCGGCGGAAAACCGATTGCACCGCACGCGTCGGTCGAGTTACGGCTCTATCAAGGCTTGCAGGCCGGGGGTACGACCGCGGGCTTTGCCGGCCTACGATTCAGCCTGTGAACGTTCGCTATGATGGCACGCTGCGGCAACCATGGCGCAGCGTCGAGAGTTTGGTAAGATACTGATATGTCGATGTGGGAACCGTTCACCGAGCGCGCTCGCCGCAGCATCGTGCTCGCGCAAGAAGAAGCGCAGCGTCTCGGCAACAACTATATCGGGACGGAGCACATTCTGCTCGGAATCATCTCCGAGGGAGAGAGCCTCGCCGCCAAAGTGCTCGAGTCGCTGGGCGTCAACTTGGCGAAGGTGCGCCAAGAGGTCGAAGCGATCGTCGGACGCGGCGGTCAGACCGTGCAGCAAGAAATGGTCTTCACGCCGCGCGCGAAGCGCGTCATCGAGCTTGCGTTCGAGGAAGCGCGGCAACTCAACCACAACTACATCGGCACGGAGCATCTGCTTCTCGGATTGATTCGCGAAGGCGAGGGCGTCGCCGCGCGCGTGCTCACGAATCTTGGCGTCGATCCGGCGAAGGTGCGCGTGCAGACGACGTCGCTGCTTGGCGCCGAGGGTCAGCCGCCGGCCCCGAAGGGCAAAGGGAAGACGCCGACGCTCGACGCATACGGGCGCGATCTCACGCAACTCGCGCGCGATGCGAAGCTGGATCCGGTGATCGGTCGCAATCTCGAGATCGAGCGGGTCATTCAGATACTCTCGCGACGTACGAAGAATAATCCCGCGCTCATCGGCGAGCCTGGCGTCGGCAAGACCGCCATCGCGGAAGGGCTCGCGCAGCGCGTCATCAAGGGTGAAATTCCCGAACCGCTGCGCGACCGGCGCGTCATCACCCTCGACCTCGCAGGCCTCGTTGCCGGCACGAAGTACCGGGGTGAGTTCGAAGAGCGCATGAAGCGCGTCATGGACGAGATCCGCAACGCCGCGGGGGAAATCATTCTCTTCATCGACGAGTTGCACACGCTCGTCGGCGCCGGTGCGGCCGAAGGCGCGATCGACGCGAGCAACATCATCAAGCCGGCGCTGGCACGCGGCGAACTCCAGTGCATCGGCGCCACCACGTTGAACGAGTTTCGCAAGTACATCGAAAAGGATTCCGCACTCGAGCGACGGTTCCAGCCGGTGATGGTCGGCGAACCAACGGTCGATGAAACGATCGAGATCCTCAAGGGCTTGCGCGACCGGTACGAAGCGCACCACAAGGTACAGATTACGGACGAAGCGCTCTCGGCTGCCGCGCGCCTGGGCGACCGGTATATTACCGACCGCTTTTTGCCCGACAAGGCCGTCGACCTCATCGACGAGGCGAGTTCGCGCGTGCGCCTACAGGCCACGCTTCCGCCGCCGGAGGTTCGCGAGATCGATGCACAGTTGCGCAAGATCGTCGCAGAAAAAGAGAGCGTCGTCGGCAACCAGGAGTTCGATCGCGCCGCGGTCATCCGCGATCGCGAGGAGAAGCTGCGGCTCGAGCGCGCTCGCGTCGACCAAGAGTGGAAGGAGAAGCGCGCGACGGAGCGCGTGCTCAAGGTGACGGCCGATCACATCGCCGAGATCGTCGGGTCCTGGACGAAGATTCCGGTGAGCCGGCTCGCGCAAGCCGAGACCGAGAAGCTGCTGAACATGAAGGAAGAGCTGCATACGCGCGTCGTCGGCCAAGACGAGGCGATCGAAGTCGTCACGCGCGCGATACGCCGCTCGCGTGCCGGGCTCAAGAACCCGAGTCGCCCGATCGGGTCATTCATCTTTCTCGGGCCGACGGGCGTCGGCAAAACCGAAGTTGCGCGGAGCGTTGCGGCGTTTCTCTTCGATGACGAAGAGTCGATGGTGCGCATCGACATGTCGGAGTATATGGAGAAATACGCCGTGAGCCGTCTCGTCGGGGCGCCTCCGGGATACGTCGGATACGAAGAAGGGGGCCAGCTCACCGAAGCGGTGCGCCGGCGTCCGTACTCGGTCGTGCTCCTCGACGAAATCGAGAAGGCGCATCCCGACGTCTTCAACCTGCTGCTCCAAATGCTCGACGACGGACGTCTGACGGACTCTCAGGGGCGCCAGGTCGACTTCAAGAACAGCGTCATCATCATGACGTCGAATATCGGCGCGACGGGCATGCAGACGACGAGCGACATCGGCTTTCGCCTGCAGAAGACGAGCGGTGAAGACGCGCAACGCGCGTACGAGCGCATGAAGAACAGGATTCTCGAGGAGGTAAAGACGACGTTCCGCCCCGAGTTCCTCAACCGCGTCGACGAAGTCGTCGTCTTCCATCAGCTCACGCGCGAGGAGATCGAAAAGATCGTTAGCCTCGAGCTCGAAAAGGTCATGCGCGAGGTGCGCGCTCAGGACATGTACCTGAAGGTCACCGACGCCGCAAAAGCGTTGCTCGCGCGCAAAGGTTGGGACCCGCAGTTCGGCGCGCGGCCGCTGCGGCGTGCGATTCAGCGCAGTGTCGAGGATGAAATCGCCGAGGAAATGCTCAAAGGGACGTTCCAGAGCGGCGATCACATCCTCGCCGACATCGATGAAGGCGACGCCGAAAAGTTGAAGTTCACCAAAATTCCGTCGGTCGAGGCACCGGCGGCGCCGGAGCCCGCGATCAGCTAAGGGGGCTGCGCCGTGCTCGCGGTTGCCGCCCTCGTCACGAGTCTCACCTCGGTCGAAATGAACCCCGCGCAGCAGGTGACGATCGTCGTGAGCGGTACCGTGCCGCCGTTGACCGCCACGCTCCAGTCGGGGCTCGTGGTCGCGAAGGTGAATGATGCGGGTACGCAAGTGACGCTTACTGCGACACAGGCGACGGGCAACGACGTCCTGCAGCTCGTCGACGCCGTGGGAGACAGCGCGACGATCCCCGTCCGCGTCGCCTTCAACGCGGGGACCGTTCCCGCTGCGCTCTCGCTGACGGTCACGGGGAACCCCGTCGATCCAGCCTGGCTGTCGGCGCAGATTGCGGCGGCCGTCGGCAAGGCCGCGCTTGCGGCGCCCGGCGCGCAGACGACGATTACGTCGCCATCACCGCCGCCGATGGCACCCGGTGTTACCGCGAGCATCCCGGTTCCCGTGCAGATCGGCGGCGATCCCGCGTACTTCGATCAGAGCGGTGTCACGAACGTTACGGTGCAGGACGTACCGCTCGTTCAGCAGCCGGCGCAGCTGCTGTTCTATGACGACGATCCCGAGAGCGTCGATGCAGCCGGCGCGCTCTACCGCGGGGTGGTGACGCAGGCGGCGCCGGTTCATCTCTACACGTATCACGAAGACACGGACGATGCGCTCTATTTTTCAGTCGTCCTCCAGTCGCCGGTAGCGACGAGGATCCAGACGATCGACGCGATCGCGGGTGCGAGCGCCGACGTCATGTCGGTCGGACACGCCGTTGGTGTGCAGTACCTCGAAGAGGAACCTCGCGACGAGGGTCTCGTTCTTGCGCTCGAGCCTGGTGTGCCGTACGTGCTCCACGATACGCCCAGCACGAACGGTCAGCACGTCGCCGAGTGCTTGTACCTGCGGGTGCTCTCCGGTGGCCCGGTGAGCATGACAGTGCTCAGCCATGTCCCGGGTGCAGCCGCGCCGGCGACGTCGCTGCTTCCCGGAGACGGACACCATCGGACGGGGGTTTTCGATTTGACCGGCTTTGGCCGGGCCGAGGCGACCTATGCCGCCGGCGGCCCTGATGCGACGGTGACCTACGGTGCTGGAACGCCGCCGAGCGCGCCGGCAGGGGCTGCGGGTCACGACTTTGGCGGATACGGCGTGCTGCGGCACATCGTCTTCACCCTCGTCAATCCCACGGACACAGAGGCGAACGCATACCTCTACGAGCAGCCGTCGGGTGGTTCCGTGCGCTCGAGCTTCCTCGTCGACGGTTCACTCGTCCAGCTCGGATGCGCGCGTCTGCCAGTCGCCTACGAGATCCAAGCCTATGGGCTGCAGCCGCATGCCACCTATGAGGTGCGGATCGAGACGATGACCGACGGCGCATCCAGCTATCCGCTCACCCTCGGCATCACGGCCACGCCGCCGCAGCCGCAGACTCCCCCGATCCGATCGCCTGACGGCTGCTTCCCGGAGCAGCTGCAGGGCGCGCCAGCGGGGAATTGAGCAAGAATTGATAGAGTGCGCTACTTTTGGCACAGGCAACGAGCAGCGCGGGCAGTATGCCATTTCTATGGAGCGCACGACTGAGCCAAAAATCGTCCTGCTCGTCCGCCTGCTCAATGCCATCGACGAGGGGCGGCATAGCTTCGAATCGCTGAAGGATCGCGTTGCCGAAGCCGGTGGAAGGCGACCGAGCACCCGCAGCTTGCGCCGGTACCTTGCGATCTTGGCCGCGGCCGAGTTTCCCTGGCACTTCGATCGCACGACGAATACGTATCGCTTCGCGGAAGGGTACAGCCTCAAGCGCCTTGCGCTGTCGAACGGAGAACTCTTCGGCCTCGTTGCGCTGCGCTCGATCGCTCACTCAATCGGAGGCACGATCGGCGCCTCGATCGCGGACGTGACGAAGAAGATGTCGGCGGCCGGCAACGGCAGGGCGCAAACGAACGGCCACGCTACCGTGGCTTTCCGTCTCTCTGAGATCCGCCTCGACGAGCACGGCGAGCGAGCCTTCGCGCTTCTGTCGGCGGCGGAACGTAACGGACGCAGCGTGCGCTTCGACTACGCCGACAACGTCGGCAAGGAGAGCACGCGCATCGTCGACCCGTACGGCTTCGTGGCAAGCTCGGGGCGCATCTATTGCATCGCCTTCGATCACTCTCGTAAGGATCGTCGCAGCTTCGCCGTCGACAGCATTCGCAGCGTCGAAACCCTGGGCCAGACGTTTGTCAAGCCCACGAGCTTCGATATCGAACAATGGGCCGCATCGTCCATCAGCGGCGTGCTTCACGGCGGCTCTCCCGCAGAAGTGCGCGTGCGCTTCGCGCAGCGCGTCGCGAAGGCGGCGATTGCCGCCCGCGTCGTCGCGGAGCGGGACGTCACGCGCGGAGCCGACGGGTCTGCCGAGATCGTCTTTCATGTCGACGATGCCGACGAACTCGTTCGTTGGGTACTCGGCTGGGGCGACCAAGCCGAGGTCCTCGGTCCGGCCGAGATTCGCAACCGCATCGGCGCACTCGCGGAGTCGATCGCAGAGAAGTACCGGGCCGCCATCGCGGTCTAGTAAGCAAGAACCGCGGAGGCGAAGCCTCCGCGGCCCTCGACGTATTCGCTCACCGATGCCCGCACATTTGGCCCCCGGGTGGAAGACCCAACAGCGC
>DAHUYK010000024.1 GCA_027315245.1 Vulcanimicrobiota bacterium | reverse complement strand
CACGTCGCAAATCCCGCAGAACCACGACCTCATCCGGCTCGACCGATTCGCATACACGATCCAGCCCGTCATGACGAAGGGCGGTATCGTCTACCAGCCGATCGACTACGTGTCGCACGTAACGGTCGTCCGTCACGACGGCGTACCGCAGCCGGCAGTCGTGCGCGTCAACCACCCCATCGACCTGGACGGCACGCTCGTCTACCAGGCGAGCTACGGCTTCGGGATGCGCTTTGCGCTCGCGCGCGACGGCGTTCCACTGCGTTCCGTAGCGCAGCGAACGCTCTTCGAAGGCGACGCCATTGCCGTTCCGGGCACCACCCGCAGCGTCGTCTACGAGAACTTCGTGCCGAGCGTGGACCGCCGTACGCAGATGCCGTCGGCCGATCCGCGCGTCACGGATCCAGCCGTCATCCTCGGCATCGTCGATGCCGGTTCCACCGCAGGCGACGTTCTTGCGCCACTGGGCCGTGCACTCGATCTCGGCAACGGTTGGCGCTTGGTGCCGCAGCGGTACGTGCTCTACAGCGTCTTTGAGTACCGGCACGATCCAGGCGTGCCGCTGGTCGCCGCTGGAGCGGCGCTGCTCCTCATCGGCCTCGTCATCTCCTTCTACTTTTTGCCGGCGCGTCTCCACGTTCGCGTCGACCCCGCGGGCGCGGGTACGTGTACGGTGGGTCTCGCGGCCACGACCGTCAAAGGCTATGACATCTTCGAAACGCAGTTCGGGGAACTCGTCGCCGCCCTCGGCGACGATGTGACGCGGAGGTAGGTTCGTACACACATGCATGCGCTCTCACTCGATGCATTGCTCATGGCCCTGGCGCTCTGCGCCTATGCCGTCGGAGCCGTCGTTCTCGTTGCGTACTTTCTCACGCGGGAGGAGTGGCTGCGCAACGTCGGCGCAACGCTGGCAATCGCGGGATGTGCCGCGCAGTTTACGCAGCTCGTCGCGCGATACGAACTGACGCATATTTGGCCGCTGCTCAATCTGTACGGCTCGCTCTCGCTCTTCTCTGCAATGTCGGTTGCTATCTTCACCGCTTTCGCGTTTCGCTACCGGCTCTGGTTCGCAGGCGGCTTCGTGCTCGCGCTGGCAGCCGTCTTTCTGGCATACGGCGTGACGTGGAACGAGGGCACGATGCCCGCCGTGCCTTCGCTGCAATCGTACTGGGCAAAGATCCACGTGCCGCTCATCGTCTCGTCGTACGCTGCTTTTCTCGTGTCGTTCGTCTTCTCGTGCCTCTACTTGCTGAAGTACTACGCGAACGAGCGCTACGCACGCCGCCGCGTGACGCTCGCGGCAGAGGGGCCGCGCTTGGGCGCTTCGTTCGCGGCGACGCATCCCGATGCGGCCGCCTATGCAACGGCAGCGAACCCCTCCCTGCGCGATACGCCCGCGCTAGCGGCTGCTGCGCAATCCGGCGACGCCGTCGCGGCGTGGTTCGGTTCCCTTCCCTCGCTAGCTCAGATCGACGTCATCGTCTACCGTGTCGTCTCCGTGGGGTTGCCCCTCCTCACGCTCGGGGTCATCACCGGCGCTGCCTGGGCGCACGAAGCGTGGGGTGCGTACTGGCAGTGGGATCCGAAGGAGACCGCTGCGCTCGCCTCGTGGATCGTCTACGCCGCGTACATGCACCTTCACACGCGCGGTGCCTGGCGCGGCATGCGCTGCAGTTGGTGCAGCGTCATCGGCTTCGCGTCGATTCTCTTCTGCTACTTCGCGGTGAATCTCGTTTTCAGCGGTCTCCACAGCTACGCGCGATAGGCAGGGTGCGGCTCCGCTGCAAAAGTCGCACGTGAGGCGAAGAGGGCGTGCGTACGATTTCTCGTAAAAGGCGGACGTATATGGCCATTGAGGACGCGCACGGGGCACAGGAGCCGCCCGAAACACCGGACGAGATTTCCCGGCGTACGTTCATGGTGAACGCCGTGGTGACGATGAGCGGAATCGTCGGGCTCGGCCTCGTGATCCCGATCGTCGGCGGACTCGTCCCGCAAGGTTCGCAGCAGAAAGGCCAGTGGTCTCCGCTCACGCAGGCGGAGATGGCCGATCTCGATGCGGCAACGAAGACCCCGGTGAAGCTGAGCTTCGCGATGACGACGAAGGACGCGTACCTTCCGCCGCAAACGATGCAGGACTACGTGTGGGGGATCAGGGTGAACCCGGCTCGCTTTCGTGCGGCTCGCCCCGACCTCTTCGTCGGTCCGGGCGACAAAGCCGACGTGCCGTATCCCGTCATCAACATGAGCTTCGTCATCTTCAGCCCGATCTGCCCCCATCTCGGCTGCTACTTCAACTGGAACGCGCAGGCAAACCGCTTTCTCTGCCCGTGCCACGGCTCGCAGTACAACTTCGACGGAGCACATCTCGCGGGGCCTGCACCGCGCGGCCTCGACCCGTTGCCGTTTCGCGAGCGGAGCGGCATTGCAGACATCATGTGGATCCGCTATGCGTCGACGACGCCCGATCGCATCGTGATCTCGTACAAAGCGTAGCAAGGATTCCTAAGGAGCACCGATGCTGAACTGGATCGAACGCCGCACCGGCTTCCTCTCGATGGCCAAGAACTTTCTCACCGAGGACATCCCCGGAGGAGCGAGTTATTGGTACGTCTTCGGAAGTGCGACGCTCTTCGCGATGACGGTGCAGATCGTCACCGGCATCGCGCTCACGTTCTGGTACGCACCCTCCGCCGCGACGGCGTGGGAATCGACGAAGGCGATCTACGCCAACCCGTGGGAACATTGGGTGCTCGCATTGCACTACTGGGGCGCGTCGGCGATGATCGCGCTCGTGTTTCTACACCTTCTGCAGGCTGCCGTCTCCGGTGCGTACAAGGCGCCGCGAGAGCTGCAGTGGATCGTCGGCGTGCTGCTGCTCGTCGTCACGCTCGTCCTCGGCCTCACCGGATACCTGCTGCCGTGGGACATGAACGCGTACTTCGCGTCGCAAGTCTCGCTCAACATCACCGGCACCGCGCCCATCGCGGGCCCGTTTATCCAAAGCATCGCCCAAGGCGGCCCCGTCATGGGCACCGAGACGATCAATCGCTTCTTCGGACTGCACGTGTGGCTCATGCCGGCGTTGCTGCTCCTGCTCGTCGGCGCGCACTTGGCGATCTTTCGTCACAACGGCGCGGCCGGGCCGCTCATCGACGACCGGCGCGGCATGCGCATCGGACGCTTTTGGCCGGACCAAGTTTTCATGGACATGGTCGTCTCGTTTTTGGTCTTCATCATCATCATGATCCTCGCGTGGCTCGCGCCGCCGTTTCTCGACGCGAAGGCCGATCCGACCGTGATGTTCCAACCATATCCTGCCTGGTACTTCCTTGCGCTCTTCGGACTGCTCAATCTCGTGCCGCCGTGGGCCGATGTGCTCGCGACCATCGTCATCCCGACCGTCTTTCTCATCATGCTGCTCGCGTTGCCATGGCTCGATCGCAGCCGCTCGAGATTGGCATCGGATCGCCGGCTCGTGCTGACCGGCGTTGCGGTCGTGACGCTCGTCATCGTCGGCCTCTCGGTGCAGAGCCAGTTCTCGATCATGAGCCGTCAAGCAGCAGCCGCTGCCGCAGCGGTTCCCGTCGCCGTTCCGGCAACGACGACCGCACCGGTGCTCGCAACGTCGTCCGGCGCAGTTGCGGCGGGCGCGATGCCGGCCTCATCTGCAGCGCACGGCGCGTCGGTCTTTGCGGCCAACTGTTCGGCCTGCCACGGCGCGCAGGGACAAGGCACACCTGGAGCGTTTCCGCCGCTTGCGAACAATCCGTTCGTCACCGGTAATCCAAGCGCCGTCATCAATGTCGTGAAGAACGGCAGGACGGGCCCGATCACCGTCAGCGGCCAGAGCTACAACGGCACGATGCCTGCGTGGAAGAGTCAGCTCTCCACGCAAGACATCGCAGACGTCATTACCTACATACGCACGTCGCTCGGCAGCAACAAGGCCTCACCGGTCAGCGCGACGCAGGTCGCGAAGTAAACGAAGCAGGACACGGCGCTCCATCGTAAAGCAGAAGCGCCGCCTTCGTCGACGTCGCGATGACGTGTCGCGAACGGCCGAACGTGGGAGCGGTCCGCGCCTGCGCACGTGGCGAGACGAGCCAGACGCGCGGCGCGTTGCAGATGACGTTTCGAGGGCTCACCGCGTGCGGTTCACCTCCCTTACCGGGCGAACTGAGAACGAAAACGCCAGGCCGCGTGTAGAAGACGAGTGCGTTCGATCCCGAGACGTCTCGAATTGCCACGAGGTCGCCGGGTTCACGCTCTCGGTCGATGACGGCTGCGAGTTTGGGAATCGGTTTGTACGCTTCGGCGTGGGGCAAGACCGCAACGGCGAGCATGTCCACCGCCGCGAGCATGGCGGCACCGAGTGCAAACGGAGCAGCGGCGATGCTTGCCCGGCGCATGAGAAGGACTGCGGTGACGAGCGACCCGGCGAAGATTGCTGCGCCGGCGGCGATGAGCGGCGGAATAGCCGAAGCGACGGCGAGCGTCAGCCGGTTGTCGAGCGTGAAGATGCGAATCGCCACGCCGAGACAAGCGATCGTGAGTGGAACGACAGCCGCCGCGACGATCGCTGAGCGGGTCGCCCCCTTGCGCACGACTGCATCGAAGTACAAACCGGTGATCAGAGCAAGGCCCGGAAGTACGAGCGCGACGTAATTCGGGAGCTTCGTCTGTGCGAAGCTGAAGAAGAGCAGGGGCACGACGATCCAGACGAAGCCGAGGCGCCACAGCGGCCCTTCTCGCGCTCGATGCACGCCGTACGCGACGGCCGGCGGAAAGAAGGCGATCCATGGAAAGAATCCGAGCACGAGCACCGGGACGTAGTACCACACCGGGCCCGACTGGTTCTCGATGACGCCGGTGTAACGACCGAACGTGTAGTGTCCGATGAGCTCGAGCACGCTATGCGGGCTCGTCTGTGCCACGAGCGCGGCGAACCAGGGAACCGTCGTCGCAACGAAGAGCGCGCTGCCCCAAAGCCAGGCGCGCACGCTCGGGAGCTTGATGTCGTGCCTGCTCCAGCATGCATACGGAACGATGACGAGCAGCGCGGCGACCGGCGCGACGGGCCCCTTGGCAAGGAAACCGAGTGCAACGGCCACCGCGCCGATGATATACGACCGGTCTCGCCCCGTCGAAAGACCTCGATACCATGCGAGCACCGCCACGGTGACCGCGAGATCGAGCGTTGCGTCCATGATTGCCAGTCGCCCGATGACTGCCTGCATGAGCGCGGTCGAGAGGACGACGCCCGCGAGGACGCCCGCGCGCTCCCCCGCTTCGCGCGCGATCGTATAGGCGGCCGCTGCCCCCATCGCGGCGGTCGCGAGCGCCGACGGAAGTCGCAATGCGAATGCGCTAATCCCCAAGACGCGTGCCGCGAGAGCCGCGAGCCAAAAATAGAGCGGCGGTTGGACGAACCACGGATGCCCGTTGAGGTGCATCACGATCCAGTTGCCGTCGAGAAGAATCTCGCGTGCGACCTCGCCATAGGTCGTCTCGCTGTTGTCCCATAGGGTTCCAGCGCCTAGGCCCGGCAGCGTTGCGAGTGCGCCGGCCATCGCACCGATATATGCCGCGCGAACCGGTCGCTCCATACCGCAAACGGTGTTTGGCGGGCGCGCGGGGAACTCTTGCGAAACCGTGTCCTCGCCCGTTCTCCCCATCGCGCTGCGTGCCGGTTCGGCGCACGCGCTCGTCGTCGGCGCCGGCAACGCTGCGCTGCGAAAAGTGCGCAGCCTGCTCGCGGCAGGCTTTCAGGTCACGGTCGTTGCTCCGTCGGTTGCTGCACCGTTCCATGCGCTCGCGCAAAGCGGCGAGATACGTCTGTGCGAGCGAGCTTTCGCCGAGCGGGATCTCGAGGATTGCGCATTCGTGATCGTCGCGACGAACGATCAGGAGGTGAACGCACGCGCCACGGTGCTCGCGCGCGAACGCCGGCTCATCGTCTGCGACGCCGCCGACGCACGCGCCGGCGACTTCACCATGATGGCGGTGCAGCGCATCGGTGATCTTACGCTCGCACTCGACTCCGGCGGCTCGTCGCCATCGTTTTCGCGCCGCATGCTCGGCGAGATTGCGGCGGCATTTGGCCAGGAGTATGCCGGTGCGGCGCGCACGTTGGCTCGGATACGCGCCGAGGTGAGAACGCGCTTGCCGCTTGACGAGCGCATCGCGTTGCTCAAAGAGCTCTCTGCGCTCCCCGTGCGTGAGCTCGCCGATGCGCCGGACCGCACGCGCGTCGTCTGCGCTTCCCGCTCGAGCTCGCTCGCCAAGGAGCAGACGCGTAGCGTCGCGGCGTCGCTCGCGCGGCGAGGCATCGCGACCGAGATCCTCGACGTCACGACCGCCGGCGACAGGGACCAGCGGCACGCGCTCCACGCGCTCGGCGAGACGAACGTCTTCGTCAAAGAACTCGAGCTTGCGTTGCGCGAGGGGCGCGCCGATTACGCCGTCCACTCCGCCAAAGACCTGCCCAGCGACCTCGAGACCGGAATGCGCATCGCGGCTGTCTCCCCGCGCGAAGACGCCCGCGATGCTTTCTGCAGCGAACGCTACGCATCGTTCGACGCGCTTCCGGCAGGCGCGGTCGTTGGTACGTCGAGCCTTCGACGCCGGTTTCAACTCGAGGCTTTGCGTCCCGATCTCACGTACTCGGACGTGCGCGGCAACGTCGATACGCGACTGCGCAAGCTGCGCGACGGTGAATACGATGCCGTCATCCTCGCCATGGCCGGCCTGCGCAGGCTCGGCGTACATGCGGCGTATACGACGCCGTTTGCGGCCGACGTTCTCGTTCCGGCAGCGGGACAAGGCGCGCTCGCGGTCGAGACGCGTGCGCAAGATGCGCTCTTGTGCTACGAGCTTCGCGCGGCGGTCAACGATTCGTCGTCCGAGCTGTGCGTTCGCTGCGAGCGCGCGGTGCTGCGCGCACTTCACGCCGGCTGCAGTTCGCCGGTCGGCGTCCACGCGACGATGCAGGGAACGCGCGTAAACGTTCTCGTCAGCCTAGCGACTCCGGAACAGACGCTGCGCGAGACGCACGAGGGTACGGTTCGCTGCGCTGCCGACGCGGAGGCGCTCGGCGACGCACTCGGACGGCGCCTCGCGCAGCACTATCGCGGCACACTAGAGGTTAATGCGTGATGCAGGTCCGCATGCGACGTCTTCGCCGGACGCCCGCGCTGCGCTCGCTCGTACGAGAGTGCGCCCTGACGAAAGATCATCTCGTACAGCCGCTCTTCGTCGTGGAGCGCGCAGCCGACGCTGGACCGATCGCCTCGATGCCCGGCATCGCCCGCTTCACGCTTGCCGGCGCGGTCGACGAAGCGCGTGCGCTGCACGCACTCGGGATTCCGGCAGTACTGCTCTTCGGGATCCCGGAGCGCAAGGACGCGGCAGGCTCGAGCAACGCCGATCCCGACGGCATCGTGCAGCGAACGATTCGCGCGATCAAAGCCGCCGTTCCCGAGCTCGCGGTCATGGCGGACCTCTGCAACTGCGAGTATACCGACCACGGACATTGCGGCCTTCTCGACGAGGCGGGCGCGGTCGACAACGACGCGACGATCGCACACCTCGTGCGGGTTGCACTAACCTATGCGAGCTGCGGCGTCGACGTCATCGCTCCGTCCGACATGATGGACGGACGCGTCGAAGCGCTGCGTTCTGCCCTCGACGCGCACGGGTTTACCGGCGTCGCACTCCTCGCGTACAGCGCAAAGTACGCCTCGGCGTTCTACGGACCGTTTCGCGAAGCCGCCGGGTCGGCGCCGCGCAGCGGCGACCGGCGCTCGTATCAGATGGACGCGCCGAACGTGCGCGAGGCGCTCCGCGAGATCGCGCTCGACGTCGAAGAAGGCGCCGACGCCGTCATGATCAAGCCGGGCCTGGCATACCTCGACGTGCTCCGGGCGGCACGGGACGCCTTCGACGTTCCGCTCGCCGTCTACAACGTCAGCGGCGAGTATGCGATGCTCAAGGCCGCGATCGCGAACGGATGGCTCGAGGAGCGCGCAATCGACGAGGTGCTCGTGGCGTTCGTACGTGGTGGAGCAGACATCGTCATCACGTACTTCGCCCGCTCCTGGGCGGAGCGCAACTCGTGAAACTCGAGCGCTCCATCGCGGACTTCGCGCGCGCGCGTGCAGTCATCGCGGGCGGCGTGAACTCGTCGGTGCGCGCGTTCAAGGCGGTGGGCGGCTCGCCGATCTTCGTTCGCGGCGCCGCCGGCGCCACGATCTGCGACGTCGATGGGCACGAGTACATTGACTACGTGCTTTCGTGGGGTCCGCTCTTGCTCGGACACGCGCACCCGGCGGTGACGAAGGCCGTGTGCGCCGCTGCCGCCCGCGGCAGTTCGTTCGGAGCACCGACCGAAGCGGAAACGGAGTTGGCGGAACTCATCTGCGCGATGATGCCCTCCATCGAGCGCCTGCGCTTCACCTCGAGCGGCACCGAAGCCACGATGAGCGCGGTGCGCCTAGCGCGCGGCTATACGAGACGTGAGAAGATCATCAAGTTCGCCGGCTGCTATCACGGAGCCGCCGACCCGTTTCTCATTGCGGCCGGCTCGAGCGCGCTGACGCTCGGCGTTCCGAGCTCGCCGGGAGTCCCGCGCGCGACGGCGGCCGACACGATTGTCGTCCCGTTCAACGATGCCGGCTCCGTCGACGCTGCGTTCGACGCGAATGCGGGTGAGATCGCGGCCGTCGTCGTGGAGCCCTACGCGGGAAACATGGGTCTCGTCAAGCCGGCGCCAGGATTTCTCGCGCGCCTGCGCGAGCGCTGTACGCGCGAACGCGCGTTGCTCGTGTTCGACGAGGTAATGACCGGATTTCGCGTCGCTCGCGGCGGCGCGCAGGCGCGCGAGTCGGTGACTCCCGACCTCACGGTGCTCGGCAAAGTCATCGGCGGGGGTCTGCCGGTGGGCGCTTTCGGCGGTCGTGAAGAGATCATGGCCTACCTCAGCCCCGACGGCCCCGTCTTTCACGCAGGGACCCTCTCGGGGAACCCACTGGCCATGGCCGCGGGCATCGCAACGCTCAAGATCGTCCGCGACGACGCAACGCTCTTCGAACGCCTCGAGGTGCTTACGAGCCTGCTCGCCGGCGGCCTTGCCGAGGTGTTCAAGAAATACGCTGTCCCGCATCAGACCGTCTTCGCAGGGTCGATGTTCGGCTTCTTCTTCAACGCGGAGCCGGTCGTCGATCTCGAGAGCGCCGTGAAGTCCGACGCGGCCCTCTACGCGAAGTACTTCCACGCCATGTTGGAACGCGGGGTAGCGCTTGCTCCATCGCAGTACGAGACGGCGTTCGTCTCCTCTGCGCATACGACGCGCGACGTCGAACGAACGCTCGCGGCTGCGGATGCTGCACTAGCGGAGAGCGTGGCAGCGGCGCCATGATCGATCCCGGCTTCGGCGTCTCGATCCCGCGCTTGTATGCCTACCACCGTGCCCTGCAGCAAGCGGCCGCCGAAGGCAAGAGCACGATCACGTCGCACTCGCTCGCGGCGCTCCTGGGGCAGACGATTGCGCCGACGCAGATTCGCAAAGACCTCTGCGCGCTCGGCGCGCATGGACGGCGCGGGCACGGCTACGCCGTCAAACCGTTGCGCGGCCATCTCGCGTGGGTGCTCGGACTCGAACGCGACTGGCGCATCGCAGTCGTCGGCTTCGGTTACCTCGGGCACGCGTTCGCGACGTTCATTACGGCGCGCGAGACCCGTTTCTCCGTTGTGTCGCTCTTCGACCGTTCGCCGCACGTCGTCGGCCAGGTATGGCAAGGCGTCCGCGTTCGCGACGTCGCGCAGCTGCAGCGCGTGCTGCGCGGCACGCCATGCGACATCGGCGTCATTGCAGTCCCCTCACAAGCCGCACAGGACGTCGCCGAGCTTCTCGCCGCGTCGGGCGTTCGCGCCATCCTCAACTTTGCACCGACGACCCTGCAGATGCGCGCCACGCAGACGCCGGTCGTCGTGCGCAACATCGATCTCGCAGGGGAGCTCTCGATCCTCACGCACCGCCTCTCGGTCGGCAGCATGCCGGCGGTCGAAGAGGCCTGATGCCGCTCGTCTGTCTCGGCCTCTCACATCGCACCGCGCCCGTCGAGGTGCGCGAGCGTCATGCGTTTCCAGCCTCGCGCATGGCCGAAGTGCTCGCAGCCTTGCGCGATTACGAGGCGATTCGAGAGGCAGCGATGTTGCAGACGTGCGGCCGCCTCGAGTTTTACGCCGAGGTGGACGATTACGAGCGCGGTGCCGCACAGCTGAAATCCTTCCTGATGAACTTTCGTCACGCCGCGATTGAGTACGATCTGGAATCGTACCTCTACACGCTGCTGGGGAGCGAAGCGGCCGAGCATCTCCTGCGCGTGGCGACGGGACTCGATTCGATGCTCATCGGCGAAGCGGAGATCTTAGGGCAAGTCAAAGACGCATACGTGCAGGCGCAGCGCGCGGGAGCGCTCGGCCCGACGCTGCACCGGCTGTTCCACGCAGCGCTTCGCGCAGGCAAGACCGCTCGGTCGACGACGCGTATCGGCGGTGAGTCGCTCTCGCTCGCCACGGCTGCGATCGAGGCAGCGCGAACGCGCGTCGGAACGCTGCAAGGTTGCTGCGTCGTCATCGCGGGTGCGGGCAAGATGGGACGCACTGCCTTGCTCAGACTGCGCGACGAAGGCGTGGCGCGCGTCATCGTCGCGAATCGCACGTTGGCAAACGCGAGCGAACTCGTGGAAAGCGCTCAGTTCGGCGAGGCCATCCCGATGACGGACCTGCAGGGGGTGCTAGCCTGCGCCGACGTTCTCATCGCCTCGACCGGAGCATCGCACTTCATCGTGAGCAAAGAGATGCTGGAGCGCGCACGCGACACGCAGCGCTCCCTGCTCGTCGTCGATCTCGCGGTGCCGCGCGACGTCGATCCCGACGTTGCCGCGTTGCCGGGCGTCTGCGTCGTCGACGTGGACGGCCTGCAACCCGTCATCGAGGAGCGCTTGGGCGTGCGCCGGGAAGCGATCCCCGACGTCGAACGGATCATCGATCGCTTCCTCGATCGCTTTTTGCGCTGGTACCGTTCTCGCTTTGCGCTGCCGGCGATCGCCTCGCTGACGCAAAAGGCCGAATCGATTCGACTGGCGGAGCTGGAGCGGCTCTTCGCGCGCTGCTCGCAGCTCGGCGATCGAGAACGCGAGCTCATCACCGGTATGTCGTTGACCATCGTTTCGCGGCTCCTGCACTCTGCAATCGCAAATATTCGCGAGAAAGCCACCGCCGACGACGCCGAGGTGCTCTCGCACGTGCGCGTGCTCGACGAGCTCTTCGAGTTGAACCTTTCGGCCCGGATTGCCGAGCTCGGCGAAGCTTCGCAGCGCTGACGTGGCCGGTCTCGTGACGCTCGTCGGCGCGGGTCCGGGCGATCCCGCGCTCCTCACGATCGGCGGCTTGCACGCGCTGCGCGAAGCCGACGTCATCTTTTACGATGCCCTCGTCTCCGAGCCGGTGCTGGCGCTTGCGAGCGATCGCGCCGAGCGCGTCTATGTCGGAAAGCGCGGCGGCGATCACGCGACGGCGCAGGGAGAGATCGAAGAACGCATGATAGCGCGCGCTCGCGACGGCAAGCGCGTCGTGCGCCTCAAAGGGGGCGACCCGTTCGTCTTCGGACGAGGCGCGGAGGAGGCGCAGGCGCTGCACGCCGCCGGCATCGCCTTCACGGTCATCCCCGGCGTGACGTCGGCCATCGCCGCACCCGCTTACGCCGGGATTCCGCTGACGCATCGCGGTTGCGCGTCGTCGTTCACGGTCGCGACGGGTCACGAGGACCCCTCGAAGAGCGCGAGTTCTCTCGATTGGAGCGCACTCGCGAAGGCTCCTACGCTCGTCCTCCTCATGGGCGTCGAGCGTCTTGCCGCCGTGACGAACGCGTTAATCGCGCATGGGGCAGGGCGGACGACGCCGGCGGCCGTCGTGCAAGATGGCACGCGCCCGACACAGCGCTGCGTTACGGGGACGCTCGCGTCGATTGCCGCCGACGCAGGCGCCGCCGGTATCGTACCGCCGGCGGTGCTCGTCGTCGGCGAAGCCGTCGCGCTGCGGCGCGAGTTGCGCTGGTTCGAACGGGGCCCGCTCTTCGGCAAGCGCGTGCTCGTGACGCGCCCAGCACTGCAGGCGAGGAGCTTCGCCAGCGCTCTGCTGACGCACGGGGCGGAGCCGATCGTCGCGCCGACGGTGAGCATTGGGCCGCCCGACGATCCGCGGCCGGCGCAACGCGCGGTTGACGAGGCTTCCGGCTTCTCCTGGATCGTTTTCCTGTCGTTCAACGCCGTCGATGCGTTCTTCGATCTGCTGCACGCACGCGCGCGTGACGCACGCGCAATCGGTACCGCTCGCGTCGCTGCGATCGGGGCGAAAACCGCCGATGCACTGACCGCATTCGGCATTCGCGCCGATCTCGTCTCGGGCCGCGCGACGAGCGAGGACGTCGGACACGAGCTGCTCGCGCGCGTGCACAAGGGAGAGCGCGTGCTCATCTTCGGAGCGCAAGAGGGCCGCCATATCGTGCACGGGCTGCTTGAAGGGCACGGAGCGATGCCGGTCTCCGTCTCCGCATACAAAACGAGGCTTGCCGCCGATCCAAACTTTGCACGCAAAGTCGCGCGTTGCGACATTTTGACGTTCACGAGCGGCAGCACGGTCCGCGGCTTCGCGTCGCTCCTCGGCGGCAACGAAGCGGCCGCAGCTGCGGCGCGCGGCAAGGTCGTGGCGTGTATCGGCCCGATTACCGCCGACGAGGCACGCGAGGCGGGCTTACGCGTCGACGTCGTTCCGGACTCGTTTACGACCGATGCGCTCGTCGAGGCGCTTGAAGCGCACGCGGCCGACACCGCATGATCCAGCTCGGGATCGCCGCCGTCGCCTCTGCTATCGTTGCATCGGTCGCGTACATCTTTCGCAGCCTGACCGCGAGCGGCGCGATCGCCGCCTTCATCGTCGGCGCGATCGTCTTGAGCATCGGCTGGTGGCCTGCGGCTGCGGTTCTCCTCGCCTTCTTCGTCAGCTCCTCGCTGCTGTCGCGCATCGGATCTCGCCGCAAGCGCTTGCTGCTCGATTGGGGCAAACAAGGAGCGCGCAGCGCGCGCCAAGTTTTGGCAAACGGCGGCGTCGCAGCGATCTGCGTTGCTCTCGTTCCGCTTTCAGCGCTCGGCGTGCGCACAGGTCAGCTCTGGCTCGGCTTTGCAGCGGCGCTTGCCGCCGCGACGGCGGACACGTGGGCAACCGAGGTCGGAACGCTCTCGCGCCGCGCTCGTTCGATTCTGACGTTTCGGCCCGTTGCCGGCGGTCTCTCCGGCGGCATCTCTTTCCTGGGCACGGCGGCGCAGGCCGCGGGAGCGGTCTTCATCGCCGCCGTCGCCTACGAAGCGGGGCTTGCGGCGTTCTGGCCGGTCGCGATCGCGGGCATCGCGGGGGGCTTCTTCGACTCGGTGCTCGGAGCCAGCGTTCAATCGTTACGTTGGTGTCCGGCCTGCGCCCGCGCGTGCGAGACCGACCCGCACGTCTGCGGAACGCGCACGACGATGTTTCGCGGTCTGCACATCGTCGACAACGATGCCGTCAACTTTCTGTCGACGCTCTTCGCGGCCGGACTCGCGGTTCTCGTCGCCGGGCGCTTGCCGTTCCTTCGATAAGAACTTCCGCGCCTCCGGGCCCCATGCGTCCCATCCACCGGCAACCTCTCGCGCGAACAGCTCGATACGAGAGCGGTCGCCGCAAAGATCGGTGATGAGCGTTCGAAATGCGGCGGGCTTGCGGCTGTGCTCCGCGCGCGGCTCCAAAACGACCTGAGGATGCGCGAGGTCGCGCAGCGGAAAGGCTCTGCCGGTGGGCGTCGTCGTCGCCGCAAGCACAAACTCGGTCGTCGGCTTCGTGAACGTCGGTGGCACACCCTGACCCCGAATGATCTCGCCGCGTTTGTTCGTCTTCACCCAGACGTAGGCGACGCCGCGGTAATACAGGCCCCAGCGTTCGATGAGTTGGATCGCGTAGTGCAAGCGCGGACCCGTCGCCCACAGAAAGAGCGCGGCGCGCTTGGCCATAATCGAACGCACCGGCAGAGCCGCAAGTTCGTCTTGGGTCATGAGCGGATAGTGCTTCGCAGCGGCCGCGTCCTTAATTTGGCTGCCGTAATAGAACCAAGGCGGATCCGCGTAGACGATATCGTACGGCCCTCGCGGGAACGACGGCAACTCCCGATGGCCGGCTGCAACGTTTCGCTTGGAGAGCCTCCTGAGATGCGCCTGACACTTGACCGTCACGCTTCGGCCACGCGGCAAACTCAAGGGCCGTACTTCTTTTTGACATACGCGATGATTGCATCGTCGTCGTCGGCGATCTTCACGTCGCCGTCGATCATCGAAGGAATCCCGGTCGTGCCGAACGTCTCTTCGAGCGCCGTTCGCTCCGAGTGCTCGCGAGGAACGTTCACGAGGCTGTAGTCCAGCAGCAAGTCCGTCATCGCCGCTCGCACACGCGCGCAGTACGGACACCATTCGGCTTGATAGAGTACGATGTTCGTCTTCTTCACAAAATGGATTTCCCCAATCCGGAGCATATCAAGCCCACGGCGAGCATTGCGGTTTGATTCGAGCGGTCGAGAATCGGGTTGATTTCGACCATCTCCATGGAACGCAAGCGCTCCGATTCCGCCAGCATCTCCATGAGCAAGTGCGCTTCACGATAACTGAGCCCTCCCTTCACAGGGGTTCCGGTTCCCGGTGCTTCGGCCGGATCGATGGCGTCGAGATCGAACGAGACGTGAAGCGGACGCCGATCGCCGCCCGCTATGGCAAGCGCCTCCTCCATGACGCGCGCCATGCCGAAACGGTCGACGTCGGTCATCGAAAACGCGCGCACGCCGCGCTCGCGCAGGATACGCTTCTCCGCTTCATCCACGTCGCGCAAGCCGATGAGCACCGTGTGTTCGCCGAGCGCGTCGCCGCGCTCGAGAGCGAACCACAGCGGCATGCCGTGGACGTTCCCGGTGCGTGAGCTTTGCGGACTGTTGACGTCCGCGTGTGCATCGACCCAGACGAGCCCGGCGGGACGCTCGTACGCGCGGTGTAGACCGGCAAGCGTACCGATTGCGATCGAATGATCGCCGCCAAGCACGATCGGCATGCCGCCGTCGCGAACGACGCGCTCGACGACGCCGGCGAGTCGGCCGCACACTTCGTCGATCACATCGGCGTAGTGCGCTTGGCGATCGGTTTGCTGCAGCGCTTCACGAATCGGTACGTGGAGATTCCCGTGGTCGTTCACGTGCTGCACGCCGAGTGCGCAGAGGCGGTCGTGCAGACGCCCGTACCGCACCGCGGACGGCCCCATGTCGACGCCACGCCTGCTCGCGCCAAGGTCCATCGGAACGCCGATGACGTCGACGCGCGTCACAATCCGTCGACCGCCCGCGAGCGCCAGATGCGCTTGATCAGCCGCGCGAAGAACCCGGACACGAGCCGCAGCGGCGCTTGCAGTACTCTCCATCGTCTTCCGAGATACCCATCGTCGAGGTCGATGAGGAAGAGAAAGAGCGGGTGCCGTCGCGCAAGCGTATCGCTCCACTGCCGCGCGGCCCGCACACCCTCCGGCGAGCGTGCCTGCAACGCGGCCAGGACGTCGGCATCCTCGGGAGCGTCGCGAACGATCCGCGCGAACTCGCGGTGCCCGATCCGGAGCACGCGCAGCAGCGCCCGGTCCATAGGACTCTGCCCGTAGAAGTAATCCCCGAGACTCCCGCGCAGCGCGGCGTGCGTCTTGTCGATGAGCCTCGGCAGCCACCGAATCTGACCAAGCGACTCGCTCCAACGCCGCGGCGGTCCCTGACGAAGATTGGGCGAGCTCATGGTCGCGCGCTTACTCGCAGATCGCACATTCTCCCGCAGGCATCGGGACCGGCGCGACGTAAACGCTTCCAATGCGGACGATCGCGCGGACGGCCTTTGTGGCCGTCGCCGCAACGTTCTTGCTCTCGGGGTGCGCATGGCACCACCGCGGGCCCCGCCCCGGCCAGCTGACACTCGGCATGGTGACCGACGTCGGAGGGCTCGGCGATCATTCATTCAACGACTCCGCCTATCGCGGCTTGCTGCATTCTCGAGCGGTGCTCGGCGCGTACATTCAAGTGCTCCAGTCGCGCTCGGCAGCCGATTATCAGCCGAACTTGAGCGTCCTCTCGAACCTGCACTTCGACATGATCTACGCGATCGGGTTCCTCATGAGCCGGGATCTCGACGAGGTGGCGCAGGCGAATCCGACGCAGCACTACGCCATCATCGATGCCGTCGTCGACGAACCGAATGTCGTGTCCGTGACGTTCAAAGAAGAGGACGGCTCCTTTTTGGCCGGCGCACTCGCCGCGATGATGAGCAGAACGCACCACATCGCATTCCTCGGCGGCCAAGATATTCCACTGCTCGAAAAGTTCGAAGCCGGGTTCGTGACGGGCGCGCACGAAATTTCGCCGAGCACGCGTGTCGATGTGAAGTACGTCGGCAGCTTCGACGACGTCGCCGCCGGCAAGGAACTAACGGACCTGCTCTTCGACGACGGTGCCGACATCGTCTACGCCGCGGCGGGTAAGGCGACGCTCGGCGCCATCGATGCGGTCCGCACGCGCGCGCACGACTACGTCATCGGCGTCGACTCGGATCAAGACGGCCTGTTGCCCGGCAAGATACTCACGTCGATGGTCAAGAAGGTGAACGTCGCGGTCTTCGACGTTGCGCGCGCTTTCCAAGAGGGTCATCCGCTACATGGACATCTTGTGCTCGGCCTCAAGCAGCATGCGATTGGGCTCACCGATTTTCGCTATACGAAGAAGGCAATCGGACCCGCGCGCCTCGCGCGCCTGAAGGCGATCGAGCGGGCAATCGAAGACGGGCGGATCGTTCCTCCGAATACACGCGCGGGAGAAGCGACGTTCCGGCCGGTGCCGATCCCGTGAACGCGTCCCCAGCGCTGCGCCTGCGCGGCATCCGCAAGCGCTTTCCGGGCGTCGTCGCAGTCGACGGCGTCGATCTCGACGTACGCGCCGGCGAGATCCACGCGCTCGTCGGAGAGAACGGCGCGGGAAAGTCGACGCTCGCCGCCATCGCATTCGGCGAGTTGCACGCCGACGCCGGAAGCGTCGAAGCCCAGGGAAGCGTCGGCCTAGTACATCAGCACTTCGAACTCGTCGGACGCTTGCGCGTCTGGCAGAACGTTCTGCTCGGCCGAGAGCCGCGCGCCGGCTGGCGCCTCG
>DAHUYK010000140.1 GCA_027315245.1 Vulcanimicrobiota bacterium | reverse complement strand
GAGAAGAGCCGCGGAGCAGGCTCTTCGAACGAAAGGCCGCACGCAATGCAGGCGAACGCCTCGCTGAACGTGATCTCTCGCTTGTCGCCGCCGCCATCGACGAGCGCGCTGACGATGCCGCTCGAAAGCCGCAGCGTCGTTTCGACTGAGTCCGTGAGACGTTTACGGAGATCAGGCTTCATCACGAGGCGGTCGACGACGACCTCGACGGTATGCTTGCGCTTCTTGTCGAGCACGATCTTTTCGCGCAGCTCGCGCATTTCGCCGTCGACGCGAACGCGAGCAAAGCCCTCTTTTGCAATCTCTTCAAAAAGCTTCGCGTACTCGCCCTTGCGCCCGCGCACGAGCGGCGCGAGCAGTTGAATGCGCGTTCCCTCCTGCAGCTCCATGATGGCGTCGACGATCTGCTCGCTCGACTGCGTGCTGATCTCACGTCCGCAGTTGTAGCAGTGCGGCGTTCCGATGCGCGCGTAGAGCAATCGCAAGTAGTCGTAGATTTCCGTCACCGTTCCGACGGTCGAACGCGGATTGTGTGAGGTCGACTTCTGATCGATCGAGATCGCCGGGGAGAGCCCTTCGATGTAATCGACGTCGGGCTTTTCCATCTGTCCGAGAAACTGGCGTGCGTACGACGACAGCGACTCCACGTAGCGACGCTGACCCTCCGCATAGATCGTGTCGAACGCAAGCGACGACTTTCCCGAGCCGGAAAGACCGGTAACGACGATGAGCTTGTTGCGCGGCAAGACGAGGTCGATGTTCTTGAGATTATGCTCGCGCGCGCCTTTGATAACGATCGCGTCAAGAGGCATGGGTGCTTCTTCTATGAACCGCTCGCGACGGCGACGGATGCGGCCTCGAGCAGGGGGCCGGCCTCCAGGATCGAGCCGCACTCGGCGTCGGGGGGCGGCGCACCGCCGGGGAGCGCCTCGCCGCGCACGTTGACCCACACGGTGAAGAGTCCCGCCTCGATCGCCCCGCGAATATCGCGCTCGTAGCGGTCTCCGACCATGGCGGCAGCGGCCGGCGGCACCTTGAGGAGGCTGCACGCGTGCGCGAAGATCGCAGGATCCGGCTTGAGCATGCCCACCTCGTCGGCTATGATCACCGCGTCGAGCACGTCGCGCAGTTTGAGCAACGTGATTTTCTCGTGATGCGTCTCGGCGAAGCCGTTCGTCACCAGTCCGATACGCTTGCCGCTACGGCGAAGCGACCACAGCAGCTCCAACGCCCCTGGAAAAAGCTCGAAGTATTCCCGACGGTAGGCGTTGTACCGCTGCGCGCACGTCTGCGCAAGCCCTTCATCCTCGACGCCGGCGTGTTCGAGCGCCCGCGCCCAAAGACGCGTGCGAACGTCGCGCAGCGGCACCGCTAAGTCCGTTGCGGAGAGGCGCTGCCAAAACTCGTCGGCTGCATCCACGTAGCCTGCTTCCAACGCGGCTGCAAGGATTCCGTGCTCCCGCGCCACGTCTTGCGCGACGCGCAGCGCCGCACGCCGGTAGGCGGCCGTATCGTCATGAAGCGTGTCGTCGAGATCGAAGAGTACGGCGTCGATGGTGTGCGCGGCCACGCTTTCTATCGTCGCTAGGAGCCTGTAGGGTTATGGCCGTTTTCGGATTTGGTGCCGCATTTATTCGGAGACAAGGCGCGAAGAGGGAGTGAAGCCGTAGCTTCATGACCGATGAGCAACGAAGTATTCGGATAAAGGGCGGCCCAAAGACGGCGATGCGCCATAACCCTACAGGCTCCTAGTGCGGTGCCAGACGCATGCCGCTGATCTTGCCGCTGCTATCGAGGCCGAAGGAGAAGTTCAGCACGATGCCGTTTTGGAATGAGACCTGGTAAACGTAGAGCCAATCCGGCGAGGCGACGCTCGGGGCGGTGACGTGCGTTTGCGCGAAGGTAACGGGCGCGCCGAGCGCGCTCCAGTCGGTCGAGATGATGAGCCCAACGTCGGAGTTCAGCGGGCCGGCTGCCTGCGAATCGAGTGCTCCGTAATCGATCCTATCCGCCTGCAAGCGGCCGAACCACTCGCGAGCGCGCGCATCGATCGCCGGATTCGGTGCAGGCTGGGCGGCAGGCGGGGCAGCCTGTGTGACGAGGGCGGCGAGCAGGACGGAGGCGAGCATGCAGTCTAACTTCGGCTCGTAGAATGCGTACTCTTCGTTTTCTCGCGATCGGCCTTTGTACGACCGTGCTTTTTGCGGCCGCGCCCTCGCCGGCTTTGCGCTCGACGTCGCTCGCTCGCGCCATCGACCGGCTCACCTCGTCGCCGGCATACGCGCGCGGATTCTTTGGGATCGCCGTCTACGATCTCGACCACCGCCGTGTGCTGTACGGCCGCAACGCGCAACGACTCTTCGTCCCCGCGTCGACGACGAAGACGCTCACCGAAGGCGCGGCACTCGGTGTTCTCGGGCCGAACTTTCGTTTCACGACACCGGTCTACCGCACCGGACCGGTAGAGAACGGCGTGCTGCACGGCGACCTCGTGCTCGTTGCGTCGGGTGATCCGGACATCTCGCAGCGCATTCAGCCCGATGGAACGCTCGCGTTCGAAAACGAAGATCATGCATACGACGGCTCGCCCGAGACGAAGGCCGTTCCGGGCGACCCGCTCGCAGTTTTACGCGAACTGGCGCGACAAGTTGCCGCTACGGGAATCCACAGCGTGACGGGCCGCGTCGTCGTCGACGCAACGCTCTTTCCGGATGGCGGCATGGAAGCGGGCACGGGAACCGACGTCAACCCGATGATCCTCAACGACAACATCGTCGATGTCATCGTCGCACCCGGCGCGGCTGCCGGCGACCCCGTGCGCATCGTCTCGATCTCGCCGCAGACGCCGTACGCGCGATTCGTGAACCACGCGACCACGTCGGCTGCGGGCGTCGACGACACGCTCGCGATGAGCGATGCCGACGACGGCCACGCAGGACGCGTCGTCACGATCGCGGGCACCGTGAAAGTGACGGACAAACCGACGCTCTACGCGTATCGCGTTCCGAATCCGCCGCGCTTCGCTGAGGACGCGTTCGCGCTGGCTCTACGAGACGCGGGCGTTGCCGTGGGCAATCCACCGCCCGACGGCACTTTCGACCGTGCGGCGTATGCAGCGTCATACTCACCCGCGAATCTCGTCGCAAAGCACGTCTCGCCCCCGCTGCGCGAAGACGTCAAAGTCACGCTCAAGGTCAGCGACAACCTGCATGCGGCCGAGATGCCGTACCTGTTGGGCGTCTACGGCGCGCACGCAACGCACGATCAACTGCAAGCGGGGTTCAACGTCGAAGCCGCATTCCTGCGACGTGCGGGACTCGATCTCTCCGGAGCGTCGCAGGCAGACGGCGAAGGAGCGAACGACTACTTCGCGCCCGCGTTCATCACGGCGTACCTCGCCTGGGTACGCACGCAGTCGTGGTACGGCGATTTCTATCGCGCGTTGCCGATTCTCGGCGTTGACGGCACGCTCGTCGACGTCGATACGCACGCCCCGTCACGCGGTCACGTGCACGCGAAGACGGGAACATGGTACTTCTCGAACTTGCTCAACGGAGGGACCGTCGTGAGCAGAGGTCTCGCCGGCTACGTCACGACCCGCGGCGGCAGGCATCTCGCGTTCTGCATCTACGTGATGCACGTTCCCTTCGGTCACGACGTCGACGGGACGTCCGCCCTCGGGCGGCTCTTCGGCACGATCGCAAACGCAATCTACCTGCACGGTTAAGAGTTAGCGAAACCCCATCAGCGCAAAAGCCCTTTGTCATCCCGAGCCCTTCGCCTCCGCCCTTTCGGGGCTACGCTCAGGATAAACTCCGCGAACGTAGCTGCCCTTTGTCATCCCGAGCGTAGCGAACGTAGTGAGCGAAGTCGAGGGGCGCGCAGACGGGCACTGCGCCGAGGCGCTTCTCTCGACTGCGTTCGCTTCGCTCACTGCGCTCGAGATGACAGATGGCAGCTACGCCTCGGGATGAGAGAAGGCGCTTCCGGTGGTCACCCGATCTCGCCGACGAGTTCGTCGATCGACCGGTCGAAAATCTTCGGTGCCTTTCCACCGAGCAGCAGCGACTCGTTGCTCCCCACTTGGCGGCGTAGCTCCACCAACTCGTCGCGCAAGGCGGCGGCACGTTCGAACTCGAGGTTCGCCGCGTGCTCGCGCATTCGGCGCTCGAGTTCCGCGATCGTCTTGAGCGCGATCTCGCGCGGCAGCCGCTCGGCGTGCTTGCGCGCGCCGCGCCCTTCTTGGCCTCCTCCGACCATGCTGAGAATATCGCGGATCTCCTTGCGGATCGAGCGCGGCTCGATGCCGTGCTCACGGTTGAACGCAACTTGCATTTCGCGGCGGCGTCGCGTCTCGCCGATCGCTTTCGCCATCGACTCGGTGACCGTGTCTGCGTACATGATCACTTTGCCTTCGACGTTGCGCGAGGCACGGCCGATCGTCTGAATAAGCGACGTGCCGCTGCGCAAGTAACCTTCCTTGTCTGCATCGAGAATGCCGACGAGCGAAACTTCGGGCAGGTCGAGTCCTTCCCGCAGGAGATTGATGCCGACAAGCACGTCGAAAACGCCGACGCGCAAGTCCCGCAGTATCGCGACGCGCTCGAGCGTATCGACCTCACTGTGCAGATAGCGCACGCGAAGACCAACCTCCACGAGATAATCCGCGAGGTCCTCGGCCATCTTCTTCGTCAACGTCGTGACGAGCACGCGTTCCTGCCGCTCGACGCGCAGGCGTATTTCCTCCATCAAATCGTCGACCTGGTTGCGCGTCGGGCGCACCTCGACTTCAGGATCTACCAAGCCTGTCGGGCGAATGATCATCTCGACGACGCGCGTGGAATGCTTCGCTTCGTAGGCCCCCGGCGTGGCCGACACGTACACGACCTGATTGACGTGCTGCTCGAACTCTTCGAACGTCAGCGGACGGTTGTCCAGCGCGCTCGGCAAGCGGAATCCGTGATCGACCAAGATCGTCTTGCGCGAATGGTCGCCGCCGTACATGCCATGCACCTGCGGCAGCGTCACGTGCGACTCGTCGACGAAGAGCATCCAGTCCTTCGGGAAGAAGTCGAGCAGGCACCAGGGCGTGCTTCCTGCTTCTCGTCCAGTGAGGTGGCGCGAGTAGTTCTCGATGCCGTTGCAATAACCGACCTCGCGCAGCATCGTGAGGTCATAACGTGTACGCTGTTCGAGCCGCTGGGCTTCCAGCAGACGGCCTGTGCTTCGAAAGGCCCGCAACCGTTCCTCGAGCTCCGCTTCAATGGCAACGATGGCACGGCGGAGCTTCTCGTCGGGTGTGATAAAGTGCTTCGCGGGAAAGATGGTGAGGTCGTCTTTGCTCGTGACGTACTCGCCGGTGAGGATGTTCACGACGTTGATTGCCTCGATCGTGTCACCGAAAAACTCGATCCGGTGCACGAGCTCTTCGTCCACGGCGACGAACTCCAACACGTCGCCGCGCACCCGGAACGTGCCGCGGACCAAGTTGACGTCGTTACGACGGTATTGCATGTCGACGAGCTTGCGCAACAAAGCGTCTCTTTCGATCTCCTCCCCGACGTGGACGCTTGCGGACATCTCGATGTAGTCCGACGGCGATCCTAGGCCGAAGATGCAGGAGACCGACGCAACGACGAGCGTGTCGCGCCGCGTGATGATCGACTGCGTGGCCGAATGGCGTAAGCGTTCGATCTCGTCGTTGATCGAACTATCCTTCTCGATGTACGTGTCCGTCGACGGCACGTACGCTTCGGGTTGGTAGTAATCGAAGTAGGAGACGAAATATTCGACGGCGTTCTCGGGAAAGAACTCGCGAAACTCTGCGCAGAGCTGCGCTGCCAGCGTCTTGTTGTGGCAGAGCACGAGCGTCGGCTTCTGCGCGAGCTCGACGACACGCGCCATCGCGAGCGTTTTTCCGCTTCCCGTCACGCCCAGCAGCGTCTGTGCACGATCGTTCCGCTGCACGCCGCCGGCGAGCGCATCGGTTGCCTTGGGTTGGTCGCCGGCTAGCGCGTACGGCGCAATGAGTTGGAACTGGGGCATGGTGGTTAGACCTTGGCGTACAAGGTGCGCCGCCTTCGGGACCGAACCCTGGGGGGTCGCATGTCGCCTGGAGAGACCCTTTGAGCAGTCCACTCGTTTTCAGCGGAAACTCGAACCGGCCGCTCGCCGAAGAGATCGCGAAACGCCTGAAAGTCGGGCTCGGCAAGGCCCTGGTTACGAAGTTCAAAAACGAAGAGACGCGCATCGAGATCCAGGAGAACGTCCGGGGCTCGGAAGCCTTCGTCGTACAGTCCATCTGTAAGGCGGCTAACGGAAACGGCGTCAACGACGCCGTCATGGAGCTGCTGCTCATGATCGACGCGCTGCGACGGGCCTCCGCATCGCGCATCACGGCTGTGATCCCGTACTACGGCTACGCCAAGCAAGACAAGAAGACGAAGGGCCGCGAACCGATCTCGGCCAAAGTCATGGCGAACATTCTCAAAGTGACCGGCGCCAAGCGCATCGTCACGATGGATCTCCACGCGGCGCAGATTCAGGGATTCTTCGACATTCCGGTCGATAATCTCATGGCCATGCCGACGCTCTGCAACTACCTCAAGAAGGAAGGCCTCTGCGATGACAACATCGTCGTGGTGTCACCCGATGCGGGCGGAGTCCATCGCGCGGAGCTCTTCGCAAAGCGCTTGAACAGCACGCTCGCGATCGTCTTCAAGCGGCGACCCGAGCCCGACGTGAACGAAGTTGCCGAGATCGTAGGCGACGTCGACGGACGCGCCGCTATCATCGTCGACGATATGATCTCGACCGGAGGAACGCTCGACAAAGCGGCGCAAGCGATTCGCCAGCGCGGGGCGACGCGCGTCCTCACCGTCGCCACCCACGGCATCTTCGCCGGCGAGGCGGTCGACGTGCTGGAGAGCTCCGCCATCGAGCGCGTCGTGGTGACGAATACGGTTCCCTTCACAAACGTCTCGCTCCATCCGAAGTTCGTTCAACTCTCGATCGCACAGACGTTTGCGGACGCGATCTCGCGCATTACGACCAATCGCTCGGTGTCGGAGCTTTTTGGCGAGGACATCAGCCCTTTTGACATTTCTGCGCCGGTGCCGAAACCGGCCGCTGTCGGCTAAGGAGAATCTGGAGTACCATCGTGGCAGCCAATGATTTGAAACTGCACGTCGAGTCGCGCACAAAGAGCGGTACCGGCGATGCGCGGGCGCTTCGCGCGAACGGCAAAATTCCGCTCGTGCTCTACGGACACGGGAGCCAGCCCGAACGCCTCGCCACCGAGTTGCGCGCGTTCGAGGAGTTGCTCTTGCGCGGCGGCCGCACCGGCATGATCACGCTTACGGACAGCGGCAAGACGAAGGACACGGCGCTCGTGCGCGAGATTCAGCGCGAACCCGTATCGCGACGCATCATTCATGCCGACCTCCTTCGTGTCAGCGCACACGAGAACGTGCGCACGCGCGTCCGCATCGCGCCGGCCGGCACTCCACGCGGCGTACGTGACTTTGGGGGCGTCATGGACGCGCTCGTTCACGAGATCGAGATCGAAGGGCCGGCCGACTCGCTGCCGGCGCAGCTCGACATCGACGTCTCCGAACTCGGCATTCACGAACACGCCGTCGCTGGCGACGTTTCTCTTCCAAAGAGCTTCACGCTCGTTACCCCGGCGGAGACGGTGATCATTGCCGTGGAGCCGTCGAAGACCGCGCATCAGCTCGAAGAGGCCGCCGCGCCGACGTTGGAGGAAGCACAACCCGAAGTCATCGGCGAGAAAGAGAAGCCCGAAACCGAGAGCTCTTCGTAGCGAGTGCCGTCACGCGCCGCGCCGCGTCTCGTCGTGGGCTTGGGAAATCCCGGTCGCGAGTACGAGAGCACGCGGCACAATCTCGGGTTCATGGTCGTGGACGAAATAGCGCGACGCTGGAACGTCGGTACGTGGAAGAACAAGGACTCGGCGCGCCAAGCGTTCGTTGCGGAGCAGCGCGCGCTGCTCGTTGAGCCCACGTCGTTCATGAACCTGAGCGGAACGCCGGTGCGATTGATCGCCTCGTGGTACAAGACGCCGCCACACGACGTGCTCGTGGTCGCAGACGACCTCGATTTGCCGTTCGGAAAGCTGCGCTTACGGCCGTTCGGCGGCCACGGCGGCCATAACGGTCTCCGCTCAATCATCGCAACGCTCGGCGAGGGTTTTGCCAGACTGCGCGTCGGCGTCGGCCGTCCGGACGATGAAGACGCAGTTGAACGCGTGCTCGCGCCGTTCGACGCGCACGAACGCCACACGCTTCCTGCAATCGTCGCGGCCGCAGCGGATACGGCGCAACTCTGGCTCGACGAAGGCGTCGATGCTGCCATGCGTTTCGCGAACACGTGGCAGAGCCCGCCGCTCAATCGCAGCTCCTAAGGTCCCGGGCAGCCGCTCCTGCTGCCGATCGCCTCGGCCACCTGGCCGAGTGAGGCCGAACGATAGAGAAAAATGCGTCCGACGCTGCTCGGGCAGACCTGCTCGACGCGCTCGTCTCCTGCGCGCACGAGTGCGCGCATCGCCGACGCGCGATCGTTCGTCATAGCAACCGCCGCTCGGCTCGCGCGCAGCTCCATGCCGGCGACGACCTGATGATCGACGAACACGCCTGGAACGTAGACGAGGGCCAAGAGCGCCGCGACGAGGGTGATACGAGAGATCGGGTCGTCATCGCGCCGGAAGCGCACGCGGTCGGCGAGGACCACGGCGATGGCTGCAGCGACGATCACGATCGCCGCATCGATGATCGCGAGATCGAGCGGATCGTGCGCATTGAACTGGGCGATTCCGCTTGCGACGTAGTACTGTACCTCACCCGGCGTCGAGGCGAGAACGAGCGAGTCCGCAAGCGCGATGCGCTGCGTCGCGCCCATGCCCTGCGTCCTCGCGGGATCGATCGCGATCCGGTCCAGACGATGCTCGACGAGGATCGGAATCGAAGGGTATCCTTCGCGCGCGGCAATCGCGTGCGCCGCGGCCGCGAGCGGTCCGTTCAGAGGCGTATAGCGGTCGAAGAGCGGAGCGGCGACGAACGGATCCGCAAGCGTCCCCACGAGCGAGACCGCAACGATCGCACCCATCGTATAGAGATACCATTGATGCGTGCGCTCGACGAGCCAGAGCACGGCCATCGCGATGCAGCCGCCGACGACCATTCCGATAAGCGTCCCGACCGCGTACTCGTATCCCCAGACGCGCGTTAGCGCGTGCGAGAGTCCCATGACGCGTTCGACGCGCCAAAGGTAAAAGGCAGGAACGACGGCAGCCGCCCGCGCAACGAGCGCGAGCGTCGCGCCGAAGAGAAAGCGGACGACGCTCTCGGAATGCAGCCGCACGCGAAGTGCGTCGCGCCACCGCGCCGCGCTCCCCGAACTCCAAAAATAGAAGAGCGCCACCGCTTGAGCCACGAGCGCAACGAACCATCCAGGAATTTCGAGCGCGACGAGGCGCGCTCCAGCATCTTGACGCTGATCGTCGACGAGCGCGGCAATCGGTTGCGAGAGAAGCTGCGCCGCTTTCAGCGAGTCGACGTGGCGGTTCAGAGCGTCCACCGCGCCGAACAAGAGAAGGCTCATCGCATCGGGTATTCATACAAAGCGAACCCGGCGCCTCCGGCGGCGTACGCCACGCGATCGCGTCCGCAGCGTTTGGCGTGATACATCGCGGCATCCGCCGTCTCCAGCAGCGTCGCGGCATCGCCCGCGTCGAAGGGAAAGGAGGCGACGCCGACGCTGGCGGTGACGGGGAACGGAAAGCCGAAAACAGCGCCGCGCACCTCCTGGCGGAAAAACTCTGCCCGCTCGATGGCGCGCATTTTGCGGGCCTCTTGCAGCAGCATACAGAACTCGTCGCCCCCCTTGCGACCGACGACGTCGACGCCCGGGACGGCACTTGCGCGCAAGAGGGTGGCCATGCGCTGCAGCACCGCATCGCCGGCAGCGTGCCCACGCTCGTCATTGATCTGTTTGAAGTTGTCCGTGTCGACGAACCAAAGGGAGAGCACCTGCTCTCCGGCGCTTGCAATCCGGTCGTGCAGCACGCTCCGGAAGGCGCGTGGCGTCAGGACGCCGGTAAGGGCGTCGAACGTTGCCACGTCTCGGTCGCGTTCGCGTTCGCGCGCGAGAAGATGCGCTTCCCCACCGCAACTCACGAGCGACGCGATCTCTTGCATGCCTCCCAAGCGAACGCGCGACGAGCATCCTGCGTACCAGACCGCCCAAACCGCATCCCCTGCGATAAGGGGCACGGCGATGGCACGGCGGTCTCCGGGCAGAACGAAGTCGGTGCTGCGCCGCGACTCGAGCGGCGATGCGACGAGCGCACAACGGGACGGCAGCGTCTCGTGCGCTGTCTTTGGTAGGCAGGCAAGATGCCGCGTGCGAACGCCGTGCCCCCAGCGACGGCGTAGTTCTGCGCCGCGCACGTCGAAGAGCAGCGTCGCGTCGATGGCGGGTTCAACCCGGCGCACCGCACGGTCGAGCACGAAAAGCACGTCGTCGCTCGATCGCCGCGCGGCGGCGACGAGCGCGCAGAATATCTCGTCCACGAAGGCCTCTACTGCTGAAGGTGCCGCGCAGACGCGGCGTTAGGACGTGCTGCGCAAGGGGCGCGCCGGGTTGCCTGCGACGCGCTCGCCTGCCGGGACGTCCTTCGTGACGACGGAACCGGCGCCGGTGAGTGCGTCGTCGCCGATTTCGACCGGTGCGACGAGCGAGGAGTTGGAGCCGATCATCGCACGCTTGCCGATCGTCGTCCTGTTCTTGCGGATGCCGTCGAAGTTGCACGTGATGGTACCCGCTCCGACGTTAGCATCTTCGCCGACGTTCGCATCGCCGACGTACGACAGGTGGCTTACCTTCGCACCGCGCTCGAGGTTCGCGTTCTTGAGTTCGACGAAGTTCCCGACCCGCACGTCGCCGGCGACGAGGCTCTCTCCCCGAACGTGCGCGAAGGGTCCGATACGCGCGCCGGAGCCGATGGCGCTGTCGATGACGACCGACTCGCGGATTTCGGCACCGTCGGCGACGCGCGCGTTCGAAAGGCGTGCGTTCGGGCCGATGGTGCAGCCTTCGCCGATCTCCGAGAGCCGCGAGATTGACGTGTTGGGATAGAGCACGGTATCGCGCCCTATCGTGATCTCCGGCTCGAGATACGTCGTCGCGGGATCGAGTATCGTGACGCCGTCGCGCATGTGCCGGTCGCAGAGGCGCCCGTTCATCGTCGCACGCGCACGCGCCAGCTCCGAGCGGTCGTTCACGCCGAGAAGCGACGCATCGTCCCCGTAGAGCACGGGATTGATACGCTCGCCGCGCTCAGATAACAGCGCGACGATATCAGTGAGATAGTATTCGCGTTGAGCGTTCTCGCTGCGCAGTTGGGCGACCGTCTCGCGCGCCTTGGCTTCGTCTATAGCATAGATGCCGGCGTTGGCTTCGCAGATCGTACGCTCTTGGGGCGTAGCGTCGCGCATTTCGACGATCCGCTCGACCCGATCGCCCCGGCGTACGATACGTCCGAAGTTCGACGCAGGGTCGACGCGTACGGCAACCATGGCCATCGCGTTGCCGCCGAGTGCGTCGACGGCGGCTCGAAAGATCTCGGCAGTCACGAGCGGCATGTCGGCGTTCGTCACGAGCACCGAGGCCGCACTTGCCGGTTCGAGCGCTTCGAGCGCGACGCGAAGCGCATGGCCGGTGCCGCGCTGCTCGTCTTGGACGGCGGTCCTCACGCCGCCGAACGCTGCAAGCCCGTCGCGCATCTCAGGAGAGCAGACGACGGTAACGTCTTCGATTCCGGCCTCACGAAGCGTCCCGAGCACCCACCAGAGCAGTGGGCGGCCGCACAGCTCGTGAAAGACCTTTGGCACGCGGCTCTTCATGCGTGTGCCTTTGCCGGCCGCGAGGACGACTGCGCGAACGGCGCTCAATGCAGCCGCTCGAGCGCCGTCGCCAAGCGGCGCAGGGATTCGGTCTTTCCGAGAATCTCCATGGCGTCGAAGAGCGGCACCGACGTGGGGCTGCCCGTCACCGCGACGTAGTACGTTCGCACGACGTCGCGAAACCGCACGTTGCCCGAGCCGTTCCAGTGGTGCGCAGCGACGGCGCTCTTGAGGAGCGCGCCGATGCCGGCTGCATGCCACTGCTCGTCCTGCGCAAGCGCCGGCAAGGCGATCTCGAGCGCTTCGCGCGCGATACTCGCCGGCAGCTCGGGCAACTCGAGCTCCGCTCTACTCGGATCGGGCCGGTTCGTAAAGAAGGCGACGAGCGGCCCGAACTCCTCGAGCGTGCGAACGCGGTCCATCGCGAGCCGCGCGATGCGCTCGCGCTGCGCGGGTGCAACGCCCTGCGGCCACTCGTACCCCCACGCCTCGAGAATCGCGAGCACCTGCTGCGGCGTATGGCGCCGCAGGTGCTGCCCGTTGAGCCACAGCAGCTTCTCGAGGTCGAAGACCGGGCCTCCCAGCGGAATGCGCGCGAGATCGAAGCAGTCGGACATGCGCGCCACGAGCTCGCGGCTCGTCGTGCACGCGAGCAGCGCTTCGTCGTTGCGGCCGTCGACGAGCGTCCCGAGAAAGTGCAAGAGCGCCTCGGGCAAGAACCCGCGTTCGCGGTAGTGGAGAATGCTCGTGGGATTCTTGCGCTTGCTGAGCTTGCTCTTGTCAGGATTACGCAGCAGCGGGAAATGGCAGAAACGCGGCATCGAGCCCGCCCAGCCGAAGTACTCGTACAGCAGGACGTGTTTTGGCGTCGAGCTGATCCATTCCTCACCGCGAATGACGTGCGTGATCTCCATGAGATGGTCATCGACGACGTTGGCAAGATGGTACGTCGGAAAACCGTCGGATTTCACGAGCACTTGCATGTCGACGGTTCGCCACTCGATCTCGATGCGTCCGCGCAACATGTCGTCGAAGACGCAGCTGCCTTCGCGCGGCACCTTGAGTCGCACGACGCGCGGGAGCGCCTCGCGTTCGTTGCGCGCGATCTGCTCGGAGCTTAGTTGAAGACAGTGCCCGTCGTAGTGAGGCGGCTCGTGCGCGGCGCGCTGGGCCACGCGCATCTCTTCCAGCCGCTCCGGCGTGCAGAAGCACGCAAAGGCTTGGCCGGCGGCGAGCAGTCGCCGCGCGTGCTCCGCATACACGGGCAGACGTTCGCTTTGCCGGTACGGCGCGTGAGTGCCGCCCACGTCCGGGCCCTCGTCCCACGTGATGCCCAGCCATCGCAGCGACGCGAAGATCGCAGCCTCCGACGCCTCGGTGCTGCGTGCACGGTCCGTATCCTCGATGCGCAAGACGAAGGCGCCGTCGTTTCCCGGAGCGTGCGCGAAGCATGCGTTGATGAGCGCGGCGTACGCGGTCGCGACGTGCGGGTCGCCCGTCGGCGACGGAGCGACGCGCGTTCGAACCTTCAATTCACGAGCGTCCGTCTCGCGCACGCACGCTTCACGAAGTCGACGATGTCCTGCAGCGGTGCACCGGGCGTAAATACCTCGCGTACGCCAAGCTTTTTGAGCGCCGCAACGTCGTCGGGCGGTATCGTTCCGCCGCCGAAGAACACGACGTCTTGCGCCCCTTGCGCGCGCAGCTGCTCGATCACGAGCGGAAAGAGCGTCATGTGGGCGCCGGAGAGGATCGAAAGACCGATGCCGTCGGCATCTTCCTGAATCGCCGTCTGCACGATCTGTTCGGGCGACTGAAACAGCCCCGTGTAGATGACCTCCATACCTGCGTCGCGCAACGCACGCGCAATGACCTTCGCGCCGCGATCGTGACCATCGAGGCCGGCCTTCGCGACGACGACGCGCAGCGGACGCTCGCGGGCGCTAGGCGTCGTCGCGGCCACGTCGCGCGCTTCCGATGAGTGCCTCGTCGCGCACCTTGCTCAACCGCAGCGCCTCCTCGAACTTTCGTTTCACCTCGGAGAGCGTGCGGCGCGCGCGCATGCGCTGTATCTCGTTCGACCACTGTTGCATGTCAGAAAACACTCCGTTCCACGTACCGGCCGTACACCTCGACCATGGCTTCTACGATCTCCCCCTCCGTACAGTACGCGTTCACGCAGGCGATGAGGTGCGGCATCACGTTGTCCTTCGAGTCGCGGCACGCCCGCTGCAACCGTTCGAGCGATGCGCGTGCTCGCGCGGCATCGCGCTCCGCACGTACGCGCTGCACCGCTTGCGTTTGTTCGCGCTCCGTCTTCTCGGTGATGCGCAGAAGTTCGATGTCGTCGAAACGTTCCTCTTTTTCGAACGCGTTGACGCCGACGACGATGCGATCCTTTGCCTCGATCGAACGCTGATACCGGTAGCTCGCCTCAGCGATCTCGCGCGCGAAGAAGCCGGCTTCGATTGCCTCGACGACGCCGCCGTATTCCGCGATCTGTTCGAAGTACGCCTCAGCTTGACGTTCCAGCTCGCTCGTGAGCGATTCCACGTAGTACGATCCGCCGAGAGGATCGACGACGTTCGTGACGTTCGTTTCGTAGGCGAGCACTTGCTGCGTACGCAGCGCGATTTCAGCCGACTTTTCGGTCGGCAGCGCGTGCACTTCGTCCATCGAGTTCGTGTGCAACGACTGCGTCCCGCCGAGAACGGCGGCGAGCGCCTCGTACGCAACGCGCACGATGTTGTTCTCCGGCTGCTGCGCGGTCGCACTGCAGCCCGCCGTCTGGGTGTGAAAACGCAACTGCCACGAGCGCGGATCTTTGGCACCGTAACGATCGCGCATTCTGCGGGCATAGATGCGACGTGCCGCACGGAACTTCGCGATCTCTTCAAAGAAGTCGATGTGCGAGTTGAAGAAAAAGGAGAGACGCGGCGCGAACGAGTCGACGTCCATTCCGGCCGCCATGCATGCCTCGACGTATGCAAAACCGTCGGCGAGGGTAAAGGCCAGCTCTTGAGCCGCCGTCGAGCCGGCCTCGCGAATGTGATAGCCGGAGATGGAGATCGTGTTCCAGCGCGGCATCTCGCTCGTGCAGAACGCAATCATGTCGACGATGAGCCGCATGTGCGGGCGCGGCGGAAATATCCACTCCTTCTGTGCGATGTACTCTTTGAGAATGTCCGCCTGAACGGTGCCCCCGAGCCGATCGCGCGGGACGCCTTGCTTCTCGGCCGCGGCGACGTACTGTGCGAGCGCAATGGCCGCCGGCCCGTTGATCGTCATCGACGTCGTGACCGCACCCATGTCGATGCCGTCGAAGAGCATCTCCATGTCGGCGAGCGAGTCGATGGCGACCCCGCACCGGCCGACCTCGCCGCGCGCCGCCTGCGCGTCGGAGTCGTATCCCATGAGCGTCGGCATGTCGAAGGCGACCGATAGCCCGGTTTGTCCCTGCGCGAGGAGAAACTTGTATCGTTCGTTCGTCTGCCGCGGCGTCCCGAACCCGGCGAACTGCCGCATGGTCCAGAGCCGCCCGCGATAGCCCGTCGGGTGCAGACCTCGCGTATAGGGGTAGGCACCGGGCTCGCCGAGATCGCGCCCGTAATCGAGCTCTTCGGTATCGGACGGCGCATAGACGACGTTCAGCGGAACGTCCGAGATCGTGCGGTCGACCGCACCCGATCCCGGTCCGCTTCGCAGTCCGCGCTCGATCATCTTCGCCATGCAGTCTACACCTTCACGGGCACCGTCCGCAGGTCATTCCTGGATGCCGAGCGATGCCAGCGCCCGCGCCGCCGCCGCATACGGATCGCCGTCGTCCGAGCCGGTGGCTATCGCACGCTCGACGAGCGCGCGAATGCGGCCCGCTGCGATGGCGCGCACCTGGTGCGCGAAGCGCTCGCGGCGGCGGCGTTCGATTTCGCCGCTTTCGTTGAGGAAGAGCGCGTGGCGCTCGATCGCCTCCCACAACGCGTCGATTCCGTCACCCTCCAACGCTTGCGTTGCCACGACCTCCGGTACCCATCCTTCATACTGCATGATCCCGAGCATCGCTCGAATCTCGCGACGCAGCTGATTCGCCATCGGGTGGTCGCTCTTATTGACGACGAAGACGTCGGCAATCTCCAAGATGCCGGCCTTGAGCACTTGAATCGAATCGCCGCTGCCTGGCTGCAAAGCCACGATCGTCGTTTGCGCAAGCTCGGCAATCTCGACTTCGTTCTGGCCCGCGCCGACGGTCTCGATCGCGATGAACTCGAGGCCAAAGGCATCCATCAAGAGCGCGGCATCCGCGGTCGCTCCCGCTAGACCGCCAAGGTGTCCGCGGCTCGCCATCGATCGAATGAACACGTTTGGGTCGGTAAAGTGCTCTGCAAGGCGAATGCGATCCCCGAGCAACGCGCCGTGCGAAAAGGGTGAACTCGGGTCGACCGAGATGACGCCGACGCGCCGGCCTGCACTGCGGGCCTTGCGAACGAGCGCAGCGCAGAGCGTCGATTTGCCGACGCCCGGCGGCCCCGTGATGCCGACCGTGGCAGCGTTTCCCGCAAGCGCGTGCAGCGCTGCGACGACCGGCGCGCCCTCTCCTGACTCGCAGAGCGAGATCGCGCGCGCGAGCGCGCGCGCGTCCCCATTGCGAAAGGCATTGACGAGATCGGCGATCCTCTGCTCGGTCACGGTTATGGCGTGACGTTTGCGTCCGTACCCACGGCGGACCTGCTCGCGCGATTGGCGAACGCCGCCATGGAATGCACGCTCTTCTCTTTGCCGCGCTGCTCAACGCGGCGCAGCGCGCGAACATCGATGCAATCACGCGCTTCGTCATGGGAGAGGATCGGATACTCGGTCTCTCCGTCGCCGTCGTGCGCGACGGCAGCATCGTCTACGCACGCGGCTACGGTTTTGCGGATCGACGGCGAAGCGTACGCGTAACGCCGCACACGATCTTTGCAGTCGCATCGCTCGAAAAGCCCTTTATCGCAGCGAGCATCCTGCGCTTGGCCGAGCGCGGGCGCCTTCGCCTCGACGACCGGTTGGGCCGGTATGTACCGTGGTACGTCAACGCGCGCGACGTCACGATCGCCGAACTGCTCGCGCACCGCAGCGGGATTCCCGATTACGCACAGCAGCCCGGATTCGACCGCCTCGCGCGCCAGCCGGTGTCGCCCGCACAGATCGTACGCCGCGTGACGTCGCTGCCGCTGCTCTTCCGGCCGGGCTCCGAGAACAACTACAGCAATACCGATTACGTGCTCCTCGGCATGATTCTCGAGCGCGTAACCGGCATGCCGCTTGGAGCGTGGCTGCACCGCGACCTCTTTGCACCGCTGCACTTGAGCGAGACCGCAAGCTGGTTTCCTTTTCTCTACGAGCCGGACCGCGCCCAAGGAAGCCTTGCGGCGGGCACTGGTTCGATCGGTTTCGGTGCAGCCGACTTGGAGTCTAACGCCGTCGACATGGGGCATTGGCTCGACGACCTCTTCACGTTGCGCGTCGTCGACGCGCGCGATCTCGCTCGATTGTTCGGTGGCATGGGTTTCTTCACGGGACGCATCGGGCGATACCAGGGTGCATGGCACAGCGGTTACGTTGCAGGCTACTCGGCATACGTCGCCGTGCTTCCATCTTTGCGGCTCGGCGTCGTGCTGCTCTCGAACGCGGACGAGGTCGATCTCGGCCCGCTCGCGGAGAGCGTGCTCCACGATGCACTCGGTCGAAGGTGAAGAGCGCGGCGCTCGCGGCGCTGTTCGTGCTGCTCGTCGGGCTCTGCCCTCTTCCGGCGCCGGCACAGCGGCTCATCGTGCCCCTCACGGGGCGCCGCCACCGCGCCATCGAAGCGCAGACGCTCTTCCATACGCTCTTTCACGATTTCACGCTCGAAGACGACGCGACGACGTACGTGCAGACGGGCGACATTCCGGCAATGTGGCTGCGAGACTCATCGGCACAGACCATTCCGTACGTCCGGTTTGAGCGCTACTTTCCATCGCTCCAAGAGCGCACGGCCGGCGTCATCGAGCGGCAAGCGCGCGAGATACTGACCGACCCGTACGCGAACGCCTTCACCGCCGACTATCGCGTCTGGGAGCGCAAATGGGAGGTGGACTCTCTCGCGTGGCCGGTCATTCTCGCCTCGGTATACTGGCGAACGACGCGCGATCGCTCGATCTTCACGCCCGACCTTCACGCGGCGCTGCGCCGTATCGTTTCGACGTACGTGTGCGAGGAGCAGCACGCGACGTGCAGCCGCTACGTGCCGCCATATCCGGTTCCGTCACAGGATGCGTACAATCGCGATACCGGAATGATTTGGGGAGCCTTTCGCCCATCCGACGATCCCGTGTACTATCACTTCAACATTCCGCAGAATGCGCTCGCAGCCGTTGCGCTGCGCGACTTGAGCGCGCTGGCGATCGCGGGATACGGCGATCGATCGCTCGCGGCCTCGGCAACGGCACTGGGCGAGCGGGTACAAACCGGCGTCGAGCGCTACGGCATCGTCTACGATCCCTCGCGCGGGGGCTGGATATACGCATACGAGGTGGATGGTCTCGGCCACGCGCGCATGATGGACGACGCGAATATTCCCAACCTCTTGACGCTTCCGTACATCGGTTGGTGCTCGGCCGACGATCCCACGTATCTCACGACACGCAACTTCGTCTTGAGCAAAGGCGACCCGTACTACTACACCGGCGTGTACGCCAGCGGCCTCGGGAGCCCGCACACCCCGACCGGCAACGTGTGGCCGCTCGGTATCATCGGACGCGCGCTTACGTCGACGTCGTCGCTCGAGATCGCGACCGCGATCACGACGCTCGCCGAAACCGACAGCAAGGACGGCCTCATCCACGAATCGTTCTACGCCAGCGGCTACTGGCGCTATACGCGTTCCGACTTCGGCTGGGCGAACGCGCTCTACGCGGAACTGCTTTTCCGCACGCTCGCCGGCAACACGGCAACGCCGTTCGTCGCAGGCGGCGGCGTCATGCTGCCGTTCGAGCAGCTTTGGGAGACGCCGCACTCCGTACGCCTCGTGACGCAGCTCCAGAACGAGTCAGCGATCCTGCAGGCGCTCTCACAGCTGCTCTGAACTCGGGCCGCTTAGAGCGTAGCGAACGTTACACGCATTGTTATGCTGAGCGTAGCGAACGTCACACGCGTTGTCATGCTGAGCGTAG
>DAHUYK010000139.1 GCA_027315245.1 Vulcanimicrobiota bacterium | reverse complement strand
CTACGCTCGAGATGACAATCGCCTAGGCGCGCAGCGGGCACTGCGGCGAAGCGCTTCTCTCGACTGCGTTCGCTTCGCTCGCTACGTTCGAGATGACAATCGCCTAGGCGCGCAGCGGGCACTGCGGCGAGGCGCTTCTCTCGACTGCGTTCGCTTTCGCTCGCTACGCTCGAGATGACAATCGCCTAGGCGCGCAGCGGGCACTGCGGCGAAGCGCTTCTCTCGACTGCGTTCGCTTCGCTCGCTACGCTCGAGATGACAATCGCCTAGGCGCGTAGCGCTGTCATCCCGAGCGTAGGCGCGTAGCGCCGGAGTCGAGAGGCGAGGGGCGCGTGAGCCTATTCGTTGGACCAGTAGTCTTTGAGCGCTTTGCCGCGCGACGGGTGTCGCAGTTTGCGCAGCGCCTTGGCCTCGATCTGGCGAATGCGCTCGCGCGTCACACCGAACTCTTGACCCACCTCTTCGAGCGTGCGCTGATGACCGTCTTCGAGGCCGAAGCGTAAGACGAGCACCTTGCGCTCGCGTTCGGTGAGATTTTGCAGCACGTCCTGCATTTTCTCTTTCAGCAGCATTACGGACGCGGCTTCTGCGGGTGCAACAGCTTCTTGATCTTCGATGAAGTCGCCGAGGTGTGAATCTTCTTCTTCGCCGATCGGTGTCTCCAGCGAGATGGGTTCCTGCGAGATTTTCATGACCTCGCGCACCTTCTCGGGGCTCAGACCCATGGCGCCGGCAATCTCTTCCACCGCCGGCTCGCGGCCGAGCTCTTGCAGAAGCTGGCGTGAGACCTTCACGAGGCGATTGATCGTCTCGACCATGTGTACGGGAATGCGAATCGTCCGCGCTTGATCGGCGAGAGCGCGCGTGATCGCCTGGCGAATCCACCACGTTGCGTATGTCGAGAACTTGTACCCCTTGCGATAGTCGAACTTCTCGACGGCGCGAATCAAGCCCAGGTTCCCCTCTTGAATGAGGTCGAGAAAGAGCATGCCGCGACCGACGTATTTCTTCGCGATCGACACCACGAGGCGCAAATTTGCCTCGGTGAGCTGACGCTTCGCCTCTTCACCGTCGGCAATGACTGCGTTGTCCGCCGTGCCGTTCTTACGAGCTTCCGCTTCGCCGGCCTCGATGCGCATCGCGAATGCCTTCTCTTCCTCCATCGAGAGCAGCGGCACCCGACCGATCTCCTTGAGGTACATCCGAACCGGATCGTCGAGCGACAGGCCGTCGGCAATCTGTTCCTCCGCCTCTTCCTCGGCGCTCTCTTTTTCGTCTTTCTGCTCGTCGTCGATCTCGATGCCCATGCCCGAGAGCTCCTCAAAAAGCTCGTCGATCTGCTCCGGGCTAACGTCTTCCAACGTCTCGAGCGCTGAGTAAATTTCTTCTTGCGTCAAGGCGCCGCGGCTTTTGCCGCGCGCAATCAGACGCTTTTTTGCCTCGTCCAGGTTCGCCGGGGGCGCCTCGTTTGTCGGCAGCGGCGCTACGGCGACCGTTCCCTTCTTGCGTTGCATAGTTTGTTTTCTCACCTCCTTTCTTTCCAATTTCTTCACGCTCTCACGTTTTTCAATTTCGACACGAGCGTCTCGGATTCTTTACGAAGTTCGTCCGAAATGGGTTCCCCGGCGGTAAAGGCTTCGTCAATACGGTGGCGGAGCTCCCGGTAGCGCGACTCGGCCTCCTCGCGCTCGATGCGCTCTACGATGCGCTCAAGGTGCGCGTGGCGCTCCTCGCTACCGCCAAAACGCGCCGTGGAGCTGCGATCGCGACTGCCCTCCGCGGCGAGCACGCTCATCGCCGCCGGATCCTCAGCGAAGAGCGCCATCACATCTCCCGTGGTCCGGAGCTCATGCGCGTGGCGCACGATCCGCTCGTAGACCCTGCGGTACTGCTCGTTGCGGAAGCTCGTGGGACCGATTCGATCGCTAAAGTCCCGCGCGATCGCCGGCTCCTCGAGAATGATGCTCACCACTTCTCGTTCGAACGAGAGGGGCTCGACCGCGCCCGCGGCGGTCGAACGAAGCGGCGCATATCGACTTCCCGAGACGTTGGAGCGTGGCGTGAAGTTTGCGCTGTTCGTGAGGAATCGGCTATTCCGAAGGTCGTCCGCATTCACCTTCAGTCGTCCGGCGACGTAAACGCGCCAGCGATCCCATTCCTCACGAGGCGTCATCGAGCGAATCAAGGCTTCAGCATTGCGCGCGATGACCGCCGGCGACGAGAACCCGTCGCGCAGGCGATCGATCTCAGGGTCGAGCCGAAACTCGATCGCCGGTTTCGCGCCGTCCAGCAGTGCACGCAAGCCTTGGCTTCCGTGCTCGCGGACGTACGAATCGGGATCCGCGCCCGGCGGCAGGAGCACGACCCGGACACTCGACCCTGCGTACTCCAGTACTTTAGACGCGGTTTCTACGGCCTTGGTTGCAGCCGCGCTCCCGGCTGCATCGCCGTCAAAGCAGAGAAACATGCGCTGGGCGTACTTGTACAGCTCGCGTGCCTGCTCTTGGGTAAACGAGGTGCCGAGCGAGGCCACAGCACTGTCGAACCCCGCTTGATGGAGCGCGATGCAATCAAGGTAGCCCTCGACGATGATGAACGAGCCGTCTCGCTGCGCGGCCCGGCGGGCGGCGTTGAGCGCAAAGAGATGACGCCCCTTCGTGTAGACGGGCGTCGTTGCTGTATTCAAATACTTCGGCTCCGCGTCACCCAGCGCTCTTCCGCCGAAGGCGATGACCTCGCCCGTCGTCGCGAGCGTCGGTATCATGAGCCTGTCCCGGTAGAAGTCGTAGAATCCGCCGCTTTCCTTGGGCTTGAGGAGCCCTGCCTTGGCAGCAAGGCGAGGATCGATGCCGTTGCGCTGCAGTTCGCCCGCAAGCCCGTCCCACGTCGCCGGGGCGTAGCCGAGCCCGAAACG
>DAHUYK010000135.1 GCA_027315245.1 Vulcanimicrobiota bacterium | reverse complement strand
TGCTCGTTGCGGGCGAAAACGACGATGCAATCGAGGTCGCTCATCTTGCGGACGGTTCCGTAGGACGCATCGCGCTCCCGAAGGGATCGTGGCCGGCGCAGGTTGCGCTCTCGTCAAACGGTTTGATCGCCGCATCAGACGACTTGACCGGCCGGGTCTCGTTCGGCGCACTGCATTCTCTGCGTGCTCCGAATGCCTCGCTGGATGAAAGCGTCGCGGTCGGACGCGATCCGTCCGATCTCTGCTTCTCGCACGACGGAAAGCTGCTCTACGTCGCACTGCGCGGTGAACGCCGCGTCGCCATCGTGAACCTTGCGCATCGCACTGTCGCATACGTCGCGGTCGGTCTGCATCCCGACGCGCTCGCGCTCTCGAAGGACGGCGCGGCGCTCTACGTTGCCGAGGCCGACGACGACGCGCTCGGCATCGTCGATCTCCGCACGCTGCGCCTGGTTGCACACGTCGACCTCTCGCTGCACGACGGACGCACGGCTGGATACGGCGCATCGCCCAATGCCGTCGTCGTCGGTCAGCGCAACGTGTACGTGAGCCTTGGGCAAGAGAACGCCGTTGCCGTCGTACGCGACGGAAGGCTGCTCGGGCGCATTCCCGTCGGGTGGTATCCCAGCGGGCTCGCGCTGGGAAGCGGCGAGCGCCTCTACGTCAGCGACGCAAAGGGCGAATCGAGCCCTGCGAATCCCGATTACCATCCGTACGGCGGCGGCCCGCGCGCGGGCTATGTCGGTTCGAGCCTCGACGGTTCGATTCGCATCGTGAACGCACACGCGACCGACACGGCGCAGGTCGTCGCGAACGCATCGCAGAGCTGGGTCGCTCCGGCACATACGATTCTGCGTCCGGGCGGTCCGATCAAGCACGTCATCTACATCATCAAAGAGAACCGGACGTACGATCAGGTGCTCGGCGACGTTCGAGGCGCCGACGGCGACCCCGGGCTCGCGTGGTTCGGCGCGCGCGTCACGCCGAACCAGCACGCCATCGTGGAGCGTTTCGGAGTCTTCGACCGCACGTTTGCCGACGCGCAGATCAGCGCCGACGGACACAACTGGTCGACGGCGGCCATCGCGAGCGACTACGTCGAACGCTTCTGGCCTCAGAACTACTCCGGCCGCAGACCGGGGTACGACTTCGAGGACGGCGACGTCGCGGGCGTACCGCACAACGGTTATCTATGGGACGATGCGGCGCGCGCCGCCGTCACGTATCGCGATTACGGCGAGTTCGTCGATCTCGTTACGAAGCCGGGCCAGCCGGCGGTCTCGCACATGCCGCATCTCGACGACGGCCACGTCGATCCGAACTACCCCGGGTGGAACCTCCTCGTCAGCGATCAAGTGCGCTACGAGGCATGGAAAGCCGAGTTCGACCGCTACGTCGCCGGTGACGACCTACCGCAGCTCGAGATCGTGCGTCTTCCCAACGACCACACGATGGGCACGCGTCCCGGCGCGCTGACGCCGCAGGCGTACGTCGCGCAAAACGATTACGCGCTCGGCGAGATCGTCGATGCCGTCTCGCACTCGCCCTACTGGGCGACGACGGCGATCTTCGCGATCGAAGACGACGCGCAGGACGGTCCGGATCACGTCGACGACCAGCGCACGACGCTCTACGTCGCCAGCCCCTACGCGTTGCCTGGAACGCACCATGCGATCTACACCACCGCCTCGGTGCTGCACACGATCGAGATCCTCTTGGGATTGCAGCCCATGACCATTTACGATTCCGTCGCCATGCCGCTCTACGGCGCGTTTGGATTCCGCCCGAACCTGCAGCCCTACGACGCCATCATGCCGAAGATCGACGTCGAGGCACGCAACACGCGCAGCTCGTACGGCGCTTCCGCATCCATGCACTTGGACTTCACGCACGCCGACGAAGCGGACCCGAGCATCCTCAACGACATCTTGGCGCACGCTTGCGCCGTACGAACTCGAGTACCTCGGCAAGCGGCTTCGCATTGAGCACCTGCTCTTTCGTGAGCCCGGCTCGGCGCGCCTGACCGAGCGCGAGCTCCACACCGTCGAGACGCTCGGCACGGTGTGCATCGCTATCGAGCGCAAAGGTCGCTCCGAAGGTGGCGGCGTGGCGCGCGAGGCTTGCGCAGAGATCGAGCCGCGGCTGCTGGCCGTCGATCTCCAGTGCCGTGCCGGTGCGCGCGGCAGCGGCGAAGAGCGCGTCGTAGTCAAACGCGTACCCTTCGAACTCGTTGAAGCGATGGCCCGTGGGATGACCGAGGATGGTCACGAACGGATTTTCGCACGCGCGCACGAGCCGTGCCGTCATCTCGGCGGGCGATTGATCGAATGCAGCGTGCACGCTGGCGATGACGAGGTCGAACCGGGCGAGCACGTCGTCGGCGTAGTCGAGGCTTCCGTCGGGAAGGATGTCGACCTCGCTTGCGCAGAGCGTTTCGATGCCGTAACGCTCACGCAGCACTTCAATCGCGCGCCGCTGTTCTTGCACGCGCTCGGGTGAGAGGCCGAAACGCCCACGCGACGGCGAGTGATCGCTGATCGCGTGGTATTCGTAGCCGCGCGCGGCAGCTGCTGCCACCATCTCGTCGAGGGCGTCGCGGCCATCGCTCCACGTCGTATGCATGTGGAAGTCGCCGCGCAGATCCCCGCTCTCGACGAGTACGGGCAATGCATGCTGCAGCGCTCGATCGATCTCGTCGAGGCCCAAGCGCAGTTCCGGAGGCACGTACTGCATGCCGAGACGTTCGTAGACGCCGGCTTCTTCCACCGCGGTCGTCACCGCGCCGCTGCGCAGATCGACGATGCCGTTCTCCGAAACGCGCAGCGCGTTGCGCACCGCGTACTCGCGCAGCTTGACGTTGTGCTCGCGTGAGCCGGTGAAGTGCTGCAGGAGATTCCCGTATAGGTGATCGGGCAGCACGCGCAAGTCAATCTGCACGCCGTCGGCAAGCCAGATGCTCGCCTTCGTCGGTCCGTCTGCGAGCACGGCTTCTGCACGTTCCCACGACGTAAAGCGCGCCGTCACAGCCTGTGCGTCATCGCTCGTGCAGACGAGATCGATGTCGCCGACCGTCAGCTCGTGACGGCGCACGCTTCCTGCCGCCGCCAAACGATGGAGCGGCGGCCCCTCGCAGAGGAAGGCTTCGACCTCGCGGGCGATGCTGCGCGCTCGCGCTAGCGGCGTACGCGTCAGGTGCGCCTTGTATTCGAGCACACTCCGCCGCCAGTTCTCAAGCGTCTTCTTGCCGAGCCTCGGCACGCCGTCGAGCTGTCCCGCGCGCAGCGCCTGCTCCAAGTCGTCGATCGACGCGATCCCAAACTCCTCGTACAGCATTGCCGCCGTCTTCGTTCCGATGCCCCCGACCCCGAGCAGCTCGAGAACCGTCGGCGGGAAGCGTTCGTGCAGCACGCGCAGTGGCTCCGCCGTGCCGTTCTCGAGCAACTGCGCAATGACGGAGCCGATCGATGAGCCGATGCCCGGCAGATCCAGGTGCGTGCCGCTGGCGACGAGCGGTGCGAGGGGTGGCGCGTTTTCGACGCTCGCTGCGGCCTTCTCGTACGCCATGTACTTGTAGAACGACTCGCCTGCCATCTCCATGAGCGTCCGAATCTCGAGCAGGCGTGCCGCAACCTGGGTGTTCGTGAGCATCGCTGGCCCTGTTCTTCCCACGCGGACGACGCGCCCGCTGCGGCGAAGCGAGGAAGCCTATGAAGCCGCGGCTGGAACCATCGGTTTTCAATTTGCCGGTCGAGAAGATGCGCGACGGGTACTACTCCGACGCGTATTTCAACCGCTCACGCGAGATTCTCGCGCTCGACGGCGCGCACCCGACCGTTCGGATGCAGGTTTTCGAGCGGGCGGAAGCCGTGCTCTGCGGCATCGACGAAGCGCTTGCGATCCTGCGCCTCTGCAGCGGACGCCGTCTGCCCAGCGGAGACTGGGAGGACGGATGGCCCGCGTTGCGCGTCTTGGCGCTTCCCGACGGAACCCAGATCTCGCCGTACGAGAGCGTGCTCGTGATCGAGGGCGACTACGGGCTGTTCGCGCACCTCGAAACGTGCTATCTCGGCGCGCTGTCGCGCCGCACGCGCATCGCCACGAACGCCCGCGAGATCGTTTCGGCGGCCAACGGAAAGAACGTGCTCTTCTTTCCGGCGCGCTTCGACCATCATCTCGTACAGACAGGCGACGGGTACGCCGCCTACATTTCGGGCGCGCTCGGCGTCTCGACCGACGCCAACGCGGAGTGGTGGGGAGCGCACGGTATGGGCACGGTACCGCACGCGCTCATCGCCGCGTACGGCGGCGACACGGTGCTCGCGACACAGAAGGTGGCGCAGTACGCCGAACCACAGGCTCCGGTCATTGCGCTCGTGGACTTCGACAACGATTGTGTCGGCACGAGTCTCGCCGTTGCACGGGCGCTCCGCGATCGTCTTTGGGGAGTGCGGCTCGACACGTCGCGGACGCTCGTCGACAAGTCGCTCTGGAATCAAATGGGAACGTTCACGCCGACCGGCGTGAATCCGCAGCTCGTGTGGAACGTTCGCCACGCACTCGACGGTGAAGGCTTCACGCACGTGCGTATCGTTGCCAGCGGCGGGTTCACGGCGCACCGCATCGCATCGTTCGAACGAGCCGGGGTTCCGGTCGACGCTTACGCGGTCGGCAGCGCCTTCTTCGAAAACGCCGGACGGTTCGACTTCACTGCCGACATCGCCGCAGTTTCCCAAAAGGGTGTCTGGCGACCATGCCACAAAGTGGGGCGTCCCGAGCGGCCGAATCCGCGCTTGGAAGCCGTCGAGAGCTAAGCTACTGGGACGGCCTGTGCCAGCTTCTCGATCATGGCACGATTGAACTGCGGCATGTCCTCACCGCCGCGCGTCGAGACCCAGTTGGAATCGTTCACCGTCGGTTGATCGCGATAGAGCCCGCCGGCGTTGCGGATGTCGTCGCCGATTGCGCTTGCCCCAGTGAGCTGCCGGCCGCGAACGATCTGCGCCGAGATGAGCACCTGTGCGCCGTGCCCGACGACGAAGATCGGCTTCTTTGCCGCTTCGAACTCGCGCACGAATCGCTGGACGTCGCGGTTCGTGCGAATGCGATCCGGGGAGGTGCCGCCGGGAAGCAGCAATGCATCGAAGTCGTCGGCAGTGCAGTCGGCAACGAGTTCCTCGGCGCGCGAGGTGCCGCCCTCGTCGAGACCGCGCTTGCCCCGAATTCGCGCGCGCGATTTTTCGTCGATGCCGACGATCGTGACGATCGCGCCGCCCTCCTCAAGGGCACGGCGGGCCTCGCCGAGATCTTGCTCCTCATAGCCGTCGCCGATGAGCGCGGCGACCCTCTTTCCTTCTACTCCCTGCATCGCGCCGTACGATTCGCTTCCCGGCGCGCGTGGCCTTGTTCGCCCTGCAGCTACCCGAAAAGGCCGCGAACCAGCCCACCGTCGATCGCAATCGTCTGACCGGTGACGTAGCTCGCGCCCTCTCCGCAGAGAAATGCAACGAGCGGCGCGTACTCCTGCGCGGATGCGGCACGGCCGATCGGCACGTCGCGCTCGGCAGCTTCGCGCATTTCGCTTTCGCTGCCGTACAGTTCGCGCAACCGGTCGGTCGCAACGCGACCGGTCGCGATGGCATTCACCGTGATACCTTCGCGGGCAACGTCGCTCGAGAGCGTCTTGAGCGCCGCTACGAGCGCGGTGCGATAGGCGTTCGAGAGCACGAGATTTTGGATGGGCTGCTCGACCGCCGTGGACGTCAGCGCGACAATACGCCCCCAGTGCCGAGCACGCATTGCGGGCAGCACGCCGTCGACGAGATCGAGCATCGCGCGCAGCGTTCCCCGGTGCGCCGCGTCCCAGTCGGCAGGGCGCAGGTCCAAGAAAGCTCCTGCCTTCGGGCCGCCGCCGTTTGCAACGAGGATATCGATGTCGCCGAGCGCCTCGCGCACGCTCGCAAGCATCTGCGTGATGCTCGAGCCGTCATTCAGATCGACTTCGAAGAACTCTGCCTTCTCGGCCCCCGCCGCAAGTGCGCCGTCGGCGACCTCGTGCAAGCGGCCGGCGCGGCGAGCTGCAACCGCCAAGCGCACGCCTTCAGCGGCAAGTGCGAGCGCAACGGCTGCGCCGATACCCGAGCTCGCGCCCGTGACGAGGGCGACGCGCCCTCGAACTCCTAAATCCATGAAGCGGCTCTATCCTCCGAACGAGGCTCTTCCCCTTGCGAGCGCCGGGCACGACCTGCTATAGTAGCGCGGTCGCCGAGGCGGCAAACGCTGCACTCGAGCGAGACCTTCCTGGAATAAGGAGAAAGCCTGTGCCGCTCACCAAGGAGCAAAAAGCCGATATCGCGGCCAAACACGGCCGTAACGCAGACGATACCGGCTCCGCTGAAGTTCAGATTGCCGTGCTCACAGCGTCGATTAACCAGCTCACCGAGCATCTCAAGACGCACAAGAAGGACCACCACAGCCGCCGCGGACTGCTTTTACAGGTCGGCCGGCGCCGCAGTCTCTTGAACTACGTGCAGCGCACCGATCTCGAGCGCTACCGTAAGCTCATCGGAGAACTCGGACTGCGCCGCTAACGCTTAGAGCGTAA
>DAHUYK010000132.1 GCA_027315245.1 Vulcanimicrobiota bacterium | reverse complement strand
ACCTTCTGCAACCAAAAGAGACGACCGCGATCTGGGGCGGTGAATCGTGGAAGTGCTGGGACGACAATCGCGTTCGCAACGGCGCGCTTGCCGGGGCGAGTGTGGCGGACCTGCGCACCCGGCTCGGACCCCTTCTTCTCGGCGCGATCGATCCTGCGCGGATCTTCCCGATCCTCACGAAAACGATCGACGCACGGGACTGGCTCTCGGTGCAAGTACACCCAAACGACGCATACGCGCAGCGCGTCGAACGCCAGCAGAACGGAAAGACCGAATGCTGGTACGTGCTGCGCGCCCAGCCGCAAGCGGAGATCGTGCTCGGGTGGACGAGGGACACGTCGCGAGAAGAGTACGAGCGTCGCGTTGCCGACGGAACGCTCGGCGATCTCTTGCGCCGCGTTCCGGTCAAGGCGGGCGACGCCTTCTACTTGCCCTCCGGCATGCTGCACGCGATTGGCGCGGGCATCGTGCTCTTCGAGACGCAGCAGGCGAGCGATCTTACGTACCGCATCTTCGACTGGAATCGGCTCGACGCCAACGGTCAGCCCCGGCCCTTGCACGTGGGCAAAGCCGCCGACGTGCTCGATTACCGTGCAGGGAAGTCCGGCGCTATCGACGGCGTCACGTATACGTTCGAAACGCTCGAGCGTACCGCGCTCATCGCAGACGCGCACTTCATCGTCGAACGCGTCGTCGCTGCACGGGAACCGGCGACGTTGGCAACGCGGGACCGGCCCCTCGTCTTCATGGCCCTCGATGCGCCGGTCACGCTCGTCGCCGAGGAGATTGAGACCGTGCTGCAGCCGTACGAGTGCGCGCTCGTACCGGCGGCAACGCGCTTGTGCACGGTCTGCGCGCACGAGGGTGAGCGCGCGGCGTTCATGCTCGTCGCCCCTCCCCTGGATGCCAACGAGTTTGCGGGCAGGCTTCTCGCAGCCGGCATCGCGCAGGAGCGTGTCGACGCCTTCCTGAGGCAGTTTTGACGCTCTCGCCGAGCGTCGCAGAGGAGCTCGCCCAGAAGTACGAGACGCCGCTCCTGGTGCTCGACCTTGACGCGTTCGACTCCGCCGTCGATCGCTGTCGTAGCGTCTGCGATCCGCTCGGCATCGAAATCGCCTACGCCGGCAAGGCGCTGCTCCTCGTTCCGCTCGCGCGCATGATCGCCGCGCACGAACTTCGCCTCGACGTCTGCTCGCTCGGCGAGCTCCTTACCGCCGAGCGCGCATCATTTCCGGCGGAACGCATCACACTGCACGGCTGCGGAAAGAGCGACGAAGAACTCGCCGCCGCGGCACATGGCCGGGTCGGGCGAATCGTCGTCGACGGAATGCACGAACTGCGACGCCTCGCGGCGCTCTCCACAGAGCATCCCATTTCCGTGATGCTGCGGCTCAATCCAGGGATCGAGGCACATACGCACGCCTTCGTACGAACCGGCGGTGAGGAGACGAAGTTCGGCTTTCCACCGCGCGAAGAGGCCGCCGCGCGAGCAATACTGCGCCAAGCTGCGTCTCTGCACTTTGTGGGTCTGCACGCGCACGTCGGTTCACAGATCTACGAATCCGGCGCTTACGTCGCGGTCGCGGAGGCGCTCGTGACAGCCGCCGCCCGCTTTGCGCAAGACGGTTTCTCGACGCGCGAGATCATCGTGGGCGGAGGCTTCGGGGTGACGACGCATCCCGATCGCCCCAACGAACGCATCGACTTTGCAGCCACGATCGCAGCCGTGAGTCAAGCGGTGCGCACTGCGTCGGCTCGCGTTCGCATTCCTCCGCCGCAGGTCGGCATTGAACCGGGGCGCATGCTCGTCGGCCCCGCGGGCACGACGCTCTATCGCGTCCTCGCGGTCAAGCGCCAAGCGCGCCGTACGTTCGTCGTGGTCGACGGAGGGTTATACGAGAACCCTCGACCGGCGCTCTACGGCGCCTACCATCATGCGTTCGCAGTTTCAAAGCCGAACCTCGACCTGCGCGAGGTTAGGATCTGTGGCTGCTCCTGCGAGAACGACGAGCTCGGCCGCGCAATGCTGCCGAGTGCATTATGCGAAGGCGACCTCGTCGCCATGACGGTAACGGGGGCGTATACCTACAGCATGGCAAGCAACTACAATCGCTTCGTTCGACCGGCGGTCGTAGGAACGCGTGCGAACGAGCCCCCCGTCCTTCTCGCTCGTCGCGAGTCGCTCGATGACGTATTGCGCAACGACGTCGCAGAATAAGCGCGCTGTCACCCTGAGCGTAGCACGCATTTTTGTCATCCCGAGCGTAGCGCCAAAGGCGCGTAGTCGAAGGACCGCCCGTAGCGCGCCATCTGTCATCCCGAGCGTAGCGCCGAAGGCGCGGAGACGAGGGACCGGCCGTAGCGCAACAGCTAACAAGAGATTGCGTCAGTGGTTCGACTCCGCTCGTGCTATGCACTCGCGACGCTCACCATGACACGCGGCAGCTCGCGCGACGCCCGGCCGTGCGCCGGCATGATAATACCGCAGCCGCGGCCAACATCATCGAGCTATGACTGAAAAGGCAACGTTTGCGGCGGGATGTTTTTGGGGCACGGAGGCAGCGCTGCGCCCGGCTGCCGGCGTGCTCGACGTCGTCGTAGGCTACACCGGCGGCAAAAGCTCGTTTCCAACCTATGAAGAGGTGTGCAGCGATGCGACGGGACATGCCGAGGCCGCGGAAGTGACGTTCGACCCACAGCGTCTCTCCTACGAGCGACTGCTCGAGATTTTCTGGAGGATGCACGACCCCACGCAGGTCAACCGTCAGGGCGCCGACGTCGGCTCGCAGTACCGATCGGCAATCTTTTTTCATGCTCCGGAGCAAGAGGCGGCTGCGCGCGCATCATTGGCGCGGGAGCAAGAGCGCCTGGGGAAGACGATCGCGACGCAGATCGTGCACGCCACGACGTTCTGGCCGGCCGAAGCCTACCATCAGCGCTACTTCGAGCGCAATAACGTCGTCTGTCACGTACCCGGCCGGTAAACGAAGCGGCCGACGTACGATCCGCTCGGTCCGCTCCACACGGCGAAGATCGTTCCCGTCGTGGGATCGATCGCGCAGGTGTGCATGCCGTACGGCCCCGCAATGTGCGCGATGATACGCGGCGCGGCGTCCCCGTTCCATTTGACGAGCGTAATGCCGCTGCTCGCGCAGGCAAGCCACCCTCGTGACGCGTCGAAGCTGCACTGATCGACGCCGTACGGATACGGAATCTGATAGAGACGCTTGCCGCTGCGAGCGTAGACGTCGAGGAGACGGTTCTCACCCGCGACGAGCAATACGTGGTGCACGCTATCGTACTGCAGCGGGTGATTGTCGCGCAGATCAGGCGTGCGGATGACTCTGTCGACTGAGAGCGTATGCGGATCGATGACCGCGATCCCGCTGAAGGTTCCGTTCGGATCGGAGACGTTCTGATAGACGGCATGCGTCTGCGGATCCACCTGCAGATACTCCGGCTTGTGACCCGGCAGCGGGATGACCTTGATCTCCTTGAACGTGCGCGTGTCGATGACGAACATGCGCGTTCCGTCGTCCTCGTCGGCATAGATGCGGTGCAGCACCGGATCGAGCGCGATCGCGTCGACGTGGCCCTGCACGGAGACCGTGCGCAAAACCCGCCCGCTGACGGGATCCACTTCCGAAACGCTTTCGTTGCTCCCGTTGCCCGTGTAGACGTAGCCGGTTGCCGGATCCGGTGCGGAGCCTGCCATGTGCCCGACGGTGATCTGTCTGAGCACGCGGCCGGTGTCGGCATCGACGACGAGCAGCTTCTGCGCGTGGCCGTGCGCAGCGTACACCCTATGGTGCAGTGCATCGACGGTAACGTAGTCGAACCCGGCGGGCGGACCAGCGCTTTGCGGAGGAAGTGCGATGAGCGGCATGCCCGGCGCTTCGACGAGGGGCGCCGGAATCCGGCGCCCCTGCGAAGATCTAGGGTGAGATGCCCGTTAGAGCTGCGCGTTCATGACGCTCACGTCGAACGAGCCGAGCCCCGTCGTGTAATCGTAACCAGGCAGCGCGGTATAGAGACCGTTGCCACCGGTGACGATGTCGTGGAATCCGCCGTCGGGCTGCCATGCCGGCGGTCCCGTCTGCGTGCTTCCCGCCGCATGCGACGTGAAGTCAGCGTACAGCACCGGCGGCGCATAGCCGAGATTGCGGTGCGCGTCCAGCAGTCGCGCCCAAGACCCGGCGGCAAGTGGCGACGCGAGGCTCGTGCCGCCGATCACCGTCCAGCCCCCCGCATCCGAAAGGTAGAGGATCATCCCCGTCTGCAGATCGCCGTCCATGGCAACGTCGGGAACGCCGCGGAAGCTCCCGCCGAGCGGCTGCGCCGTCTGCCAATACGGCGAGTACTCGAACTGGCTCACGCCGCCGCCGGTCGAATACCACGCAGCTTCACCTTGATACGCGCCGGCGTTGTCGGTAAGCAGGGTCGTTCCGCCCACTGCCGTGACGTACGAGGAAGCAGCGGGCCAGTTCACCATCGGCGCGCCCGCCGGCACGCCGTTCACGCCGGTTCCAACCGGGCAGAACGAACCGGTGTCTCCGGCGGAAGCGAACATCGTCTGCCCTTGCACGGCGCCTTCGACGAAGATTTCGTCTGCAAGCACCATCGAACCGTCGAGATATGCAAAGGCTTCGCACTCGCCGAACGACGAGTTTGCGATCTGCGCCCGGTCATCGCTGACCCACCGGTTGTACATGAGCACGATGTCTGAGTCGTCGAGTGCCGTCGTGTTGTAGACATAGACGGTGCGAACCTGTCCCGCCATGCCGCTCGACGCGGTCATGTCGAGCGTCCACTCGTCCGAACCGCCGCTCACGGCACCGCCGGGAAGTCCGACCTGCTTGACGACGACGGGCGCGGGAGGAACGCCGTCGGCCTGCTCGTTCGTGCGAAAGTCCGAGACCGCACTACCCAGCGCGCCTCCGGTCATGATCGCGATGCTGATCTCTCTTGCCGTCGGCGTGTGTCCGACGTCGTACGCGCGCCAGTAATCGGCCGGGCGATAGTTGCGTAGGCAGCCGACCTGCGAGGATGCCGGCTCGGGCAGCGGCGTCGGCGCACCGATGATCTCCAAGCCGTAGAGCGAACACGGAGACTCCGGCGTCCCGGGCGGCGTCGGTTGCGGTCGCGGTCCGTCTGGGCCATCGTGCCCTCCGTCTCCGCGTTCGCGCGGACGCACGCGCGCCGCTTGAACGTCGTTGAGACCTAATACCGCAAGCACGGTGCCGGCAAGCGACTGCGGGACGAGCGCCGCCGCCGTGTTTGCGTACACCGTCGTACCGTTCAAAGAAAAGCTCTCGAGCTTCGTGTTGAACGCCTTCTCCGCTTGCGCCGCGGTGCCCGTTGCGCTGACGATAAGGTTGTTCGGCTCGACGACGACGTTGCTGAATCCCTGAGACTGCAAGTACGTCTGTACTTGTGAGACTTGCGCTGCTGTCGGAGCGTATGTCGACATAAACGCGGCAGTCGACATCGTCTGTCCGGATGCGATCGCCGACTTCAGTGCCGCTGCGTTCTGCAGCTGGAGCCCAACACGCACGGTGACCGGCTGTGACGGCGCCAGTGCGCCGAGATCACTCGCGCCCGAGAGCGCGAGCGGAAGCGTCGCGGTTGCGGCCCATCCCGAAGGCACGGCAATCGAGAGCGCGGCCGCGCGCGTTCCGCCGGTTCCGGCATTGGTGCGTGCCGCGCTCTGCGGCCCGGTCATCGGTAGCATCGAGGGAGCGCCGTGACCGGAGCAACCGGCCACGAGCGCGAGGAGTCCGAGCGTTGCCTGCAGTCGCCGAGCCATCAGATTTGCCCCAGCGTCTTTGCGCCGTCGAACGATCCGAGGCCCGTGGTCATGTCGTAGCGTGGCAGCGCCGTGTAGAGTCCGTTCGTTCCCGTGAGAATGTCGTGGAATCCGCCGACGAGTTCCCACGCACCCAAGCCCGTGCTGTCTTCGCTTGCGTTGGGATTATTTGCGTAGATGTTGTAGAACCTGATCGGACCGAAGCCGAGTGCGTTTCCCTTTGCACTCTGCAGCCGCGCATACGTTCCGGCCGCGAGCGGCGATGCGAGGCTCGTCCCACCGGTGATGCACGGCGTGCACGAGCCGTTCGCGGCCGCGCCCGACGTGTAGAGTTCGGCTCCCGTCTCGAGTGCGGCGTCCATCGCAACGTCGGGAAGTCCTCGGAACGATTCCCCTTGGCTCGCAACCGGCTGCGCCTGCGCCTCCCAGTACGGCGCGTACTCGAACTGGCTCAAACCACCGCCGCCAGCTTCCCAGGCCGTTTCACCTTGATAGCTCCCGTCCGCGTTCGTGAGAAGGTCCGTCCCGCCGACGGAGGTTGCGTACGGCGATGCAGAGGGATAGGCGACCATCGGAACGCCGCCCGGGACGCCGTTCGTATCGCCTTCCACGTTGCAGTAGCCGCCCCAGTCGCCCGAGGACGCAAAGAGCGTCTGCCCTTGCGCTGCCGCCTGCACGAGCACTTCGTCGATGAGCACCATCGCGCCGTCGAGGTACGGAAAGACCTCGCACTCACCGAACGAGGCGTTGGCAACCTGCGCCGTGTCGTCGGTCATCCATTTATCGAACTCGAGCGCGATGTCAGAATCCGTCAGCGACGTCGTATCGTAGACATAGAGCATCCTGACGTTGCCCGCCATCGCGGTCGAATAGGTCATGTCGAGCGTCCACTCGGTATCGCCCGAGGTATCGGTGCTGGCAAGGCCGACTTGGCGGACTTGGAGCGGCACCTGCGGTTGATGAAACTGCTGTTCGTTGGTTCGAAAGTCCGCGACGGCCTGCGAGGTGTTTCCCTCAGCCATGATCGCGATCGCGGTCCTTGTCGCGGGCGGCAGCGATGCGACGTCGTATGCGCTCTGGAACGTCGCCGGGTCGTAGAAGCGTACGCACGGAACGGTGACGCCTTGTTCGCACGCCGTCGCCTGCGTCGCCATTCTCGGCTTGTAGAAGAAATCGTTTACGTCGTTGAGGCCAAGCACGGCGACGACCACCCCACCGAGCGCCGTCGGCACATACGCCGGCGAGACGTTCCCGTACACGTTGTTGCCGGCAAACGAGAACGAATGCAGAGAGGTGTTGAAGGCTTTCTCGATCTGCGCTGCGGTGCCGGTCGCTTTCACGATGAGGTTGTCCGGCGTTACCGAGACGTTCGTGAGGCCGGCGCTTTCGAGATACGACTCGACCTGCTGCACTTGCGCGCTCGTCGGATCGAACTCGCTCGCCACTTGCGCGCGCGAAAGCGTCTCATTGCCTTTGAGCGCCGCTTGCAGCTGTGAGACGTTTTGCAGTTGCAGTCCGACGGCAACGGTAATCGCCTGTGACGCCGTGACTGCACCGAGGTCCGTGGCGCCCGACAGCGACATCGCGTGCGTATTCGTCGTCGACCATCCCGACGGCGCAGCGATCGCTTCGGCAACGCGGCTCGTCGCGGTGCCCCCGCCGGGAGCGCCGGCGACGTGTGAGGAGGGAAGCATACCTGGCGCCATCGCGCCATGACCGGAACACGAAGCCGTCAGCATTCCGACGGTCAGAACCCAGGCAAGTCTCTTCATGTTGTGGTTCTCACTCCGATAAAAGCAGTAACGAGAAATCGGGGCGAGAGATACCCAAACGAGCGACCCGTCTACACCTTTTCGGCGATTCTTTCCGTGCGTATGTTAGGAGTGTTAACTGTCTCTTTTAATAACGCACGATTTAGGCAAGTTTCTTAAGCCGACGACCGGGCTCGAACCGGTGACCTGTTGTTTACGAAACAACTGCTCTACCAACTGAGCTACGTCGGCGTTCACTGGAAGACCAGCATCCGTTCGTGCGCGACGGGGCGGCGTCTTCCTGCTAGAGTTTATACGTCATGAAACGTGCCGCGCTCGGCAGCGGGGTCGAGCTCCAGGTCCTCCAGGTAATAGTACACGATCTTGCGGTCACGGAAGCCGACCTTGGCGAGCTCGCGGCCGCCGATCTCAAGGACCTCGTGAATACTCCCCTCCTGGCCGGCGTAGCGGTAGTTGACCGCCGTGTACCCGGGCTCGGACGGCTTGGGGCGAGGAACCGCCTTCACCCCCCGTAGGGGTGTCTGGTGACGATGCATGCGAAACGCTTCGGCGCGGCGAAGGAAATCTCCATGAAGCGGGGCGTCCGGCTTCTCGCTCTTGCCGTGCTGGCGGGAGCGGCCGTGTGGTGCGCCGCCCCTGTGCGGGCTGACGATGGGATCGATATTGCGCTCCCGGACGTCGGCATCTCCTCCATCAGCGATCCAAACGTCGCCCTCCAGTACGCGCGACAGCGTATCGTGGCACACGATCTCCAGGGTGCGGTCAACGCGCTTCGGCGTTACCTCATGAACTATCCCGAAGAGACGGGCGTCCGCACCTTTCTTGGAGACCTGTACCTGAGCGACGGCGACGTAGCTGATGCCGAAGCCCTCTATAAGAAGATGCTCTTTGATTTTCCGCTTGAGCGCGATTTGCACAACGACCTTGGTAGGGTTTACATGGTCGAAAACCGCACCGACGCGGCGATCGCGCAGTTTCAAGAGAGTTTGCCGGACGTCGAGTCGATCTACTATCTCGTGCTGCTGCACGAGCGCAAGGGCGATCTTACCGCGTTCAGCCGGGAGATGCGCCGGCTCGCTACAGCGAATCCCGACGACGCGACGATACAGTTGGAAGCCGCACAGCTCTTCGGCGCGCTCTATCTGCCCCGCGATGCGGCAACCGCCTTTGCGCGAGCGCTCGTTCTCGATCCGACCTCGACCTCGGCACTCGACGGGCTCGGCTTGTCGCAGACGGCGATCGGGGAGTTCACCGCAGCCGGCGCATCGCTGCAACGCTGTCTCACCCTCGATCGCCGCAGCTATGGGTGTCTCGACGCCTTGGGACTGCTCTACGTCCAAGAGAGCCGCGACGACGAAGCAAGGACCGTGTTGGAGCGAGCGTACGCCGTTGCGCCCGAGCAACCGCAGGCGCTCATCGGCCTTGCACGCGTCGCCGAAGCACGCAGCGAGTGGCAGAATGCAATCGCTTCCTACGAACGCGCGCTTTACGTGTGGCCGTACTCGACGGACGCCTACGTGGGCATCGCATTCGACGACGAAGAGCTCGGGAAGCTGACCGACGCGGAACAAAGTGCGCTCAAAGGCCTTGCGCTTTCACCCGACGACGCGCGCCTGCATTACATGCTCGGCTACGTCTATCGCAAGCTCGGCCACCGCGACCTCGCGCTCGCGCAGTTTTTAGATGCGGAACGCTCCCTCGATCCCGACATCGCGCGCTTTGCGAAGGAGAGCGCCACCGCGTTGCAGCAGCCGTAAGGGTGATCCTCGAGTACAACGGTAAGCGCCCCCGAGTTCATCCGACGGCCTTTATCGCACCGACCGCGCAGCTCGTCGGCGACGTCGAGATCGGCGAAGAGTCGAGCATTTGGTTCGGCACGGTTCTGCGCGCAGACAACGGGCCCATACGCGTGGGGGCTCGCACGTCCGTGCAAGACAACGCGGTCGTCCACGTTAGCGAAGGCTGCGCGACGATCATCGGCGACGACGTGACCGTCGGGCACGCTTCCGTCATGGAGGACTGCACCATCGGAAACGGCGCCGTCATCGGCAGCAACGCCGTCGTTCTCAACGGAGCGAGTGTCGGCGAAGGCTCGCTCGTTGCAGCCGGCAGCGTCGTCGCTGCGAAGGACCGCATCCCCGATCGCGTGGTAGCCGCGGGAGCGCCCGCTCGCGTTAAAAAACCGCTCGAGGGCGACGCCGCACACTGGGTCGCACATGGCGCGCGCGCGTACGTTGTGCTGTCGCGTGCGTACCTGGCGCAAGGTATCGGCAAGCCGGCGCAGTAACGCAAAACGCATGCCCTTGCTGCGCGACGAGTTGGCGCGCTTTATCCAGAGCGAAGGCCACCGCGTCGAGATCGCGGCTGCACAAGGACCGTCCGAGCGCGCGGAGCTGCTCTTTCGGACGCGCGGCTACGTGTTTTCCGTCCTCGTCCGTGAGGCACCGCCACAGTTCGAAATTGCCACCGCCTACGAGATCCCGCCGTGGGCGCGCGAGCGCGCACAGAACGCCACGACGCTTGCCGGGGTCGCAACCGACGTCGGCGACGTACGATTCACGCTCGCACCAAACGGCAAGACCTTCGTCGTGAATCTCGATTGCGGCGGCGATCTCGCCGAGCTTCAGCGTTCGTTCTGGACGAGCGTGGGGCGCTTGCGCGAAGCGGGCGTCGCGGCTCTCGAGCGCATTCTCGACCGCAGCGAGAGCCGCGCGGCGGCCAATAAGTTCATCGAGTCGCTCACCCGCAAAGAGTAATCGGGTCTGCACGTGGATGGCATCGATCGCCTTGCGCCGCTCGAGACGGCGCTCGAAGAGGAAGGGCTCTTCTCGACCCGCGACGACGACGATGACGCGCTGCGCATTGCGTTCAAGTGTGAAGGCGACCGCTACTTCATCGTAAGCTATCGTGACGATCCGAACTTCGTAATGATGGGCTCCGGCTGGTCGCTCCCCGAAGGAGCGGAGCGCGAACGCGTGATGCGCGTCATGAACGCGCTCAACGCACGTAAGAAGTTCGTGAAAGCGGCGCTCTGGGAAGAGGAGAACGACGTGCTCTTCACCGTCGAGCTCTGTCTCACGACACCGGAGGAAGCGCGGCCGCACTTCGGAAGGCTGCTCGACGCGTTACGCGACACGGCCGCGGAGTTCTTCGTCGAACTACGCGCTCCGTAGCGGACGCCCTCACGGCGACCGGTTTATGGGGTTGGATAGCGCGCTTCGTCCGCATAGGGCACGAAGAGCGTGAAGGCCTCCTCGAAGCGCAGCCGCACGCTGCCCACGGGTCCGTTACGATGTTTGGCGATGATGAACTCGGTGAGCGTCGGATCTGGAGCCTCTTTATTGTAGTAGGCGTCTCGATAGAGAAACGCGACGACATCCGATTCTTGCTCCAGCGAGCCTGAGTCGCGAAGGTCCGCGAGCGCCGGACGTTTCTCGTTGCGCGCTTCGACGCCGCGGTTGAGCTGCGCGCACGCGATGATGGGAAGTTCCAGCTCCTTTGCCGTTACCTTCAGACCACGGCAAATTTCCGATAGTTCCTCGTTGCGGTTGGCAGGCCGCGCGCCGATATTCGGACGCATGAGCTGCAGGTAGTCGATGAAAACCGCGGCGAGGCCCGTGCGCATCTTCAAGCGGCGGCAACGCGCGCGCAGCTCCGAGAGCGTCAGCGCCCCCGTGTCGTCGAGATAGATCGGCAAGTCGTTGAGCGCGCCCATCGCTGCGGAAATGTCTTCCCAGTGATGTGGCTTGATATTGCCGCGCCGCAAGTCTTGCATCGAAAGGTGCGCCTTCGCGCAGATGAGGCGCGCGATCAGCTCGTTGTTCGACATCTCGAGCGAAAAGAATGCGATGGGCTCGTTCGTCTCTTCCGCTGCTGCGACCGCCATATTCAGTGCGAACGAGGTTTTGCCCATGCCGGGCCGCGCCGCGACAATGACGAAGTTTCCGGGCTGGAAGCCGCTCGTCATGTCGTCGATGTCGCGAAAGCCGCTCGTGAGGCCAGTCCGCTCGCCGTGCATGTGAAATCTGCGGTCGATGTCGTCGAAGACGTCTTTGAGCCGGTCGCGCACGCGCACGAACTCGTGACCTTGGTGCTCGCTGATGTCGTAGACCATCTGCTGCGAACGGTCGAGCGCCGCTTCGACGTCTTCTTCCGCCTCGTAGCCGAGGCGCCCGATCTCGGTGCCGGCATGGATAAGCGCGCGCAGTATCGCCTTTTCGCGCACGATCTTCGCATAGTACGACGCGGACGCGGCGGTCTGCACGGTGTCCATGAGCGTGTTGAGATAGGCGAGCCCGCCGACGCGGTCGAGTGCGTCGCGACGGCGAAGCTCTTCCGCGAGCGCGATTTTGTCCATCGGTTCGCCGCGATCGAAGAGCTCTCCGAGCGCACCGAAAATCGTCTCGTGGACGTGTGCATAAAAATCGACCGGCTTGACGATTTCGCCGACGACGGCCATGATCTCGCGGTCGACGAGCACCGAGCCGATGACACCCATCTCGGCCTCGAGATTGTGCGGAGGAATGCGGTCGACGACCGGAAGCGTGCTCAGGTTCATGGCCGTATGGCGGCTCTGCGCCGCCCTGCGGTGGAGCGCCTTGTGGATGGCCTGTGGAGATGAAGTCGCGCTAGCATCTGCTGGACGCTGTCGACGGGCGTGACCCGAACGCCGGCGAGGGACGCGTCGATCTCTCTTGCGTTCTCACGCGGCACGTAGACGGTGCGCATGCCAGCCTGTCGCGCAGCGTAGAGCTTCTCGACGATGCCTCCGACACCGCGTACTTTACCTTGGATCGACAGCTCGCCGGTGATGGCGACATCCTGCGGTAAGGGTTGCTTGAGGATCGCCGAATAGAGTGCAAGATAGATCGCAAGCCCTGCTGACGGTCCGTCGATGTTTCCGCCGCCGACGACGTTGATGTGCAAGTCGTAGTTGCCGGTGTCGACACCCGCGGTCGCGCGCAGTACGCTCGTCGCGTTGAAGACGGAATCCTTCGCCATCGAGCCGGCGGCCTGATTGAAGCGCACGCTCCCCTTACCCGGCTGCGCAGCGCGGAACGCAACCGCTTCGATCTCGATGAGGCTTCCGAGATAGTGGAGAACGCCGAGACCAAAGGCTTTGCCGATCTCGCGCGTTGCTCGCGCGCGCACCGGCGTGTGCGGAACGAGGCGACTCGTCCGGACGACCGCGCGCACGTCGCCTTCCTTGACGGTCACGGGTTGGGCGCTCTTGCGATACCGCGCTTGACCGTACGCGTCGGCGACGATTTGCACGGCTTTGCGACCCTCGATCGTGTACGAGGCGATGAGCGCCGCTACGCCGCGCGCTGCCTTGGCGTCCAGACGTTTGAGGGCTCCGTGCACGATGGTGACGATCTGCGACTGCGTAAGAGGTGCGAAGAATATCTCCGCGCAGCGCGAGCGTACGGCGGGATCGATCTCCTCCGGCTCGCGCGTCGTCGCGCCAATCAAAATAAAATCAGCCGGCGCACCTTCACGGAACAGGCGTTTGACGTACTCAGGAACGTTGGGCGCACTCTCATCGTAATACGACGATTCGAACGTGACCTTGCGATCCTCGAGAACCTTGAGCAATCGCGTCTGCAGCAGCGGATCCATCTCGCCGATTTCGTCGATGAAGAGCACGCCACCGTGCGCGCGCGACACCAGCCCGAGCTTCGGTTCGGGAATCCCCATCTCGGCGAACTCACGGCGGCTTCCCTGATAGATCGGGTCGTGCACGCTGCCGAGGAGCGGATTCGTCGTCTCACGCGGGTCCCAGCGCATCGTCGTGCCGCTTGCCTCGACGAACGGCGCGTCCTTCGCGAACGGCGTGCCTGCGCGCGCCTTCGCCATTTCGAGCACGAGGCGCGCCACCGTCGTCTTTCCGACCCCCGGCGGACCGTAGAGGATGACGTGTTGTGGAAACGGAGAGCTGATCTTCGCAAGCAGCGCTCGCACTGCAGCCTCTTGCCCGACGATCTCGCGCAGCGCCTGCGGACGAAGGCGCTGCAGCGCCGACGCAGCGAGCGTGCGCCCCGAGAGCGCCTTGAGCTCGTCGAGCTTCGCGCGCGTCGCGGGTGTCTCGGGGTCTCCTTCCTCGCGCAACGCTTCGAGCTTGAGGTCCTTGAGATACTCTTGATGCCGCTCGTTCATCTTCGCGTTGACGCGACGCTCGATTTCGTCCTCAACGCTCTTCTGGGCGATGAGGTTTGCCATCATCTCTTCGATTTCGGCGATCGCCTTACGCTGCTGACCCCGCGTCGTCGCGCGGTCGAGCGTCGGATCCTCGAACACCAGACGCTGCAACGCGCAGAGCCGATCCGGCAGGGCTGCGGAGCGCATCATCTTGAGCGCGCTCACCTTGCCTGCACGCAGCACGAGCTTCTCTTGGCCCAAAACGCCGGAGAGCATCTCGTACAGAGCAGTTACATACCGGTTAAGCTCGTCTTCGACGCCGTACTTACGGCGAAGGCGGGTGCGATAGCGCTCCGCGACGGGCACTGCTGCTGCCTATGACGCGACGACGTCGACCGTGGTCTTCGCGACGACGCTCTTATGCAGCTTCACCTCGACCGGATAGGAGCCCAGGCTTTTGATTTGATTCTTGATCTCGACCTTGTGCTTGTCGATCGGCACGGCGATCGCAGCGGCGATCGCTGCGGCGACGTCGGCGTTCGTCACGGCCCCGAAGAGCTTTCCGTTCCCGCCAGCGCGCGCTTTGACGGCAAGCTTCGCGTCTTCGATGCGCTGCGCGAGATCGCGCGCGTCTGCGAGCGCCTGTGCCTCGCGACGCTCGTGCGCCTTCTTCTGCTCTCCGAGCGCGGCAAGTGCGCCTCGGCTCGCCTCTCGAGCGAGGCTGCGCGGCAATAGGAAGTTACGTGCGTAACCCTCGGCAACGTCGACCACGTCGCCCTTTCGTCCGAGCGACGCCACGTCGCCGAGCAGGATCACCTTCATGAAATGGGCATCACTCCGAGACGAAGGGAAGAAATGCGATCGTGCGAGCGCGCTTCACCGCGAGCGTGAGCATACGCTGATGCTTCGCGCAGTTTCCCGAAATGCGACGCGGAACGATCTTGCCGCGCTCAGAGACGTACTTGCGCAGCCGGTTGACGTCGCGATAACTGACGTCGACCGCCTTTTCGATACAGAAAGAGCAGGGCTTACGCTTCGGGCGGCGATCTTTTGCTTTCGCCGGCCGCTTGGCTTTACCGGGCATCGTGTTTCCTTTCAATACGACTAGGTGGTGTGTGGTTGCGTCGCTCGGTGGGCGCGCAACCCTAGCCACGTCCCCGCAGGGACGAATCGTGGAAAGCGACTCTTCGCGCGCTGCAGTGGCTTCCCTGCAGCCGCACGACCCAAGCGAGCGGTCGCGGACGCCAGGAGCCTAGCGGCCCTAGACGTTGGGTTTGATGAAGATTATGTCGTCGTTGTAGTCGAGGTAGAAAACGTATTCTTTGAGCACGTTGCGCCCGATGATACCATCGTAGTCCGGCTCTTGAAACGTCTGATTAGCATCCGGAACGACGACCTGCCCCTGACGGTATTTGATGCCCGCGAAGATCATGTCCGAAATATCGTACGTGTGGAAAGAGACGTTGCCGTTCACCGACATGAAGCCTTCGTCCTGAGGAAGGATCGAACTCGTGTCGGTCTCCACGCCCGCTCGCGGAAGCCTCGCGAGGTAGTGTGGATAGAGCATCGTCGCAAAGGATCCGGTGTCCAGGTAGAACGCGCCGGGGACACCCTCGAAGCTCGCGGCGACACGCGGGACGCAATCATCGACCTCCATCCGCATCGGCGAGAGTCCGAGCGCCCTCCAGTGAAAATCCGCCCAGGGAATGAGCGTCACGGTCGATTTGCTGAAGTCGAAGCCGACGACGGCGCTGGTGAGAAAGTCGCAGCCGATCAATCCGACGCTGTGCTGCTGATCGCCTTCGCTCGTTCTCAACGTCGATACGTCGAACACCGGGTGAAAGAGGGAGACGTTTCCAATCGACGCGTGCGCAGGCACGATCGTGTCGTTCACAATGGGCAGGCCGAGTCGCGTCGCGGCTCCGCGGTCGATCGCGAGGTCGGTCGAGCCGGAATCGAGATCGAAGGCGAGGCTCTGGCCGCCCATCTGCACGGTCACGACGATGCCGTCGTCGGTGAACCTCGCCGGAAGCCTCTCCGGCCCGTTCGGCAGCACAAACATCGGCGTCGTCGTCGGAATCGAGACGACGGACGGATCGATCCCGGGCGTCGCCGTAAACGAGAGCGTTCTCGACTCTTCGCTGTCGCGCGGATTTCCGTCGCTCGAAACGCTGTCGAAAGCGACCTTCTCGCCAAAGACCGTGCGATAGTCCGAAAAGTGGGTCACATGCCGCAGGCGATCGACTTCGTATGTCACGACTTTATCGACGAGCATCGTTTTCGGGTTGACGTACTCGTACTGATCTTGGCCGCCAGGCGGATTCGCCTCGAGCACGTACTCGCTCGGCTCGCCTTGCGTCATACCCAACAAGCGAACGTTGTACTGCGGATCGGAAGCGTGCTTCCAAGCGAGTGCGTTTGGATCGGCAGTATCGTGAAAGCCGCTCTCGTCGATGACGATGCCGTTGTCGTCTCGATACCAGTTCTGTCCGTTATACGTGCCCCAGGAATCCATGAGCTGGCCGGTCTGTGCGATGGTCACGCTGTTGTCGCCGACGATCTGCGTCGTGCGCATTGCGCTCCATCCGGGCCCGCTGACCTTGCGCGAAATCAAGTACGAACCGGAGATCAAGGTACCCGACGCCGCCTGCACCTGCGCGAGCAACGCTCGCAAGGTCATCGATGTGGGCGCGTACGACGCATCGGCCGCCGTCCGCCCTCCAGCCATTGCCACAAAGCAAGCAACCGCCACTACGAACCCGATTCGCATGAGCGTCCTCCTGGCACGCCGTTACGCGAGCGTAACGAGCATCCCCTCCCCTACTCGTAAAAGCAGCTTCCACAGACCTGGACGTAGTGGTGCTCGCCTTCAATGGCAATCTGCTCGCCCTGCACGATCCGCTTGCCGCCGGCCTCGACCCGCACGTTCATCGTCGCCTTCCTCCCGCAGGCGCAGACCGTCTTCAGTTCTTCGATGCTGTCGGCGAGCGTGAGCAAATAGGCGGAGCCGGGAAACGGCTCACCGAGGAAGTCGCTGCGCAGACCGTAGCAGATGATCGGCACGCCGAGCACGTGTGCCGCGCGGTGCAGCTGCACCACTTGTTCCTTGGTCAAAAACTGCGCTTCGTCGACGAGAACGCAGGCCGCATCGCGCATGCCGGCAATGCGCTCGTAGAAATCGAGGCGTTCGTCGAATGTCTCGGCGCCACGCTGCACGCCGAGCCGCGACGTCACGAGGCCCACGCCGTAGCGGTCGTCGAGCGCCGAGGTAAAGATTGCGACGCGCCGCCCATGATCGCCGTAGTTGTGCGCGACTTGGAGGAGTGCCGTCGATTTGCCGGCGTTCATCGCCGAATACCGAAAGTAGAGTTTCGCCACGCGTGCTAATAGGTGTTCGCGAACGTGTCGTGGACCGTGATCGCGGTGCTCGGCACGCCGAGCCGGCGCGCCACCGCGCGCACTTCGGCATCGACTGCGTTTTCCGCTCGAACGGCGGCCGCGAGCGTCGCGCCGCGCCCCCCGATCGTAACGAGCACTCCTTGCACCTGCGTCGGGCCGAAGGCTTGCGGACGTGGCGCGCGATAGCCAAAGACGGAGATCGGCGCTCCGCTCGTGGCAAAAGAGACGGAGAGCATAACGAGAGCGTTGCTCGGCATTTGAACTTGAACGCCGTTGGGAACGGCAATCCGTGCGGCAGGGGGGAGCGGCGCCGCCCGGTAGGCGTTGTAACCGTTTTGCGCGACCAGCTCCTGCACCGACGTAACGCTGCCGAGACGCACGTTGAGATGACGAGCAATCGCCAATGCCTTTGCACGGGCATCGTCGAGAGCTCCGACGTAGGCGTCGGTCTGCTCGGACGACGTCTGACGCTGCGCAACCGCAGGTTCGATGCGCACCGAAGCAGCGGACCCGCCGATCGCTGCGTCGTCCTGAAGCGCCTGCATCATCTGCTGCACCTCGGCGGGAGCAAGTGCTATTTCGAGCGTTTCCGTCGCTGAAGCGCGCTGCGACGGCGCGACGTACAGCACCGGACGCCGTGCGCACGATGCCAGCGGCAATGCGAGGATGGCAATCATCGACAGTACAGCGACCCGGAGTGACATACCGCGTCCGACCATACAGTGACGCCTCCTCTTCGCGTCGCGCTACGCGGCGGTCTCGCCTTTCCCCTGCTTGGACGCCGCTAGCGCAAAGAGCGGCAGGGCAGCGCACTGCGCTGCGAGCGAGAACGCGACGAGAGCGAGGAGTGAGCGGTCGTAGAGCGCCCCCATGAGAATACTGCCCGCAAACCACGCGACGCCGAAACATCCGTCAAAGGTTCCGATCGCCGTTGCGCGCTGTGACGCAGGAATGAGCTGCGCTACGACCGAGGGCAGCAGCGTCTCCTGCGCAGCCATGCCCAAGCCCCAGAGCAAGACCCCCGCCGCCGCAACGGGCGCGCTCCCGAGGAACGCGAGCGGCGCAAAGAGCGCGGCTGCGCCGAATGAACCGAGCAGCGTCGCGAGCGGCGCACGATCGAAGAGCTTGCCGAAGAGCGGTGCTCCAGCGACGCCCACGAGCATCGCTCCCGCGTACAGCACGGGGATGAGCGCGGCCGATAGCAGATGCGTCTTGCTCAGGTGAAACGAGACGAGCGCAAAATCTGCAAATCCGGCGGCGACGAACGCGCCGGCCGCCACATAGAGCCAGTACGCGCGGCCGAAGCGTTCGATGCGCGGCGCAGGGTGCGCTTCGAGATCGCGCGGCGACGGGTACTGCAGGCGCGCAACGCCGAGCGCGGCAAGCGAAAGCACCGCTGGCACCGCGAGCAGCGCGAACGCAGCCCCGAAACCGTCGTGCAGCGCCAGCATTCCCGCCACGACGAGAGGGCCAATCGTTGCGCCGAGTTGGTCCATTGCCTCATGAAAGCCGAAGACCCACCCCTGCCCGATCTGCGATCCGGCATGCGCGAGCATTGCCGAGACCGATGGCTTGCGTACGCCGCGCCCGAATCGCTCACCGACGAGCAACCCCGCCGCTGCAGGCCACGCGCGCGCCAGCGCAAGCGCCGGGATCGTCAAAACATTGATCGCATAGCCGAGCGTCGCGATCGCCCAGTATCTGCCGGTGCGATCGGCGGCGCGGCCTCCGGCAACCCGCATGCCGTATCCCGCGAGCTCGCCGAATCCGGCGACGAACCCGACGATGAGCCCCGTCGCCCCGAGGTGCGCGAGAAATGGGCCTGCGACGCTGCGCCCACCCTCGTACGTCATGTCGGCGAAGAGGCTGACGATGCCGAGGGTGAACACGAAACGGAAAGGCGTCGGCTTCATGTGGAGAATGGTCATGCGATGGGCTCGCGCAGATACCTCGTCTTCGCACTCATGTTTGCCGGCATCTTCGTCAACTACATGGACCGCGTTAACTTCTCGGTCTCCATTCCGGCTATCCGGCACACCTTCGGTTTCAGTCTGCAGCAGATCGGCGACATCGGGTTCGCCTGGGCGATCGTCTACGCGCTCTTCAACTTTCCCGGCGGGTGGCTCGTCGACCGGCTTGGGCTGCGCTGGGGACTCGTCGTCACGCTGGGCTGGTGGTCCGCATTCACCATCCTCACGCCGTTTGCCGGATCGCTTGCCGCATGGTACGTCGTGCGTGGCCTCATGGGCGCCGGCGAAGCACCGATCTGGCCGCTCAACGCGAAGTGTGCGAGCGCGTGGGCCAAGCCGGCGGAACGCTCGACGCTCTACACGTGGGCCGGTTCGGGTCAGTACCTCGGCCCAACGGTGGGAACGATCCTCGCCGGGCTCATCCTCACGCATTTCGGCTGGCAGTGGACCTTCATCGTCTTCGGTGTCGCCGGTGCGTTACTGCTTCCGCTTTGGATCGGACTCGTGCGCGATCGTCCTGAACACGCGGCGCAGCGCGCTGACTGGCCCGGAATCGGGCGTGTCGTCTTCAGCCGCACCGGCCTGGGCATGCTGCTCGTCTACCTCACCTTCGGGTACATCCTCTTCACGTTTTTGTACTGGGTGCCGAGCTACATGTACTACACGTTCCACATGAGCGTTTTGAAGAGCGCGCTGTGGGCAAGCCTCGGCGGATTACTCGGATTCCTTGGCTTCATCGCTTCGGGGCCGTTCAACGACTGGCTCGTGCGACAGTACGATCGCCTCACCGCGCGCCGCATCGGCGCATGCGTTCCGATGCTTTGCGCCGCGGGGTGCGTCGTCGGCTCGCTCTTCAGCGCCCGCAGCGACTTCGTCGCCGAGACGGCAGTGCTCCTCGGGTTCGCGCAGCTGCTCATGAACGTCACCGTCGGCGCCTGGGCGGTGAACGTGATCGACATCTCGCCGAATCACGCCTCAACCGGCTTCGTCTACGGTATCTACAACGGCGCGCTCAACGTAATGGGCGCATTCAATGCGCTCATCCTCACATGGCTTGCAACGCGATACGGTTTCCCGGCGGCCTTCGGAAGTGCCGTCTTCTTCATGCTCGTCTTTCTCGTCGCCATGCTCTTCGTCGTTGATCGACGAAGCTACACGCGCTTGCTCAAGCACGCGGAGCCCGCTGGGCTGCAAGCAGCTCGAGCGTAGCCGCGCACGCGTGCAGAGCTGGCCGCTCGGCGCCTGCCGCGTTTTTCTTCCGCCGTCGTGGGGAACTTAAGCGTCCGTATGGCACATGAATCAGAGAAAACGATCAAGAACGTACGCGACGCCGTAAAGGAAACGCTGCACCGTGGCAACGTAGCAGCAGAACGGGAAACACGCGAAGACCTTGGACCTGCCATGACTCCCGGCGAGAAAGCCAAGTCAGCGGTGCGCGAGGCCTCCGAAGAGACGAAGGCCGAAATCGATCACGCCAAGCGCAAGGTGCGCGAGCACAGTTAGCTCCTCTGTCATTCCGAGCGTAGCGAGCGCAACGCGCGAGCGGTTCCGCTCTCTGTCATTCCGAGCGTAGCGAGCGCAACGCGCGAGCGAAGTCGAGGAACGCTCTGCACGAGTACGGTCTTTCGACTCCGCGCGCTTCGCTCGCTACGCTCGGAATGACAACGCTGATCCTTCGCTCGCTACTCTCAGGGTGACAACACTCAGAGCGTGCTTTCGCGCACAATTCGATCAATCATTGCAGCGGGTAACCCCGGTGCGAGCATTTCCATCACGACGTTTCCGTGCTTCCAGCGGCGCACCCGGACCGTCCACGTGTGACTATGCAACCGCCCGTCCTTTCCCCTCGACATCGCTTCGAAGTGAGCCACGGGCGGGCCGCTGGCGGCTGTCGTCTCGTTGATGTTGATCAGATAATACTTGCTGCCAAGCTGCATTTGATACATCAGCGCAACGCGTGGAATCGGCTGTTCGCTCACCACGTCGGCGTATTGAAAGACCGTGTGCGGGGGCAAGCCGGCCGGCACGACAATTGCAAAGGGCAGGTGCTGCTGCGCTTGCTCCATGGTGAAGCGATCGGCGCGATGAACGAGCGGCGGCAGCGGTTGCGACAAGCCCTGGAATATCCGCAGCCGCGCATAGCCGGCGCGTAACGCACCGGAGGCCTGCGCCGCCACGCCGGCGCCTACAAGAACAGCGAGCAGCGCGGCGGCGTACGCGAAACCGCGCGAACGAACGCGTGGGCGCGACGACCCCTTCATCGTCGGACTCCACGGACCGCGGGGGTATTCGGGAACGGACGCGCGCGCAAATCGCTGTTGCAGCGCGGCTTCAATCATCTGGCGTTCGTTCATAATACAGCCTCCCGTGCCGTTGACGGCATAGTCGAATCGCAGAGAAGTGGGCGTAAGCGACGACGAGCAATCATCAGGCGGAAACGCACGCTAGCCGCGGGTATTCCGAGTGCGACGCCGACCTCACGGCTTGTCAAGCCGAAGAAATAGTGAAGCTCGAGTGGAAGCCGCAGCGGCTCGGGCAGCATGCCGATTGCCGCTTCGAGGTCAAGCCGAAGGCTCGGGTCGTCGCAGGTCGCGACGCCGCTCGCCCTTTCATAGCCAAGCGTCTCCCGTTGCGCCAAACGAGCCCTCGAGCGAGCGTAATCGCGTGCGTGCGACACCATGATGCGGTGTGCCCAGCCGGCGAAGGCGCGCACGTTGGAGAGGTGCTGAAGCTTTGCGCAGATCGCGGCGCAGGCAGCCTGCGCAGCGTCTTCCGCGGCGCAGCGCTCGCCAAGTATCGACCACGCGATTCGGTATGCGCTCGGCCACAGCGCGCGAACCAGCGCGTCGTAGTCCGGTTCATGCCCGCTTGAGGCGGCTATCGCCAAATCCGAAAGCCGGTCGCCATCCCTCATACTTTATAAGACGCCGGCGGCCGCCGAAGTGTTTGCGCGCCGTGCTTTAGGGTACCGGTTTCGCCCTAACTGGCCGTTTTCGGTCAGTTAGGGCGAGACCGCATCAGAAAGTCAGAACGGTATCTCGTCGTCGAGTTCGTCGCTGAATGCGTCGCCGGTGCCGTTCGATGCGGGAGCGCGAGCGCCGACGGGGGCGAACTCCTCTTCGCCGGAGCTGGCGCCGTCGCGACGTCCACCGAGCATCTGCATGTTGTCGATGACGACCTCCGTCGCCTTACGCTTGTTGCCATCTTTGTCGTCGTAGCTGCGAATGACGAGGCGCCCCTCGACGAGCGTGTTCTGCCCCTTCTTGAGATACGTGTTGCACGTTTCGCCGAGCCGGTCCCACGCGACGATGTCGACGAACGTCGTCTCTTCTTTGTTGCGCGGATTGTTGACGGCGAGCGAGAACTTCGTCACCGCTTTACCGGATTGCGTGTAGCGAATCTCCGGATCGCGCGTGAGGTTCCCGACTAAAATCACCCGGTTATAGGATCCTGCCATGGCTTCTTCTCCTTGCTATGTCGCTGTGCTACTACGGACCGATCCTAAGACCGACGTATGCCTACTGGTAGGCACTTTACGGCGTGCCCGAACTCTCCTCCGACGGCTCTTCGACCGGCCGCGCCGGTGTGACCTTGGCGAGCGCCATCTGCGCAAGCGCACGCCTATCGAGCCGCACGAGCAGCTGACGAATGACGTCCTCGTGCAGGTGCAGCTGCCGCTCGAGCTCTTTGGAAGCTGCCGGGGAGGCGGTGAACTGCATGGCGACGTAACTGCCTTCGCGCGCATCGCCGATCTCGTACGCCAGGCGCTTTTTCCCCAGGCGCTCGACGGCGGTCACGGTGCCGCCTTGGCCGTGCACGATCTCGGCAATTGCGTTCGAACGCTGCTCGACCTCGGCGTCCTCGAGGTTAGGCCGCAGAATATAGGTCATCTCGTATTCGTTCATAACTGGGGTATGCTATCACGCGGCTTTCGCCCGCGACAAGGGAATGCGTACGAACGCCCGCTCGGGCTGGGCTCTCAGACGCTTCGCAGGTCCTCGCGCTAGTCTCCTATGGGTAGAATCTCGTTGCACGTGCCGACTGCTCGCTCTCTCGCCGCCCTCCCTCGAAGCCCGGCTGGACGCCTTTGCGCCGCGGCCCTGGTTTTCTGTGCGCTCGCCGCCTGCGGCGGCCATCGCGGGGGAGGCCGGCAATCCGGAGTAAACCGGGCACCCTACGTCGCTACCGCCGTGGCATCGGTAGGGACGATCCAGCCGGCCTCGCAGCTCGCCGGCATCATCGCACCGTACGAGAACGTCGCGATCCAGACGACGCTCGTCGAGCCGACCGACGCGGTCTACGTACAGGAGGGAGACCACGTCACCAAGGGCGAGGTCCTCGCACGCCTCGACACCGCCGACCTGCAGGCGCAGCTCGCCTCCGACCTTGCGAACACGCAGCATACGTACTATCAAGGAAGTCTCTCGATCGCACAGGGCCAGAACGCGCTGCACCAGGCGCAGACGACGCTGCGCACCGATCAACTGAACTTGCAGCGCGATCAGACGCTCCTGCGGCAAGGCTACATCGCCGCCCAGGCGGTCGACGCCCAACTCGAAACCGTGCGCAACGACGAGCAAACGGTGAACTCCGACCGCGCCGCGGTACAAGAGAACGGTTCGATCGGGGGTCAGGGCCTCCAGGCGGCATCGGTCGCTCAGGCGCGCGCGCTGGCGCAGCAGGTGCGCGTCCAGATCGCCAAAGCGACGATTATTTCGCCGATCAACGGCGTCGTCGTGAACCGCAATCTCAACCCCGGCGAATACCCCGGTAACCGACAGATTTTTACACTGCAGCAAGTAGATCCAATCTTTGCGATCGTGCACGGGTCTGGTGCGCAGATCGCACGGATCAGAACGGGCGGCCGCGCCACGGTACTCCTCTCGGACCTGAACGAAGCCGTGCCGGGTACCGTCGTCGGCGTTCTGAACCAAATCGTTCCCGGTTCGACCGACTTCCTCGTGAAGGTCGTGCTGAGCAACCCCCGTGGCAGGATACGCCCCGGCATGGCGGTGCAGGCGTCGGTCGCACTGCCGCCGCTGCATGGAATACGCATTCCGCTCACCGCGTTCACCGACCAAAACCACACGCAGATCATGACGGTGAACGGGCAGCACGTCGTGCAGGTTGCGCATGTCAGCGAAGTCGGTGACGACGGCGTCACCGCGGTCGTCGTCGGCGTCGCTCCGGGCACGCGCGTCGTCTCCAACGGCATGGCGAGCGTCGGCACGGGCGAGAAGGTAACGCTGCAGTGAACCTGACGCGGCTCTTTCTCCAGCGTCCGACGCTGGTGTTCGTGCTCGTCTCGGTGATGTTGTTTGCCGGAATCATATCGCTCATGACGATCGTGAAGGAGCTCTTCCCGAATGTCTCGCAGCCGACGATCACGATCTCGGCAAGCTACAGCGGCGCTTCCGTAACGGAGATGCGCGACGACATCGTCGCGCCGATCGAAGAGAATCTCGCCGGTACGACGGACTTGCAGAATATCAACTCCGTCGTACAGCAAGGACAGGCCCAGATCTCGGCGACGTACACGATCACGTCGGATGAGGCCACCGATCTCGCCCTCACCGAAAAGGCCGTTCAGGCCGCGGAACGCCAGCTCCCAACGAACATGCAGGCACCAACGGTGAACATTCGGGATCCCGCGGAAGAGACCGTCGTCACGCTCGCCATCTTTTCGAGCAAGCTCTCGCCGGGACAGATGGCGCTGTACGCGGACAACTCGCTCGTTCCGCAGATCCAGCAGATTCCCGGAATTTCCTACGCGAGCGTCGGCGGCGCGCCGACGCCGGCATACGAAGTCCAGGTCAATCCGACGAAGCTCGCCGCGCGCAATCTGACGCTCAACGACGTCATCAATACGATCTCGAGCGAGAACCAGCGCGTGCCTGGAGGCTACGCCTATCAGCCGGGACGGCAAACGATCATCGACGTGCGCGGCGATCTGCAAACCGTGCAGCAAGTTGCGGATCTTCCGATTATCGCGAGCGCCCCGGCGCAAGTGAGCCAAACCGCCGGTGCCGTGCAAACGTACACCGGCGGCCTTTCGAGCCTTGCCGGCACCGTCGATCCTTGGACGGCGACGAATCAGGTCGTGCGCGTCGGCGACATTGCAAGCGTCGTCGAAGGCAACGAGCCGCAGCTGCAATATGCGCGCATCAACGGGCGGCGCGGCTTCTTTCTATCGGTTCAAAAAACCGCACAAGCGAGTGAGGTTAACGCATCCAACGCGTTCATGCAAACGTTGCCGCAGTTGGAGCGGGAGTTTCCTGCCATTCAGTTCGAGGTCATCAACGTCGCGTCGAAGTTCACGCAACAGCAGATGACCGCCGTGACGCACACGCTCCTCGAGGCGATCGTTCTCACGGCGCTCGCGATGCTCTTCTTCTTGCGCTCGTGGCGCAGCGCGATCGTCGTCTGCATTGCGATTCCCACCTCGCTCGCCATTGCGCTGACGGTCATGAGGATGACCGGCATGACGATCGACACGATCTCGATGCTTGCGATGACGCTCGTCATCGGCATCCTCGTTGACGATTCGACCGTCGTTCTGGAAAACATCGAACGCCATTTTCGCGAGCTCAACCAGACGCCCGAAGATGCCGCCTACGAAGGGCGCATGGAGATCGGGGCGGCCGCCGTCGTCATCACGCTCGTCGACGTCGTCGTCTTTTTGCCGATCGCCTTCATTCAAGGCCAGGTCGGCAAATTTCTCGTCGAGTTCGCGCTCGTCATCGTCATCTCGACGCTCACGTCGCTCTTCATCTCTTTTACCGTAACGCCGACGCTCGCCGGTCTCTGGGCGCTGAAGTCGCACTGGAAGCCGTGGAAAATCGTCGACAGGTTCGGCGACGGCTTCGATAACTTGCGCAGTTGGTACGCGCACCGTGTGCTTCCCTGGGCGCTCGAGAACCGCGGCATCGTCGTAGGCGCTTGCGCGCTGAGCTTCGTGCTCTCCATCGGTGCGGTGCTCGGCGGCATCGTGGGGGAAACATTCATTCCGCCGGTGGATCGGGGTCAGATATTCATTCAGTTGAACTATCCCGAAGGGACGCCGATCGACAACGTTCGCGCCGGCGCCTACAAGCTCGAAGCGCAGATCGACAAGACGCCGGACCTGCAGCACGAGACGACCGTCGCGGGCGCGTTCTCGGCCTCGTTCGGCGGGTTCGTCGTCCAGCCGGACGTGGCGCAGATCCATGTTTTCCTCAAAGACAATCGCAAGCATTCGACGTACTATTGGGTTTCGCAGTTCCAGCGGATGGCACGAAACACGCTACCGCGCATCAGTGCCTCGGTCGTGCCATCGAGCGGCACCATCGGCGGCAACGCGCAACCCATCGACTACCTTGTCTCCGATCTCACGGGCGGCGATCCCACCCGGTACGCGCAGAAGGTGCTGGCGCTGTTGCGTTCCGTTCCAGGTGCGACGAGCGTCAACAGTTCGGCGGCGACGCTCGCGCCCGAAGTCTCCGTCATCTTCAATCGTGAAAAGGCGCAAGCGCTCGACGTCAGCCTGGGGCAAGCGGCACAGGCAGCCGGCGCAGCCTTCGGTGGCGACGTGGCGACGCAGTTTGAGACGACGTCCGGGCTCGAGCAGGTGCAGGTGATCTATCCGATACAGGACCAAACGAGCCTGGGTACGCTCTCGGCTATTCCGATTCGCGCCAACAACGGCGACATCGTGCATCTCGGAGACATTGCGTCGTTTGCGTTCACGCCGACGCCGCCGTTCATCACGCGCACGAATCGCAATACCGTCATTCACGTCGACGCAAACGTTGCGCCCGGCTCCTCGCTCTCGAACGTGGAGAACGCGTTCAACAAGCGCCTGGCGTCACTGCATCTGCCGCCAAACGTCATCGTCCGGCCGGCGCCGCTCGGCCAGCAAGAGTTCATGCACCAGGTGCTCCTGGGCATGGGCATATCGATGGTGCTGTCGGTCATCCTCGTCTTTCTCTTGATGGTCGCGCTCTACAACAGCTACACCTCGCCGTTCATCATCATCTTTTCCGTACCGCTGGCGGCCGTCGGCGCCATCGGCGCGTTGCTCATCACGAACCAGACGCTGAATCTCTTCTCGCTCATCGGGACGATCTTGCTCGTCGGTATCGCGACGAAGAACGGCATTCTGCTCGTTGACTACGCGAATACGCTCCGAACACGCGGGCGTGACAAGCTCGCCGCCATTAAAGAGAGCGCCTTCACGCGGTTTCGCCCGATCGTCATGACGAGTGTCTCCATCATGGCGTCGATGCTTCCGCTCGCGCTTGCGCTCGAGCCGGGCACGTCGACGCACGCGAGCCTCGGCATCGTCGTGATCGGCGGCGTCTTCAGCTCGCTCGTGCTCACGCTCGTGCTCATTCCCGTCGTCTACATGTGGTTTGCGCCGGAGAAAATCGTCACCGCGAACGCTCCGGCGGAATCGGCCGCACCCTCGAGCCGGATACATCCGACGCCGGTCTAGTACTCAGTTGCAGAAGTCCCCGTAGGAAGCCTGCGGAGGATTTTCGTTCGGATCGAGGAGCGACGAGGGAGCAACGCCGCAGCGTTTTGACCGAAGAGCGACGAAGAGCTGGGCGAAAAGACCCGCGGGATTCCTACGGGGACTTCTGCAACTGAGTACTAGGAGGAGGCGTGAATCGGGCCGTCCCCGCCGCTGAGCGGTGCGCCCGATCGCTCGTGCTGCGCGGCGACGATCTCCGCGAGGATCGACAACGCCGTCTGTCCGTCGGTGGCGGCGCCGATGTCGAGTCCCGCCGGACCGTGAAGGCGCGCGATGGCCGCGTCGTCGACGCCTCGTTCGCGCAGAGCGGCGCGACGTGCGCGCTGCACGCGCCGGTTCCCGAGCAAGCCGACGTACGCGGCGACCGAACGCAGCGCTGCCTCGAGTGCCGGAACGTCGAGCTTGACGTCGTGCGAGAGCACCGCAATTGCATCCGCCTCGTCCATGCGCGCGACCGCAGCGGGATCGTCCGGCCAGACGAGCAAGAGTTCGTCGGCATCGGGATGACGCGCCCTCGTTACAAAGGGTGGGCGTGGGTCGACGACCGCGACGGCAAAGTCGGCATATCGCGCCAGCGCCGTCAGCTGCGCGGCAAGCGCCGTCGCACCGACGATGACGAGCCGCCGGCGGCGCTGCACGGCGACGACCGCTCCGGCGAGCGTGAAACGTACGTCCTCGTCTCCGCATGCGACGAGCTCGGCCGTCGGAAGGAAATCGTTCTGCGGAATCCAGAGCACGACGTCGAGCGATGCGCCGCAACCGCTTGCGGCGAGCACTTCATCCTCGAGGTCGAAGCGCATCGTCTGCGGCTCGACGATTCCCTGCGATGCCGAGGCCTGAGCGAGCAGATGCTGTGCACGTTCCAGAATCGTCGCTTCGTGGCAGCCGGCACCGATGTCGCCGAGAAAACTGCCGTCCACGTCGACGACGAGCGACGTCCCCACGGCCGAAGCGCGTGCTCCGCGCGCCGCGACGAGCGTCGCCGCAGCGAACGAAACCCCGGTATGCAGCCGGGCTGCGATCAGCTCGTACATGTCGCGCATCCGTCGGAAGTACGCCGCATCGCGCCGCTGACCTAGCAAGGCTCGGCTCACAGGGACAGCCGAACGTCCGCAGCAACAGCGTGACCAGCAGCACCTCGGCTTAGAGCGTCTGCCAGTCGCCGGGCTCGTCGAGATCCTTGAAAGCGCCGCGATCTTCGACGCGAACGCGCAGGCCACGCAGCGAGGGGTCGTCGCGCCCGCGAGCGAGTGAGTCGCCCTCGGGGAGTGCGAGCACGACCGCGCGCGCCCGATGCGAGAACAACACGGGATGTCCCGGCGCGCCGCCGGCGTCAACGGGATAGACGACATCACAGCCGTCGAGGCGCGCTTCAAGCAAATCGAGCGTCCCCGCGAGCACGAACGGTTTGTCGCCGAGCAAGACGCCAAAATCTTCCGCCTTGCTCATGCGTGCCAGAGCCAGTTGCAGCGAGTGCGCCATGCCGCGATGCGGCTCCCCATTTTCGACGATCTTCAGGCTCGGCGCGATGCTCGCCGCCTCCGCGCGGCGCGCGGGCGGCACAACGGCGATCGCGCGGCGCCCTTCGAGCTGGCGCGCGAGACGCCCGATCGGCGCCGCGCCTGCAAGCGGTGTGAAGATCTTGTCGAAGCCCATCCGGCTCGCGGTTCCTGCGGCGAGCACGACGTACGTCATCGCCGGAAGAAGACGACCGTCATCACGACGCCGATCGCGATGACGACGGCGCGTCCGTATACGGCGGGAAGCCTGCGAAAGAAACGTGCGCCGGCGTATCCGCCGGCGAGCGCGAGCACCGCCATGGGAAGCGCGTAGCGCCAGTCGATGATGCGCGCAATGATGAAGGGCACCAGTGCAACGCCGTTAATCGCGACCGAGAGCACGTTCTTCACGCCGTTGGCGGCGTTAAAGGTCGGGAATCCGGTGAACGACAGAATGGCGAGCATCAAAATTCCCATGCCGGCACCGAAGTACCCGCCGTACACCGCGACGCAGAACTGGACCACCAGCTGCCAAAGGGCGAGCCGCGGCGCGCCGTGCTGCGGCCGCGGTAACAGCGGGCTCGCCGTAAACGTGACGGTCGCGAAGAGCAGCAGCCAGGGAATCATGCGCTCGAAGAGCGGCGCGGGCGTGCGGATCAAGAGTACGGCGCCCAATAAACTGCCCACGATGCTCACCGCGAGGATCGGCGCGAGCAACTTTCGGTGTTCGCGCACCTCCGGCGCATAGCCCCGCGCTCCGCCGATGTTCCCGACCCAGAGTGCCGCGCTGTTCGTTGCATTTGCGGGAATCGCCGGGATGCCGATGCCAACGAGCGTCGGAAACGAGACGAAGCTTCCGCCCCCGGCGACGCTGTTCATGACGCCCGCGACGAAGGCGGCTCCGTCGGCCAGCAGCGCTGGCGCGATCAAGCGGCGGCTGTCACGAGCTCTGCGTGCGCTCGCGCTTGGTGACGCGGTAGACCCGGCGCACGCCCGAGAGCCGCTCGAGCCGCGTCAAAAGCGCGTGCAGGTGCTCGAGGTCGCGAATCTGGACCGTGAGGCTTGTGACCGCGAAGCCATCGCGCCGCACGCGCGCGGTCACCGAACTCACTTGCGTCTTACGCTCGGCGAAGATCGCCATGATGTCGGCGAGGAGCTGCGGACGGTCCGATGCCTCGACCTCGACGTCGACGGCATGCGTCAGCTCGGTCGCACCGCTCCACTGCGCCTGCAGGATGCGTTCGGGCGTCGCACTCATGTAGGCGACGTTCGGGCAATCCGCGCGATGGACGCTCACACCGCGTCCGATCGTCACGTAGCCAATGATCGGGTCGCCGGGAACGGGCGAGCAGCATTTCGAGAGGCGGACAAGCACGTCGTCGACGCCGGCGACGCGCACGCCGCTGCTGCTGCGCGCAGTGCGCCGCGCGGGCGTGCGGCGACCGACGGTCGTGAGATCGACGACGTTATCGGCGCGCAGGGCGTCGCGCAGGCGCTTCACAACGGTCTGCAGCGAGACGTCGCCGAAGCCGATCGCGGCGAAGAGATCGGCCGGCGAAGCATAGTTCATCTTTTTGGCAATGCGTTCGATGACGTCGCCGCGCACCGCATCGAGACGCACTTGGTGCCGAACGAGCTCCGCTTCCAGCGCTTCTTGACCGCAGAGGACGTTTTCCGAGCGTTGCTCGCGGCGAAACCACTGCTTGATCTTGTGTTTTGCACTCGACGTTTTGACGATCGAGAGCCAGTCGAGCGAGGGTTTCCCGGCCGACTTGTTAACGAGAATCTCGCAGATGTCGCCGTTCTGCATCTCGTAGTCGAGCGGCACGATGCGACCGTTGACTTT
>DAHUYK010000117.1 GCA_027315245.1 Vulcanimicrobiota bacterium | reverse complement strand
TCGGACTTGGTGCCGCATTTTGTTCGGAGGCGAGGCGCGAAGAGGGAGTGAAGCCGTAGCTTCATGACCGATGAGCAACGAAGTATTCGGATAAAAGGCGGCCCAAAGACGGAAATGTGCCATAACCCTACAGGCTCCTAGGAGCCTAGCGAAACCCTCCCGACGGATCCGCGTAGACGACCGCGCCCCTGCTCCACGTTTCAAGAACGCGGCACGCAGCAAATCCGTGCTCGAACGGGTCGCGGTCGAGCACGACGAGGTCTGCGTTCATACCGGGCATGAGGTTCCCGGTGTACTCCTCGACGCAGGCGAGATACGCCGCATTGACAGTATATGCAACGAGTGCGTCGTGCGGTGACAATCGTTGCTCCGGCACATGATGGTCGACGCACGCCTGCATTCCCGCCAGCGGATCGAGCGCACAGACAGGAGCGTCGTCGCCGCCGCAGAGCATCGCGCCGGAGCGCTGGATGCTGCCCAAGGCATTCATGTTGTGCATGCGTTCTGCGCCGAGGCGCTCGGCATACATGCCGCCTTCTCCGCCCCACCGAGCATCGAAGAGCGGCTGCATCGAGAGCGCGATCCGCATGCGCGCACAGGCCTCGATGTGCTCGGGGCGTGCGCACTCGAAGTGCTCGACGAAGTGACGCGCGCCGCTGCGCGACGGCTGTCCTTCGAGCACGCGTTCCCAGGACCGAACGCACTGATCGATCGCCGAATCTCCGATCGCGTGCACGCCCGCACCGATCCCCAGGAGTTCCGCCTCGCCAAAGAAGTCGTCGAGTTCGTCGTCGCGCAGCTGCAGGGCGCCGCAGGTGCGGGCGTCGGCGTACGGTATCGAAAGCGCGGCCGTCCGGCTTCCGAGCGACCCGTCTAAAAAGACGTCGCCGCCGACATACGGCAGTCCCAGCTCCTGCGCGAGCCTGGCATCGGGCTCGCAGATTTTTGGATAGACGTTTGCCGGCAGCGATCGCAGCGCGTCGATTTCACGCACGTACTCGTCGCGAGCGAACCCGTAGAGTTGCGCGTGCAGATGCAGTGCACCGCGCGAAAGCGCAAGCTCGACCGCGCGGCGCTCGGCGTTGCGCCGCTGGGCTAGCGGCATCGCCGCGAGGAACTGTTTCTGCGCGGCCCAGTTCGCGGCCAGAAAGAGCCTGCCTGTCGGCTGTCCGTTCTCGTCGCGCTCGACGCCTTTTGTGCTGCGATCGAGGCTGAGCCACTTCAGCGTGCGTGCGTTGACGAGGCAGGAATGTCCGTCGATCCGTGCCAGCATCGCGCGTGCGCCGGCGTGGAAACGCTCGAGTGGCTCGGCATCCGCTTCACGGTTATCCGCCCAGCGCGCGTCGTCGTATTGACCGGCGAAGACGATGCCCGACTCGTTGGGCACGCGCGCCACGGCATCCGCAAAAGAAGCATAGGTATCGACGGCGCCGAGGTCGCGCCGCCCGAGGAAGTATCCGGTATCCGTCAGATGCACGTGACAGTCGGCAAACGCAGGGAGCACCGTCGCGCCTTCGAGGCGCAGGCGCGCAACGCCGGCGCCGGCGTCGCGCGCCTCGAGCGAGAGAACGCATCCTTCGTCGTCGATGGCAATCGCGTCGTGCCGAACAAAGCGACGTTGCCAAGCGTCGAAGCAGTAAACGCGCCCTCCGTCGAGAATCTGCATGCCGTGCGGAGATACCATGCGCGGACGTAATGTTCTTCTCGGTATGGCGGCCGGCTTCTCCGCGGGGTACCTCGCGGCGCGCGCCTACGAAGCCTGGTGCGATCTGCGCGGTCCGGCTCCGGCGCACGGTGACGGCGGCGCTGCCGCATACGGACGTCTGCGCCGTGCTCTCGAGGTCGCCGGAACCGTACAAGGAATGTGCGGAGCAGTTGCGCTTGCGTACGGAGGCGCCGGAGAACGCTTCGATCGCGCGACGCTGCGCGCGCCGGAATGGCTTCGGCCAGCTCTTTTCGTCGTACCGCTTTCGCTCTTGAGCGCACTCCTGGAGCTTCCCGCGTGCTACGTTGCCGATCACGCCTTAGAACGCCGGTACCGGCTCACCGATCAACGACCGCAAGCGTGGTTGAGCGATTACGTGAAGGGTTCATTCATCTCGACGGCGATGACGACGATCGGCGCTTTGCTCCTCGGCACTGCGATCCGTCGCGCGCCGAGAACGTGGCCGCTCTATGCAACGCTCGGGGCGCTGCCGCTCTTCATCGCCGGGAATCTCGTCGTCCCGCTCTACGTCTTACCGCTTTTCAACACGTTCGCGCCGCTCGACGGACCGCTCGAGCAGCGTCTGCGGCTTCTTGCGGCGCGCTTCGGCGTCGGCGACGCCGACATCCTCACAATGGACATGAGCCGCCAGACGCGCAAAGCAAACGCGTTCGTCGTCGGCGTCGCGCACACGCACCGCATCGTGCTCGGCGACACGCTCGTCGGAACGTTCCCCGACGAAGAGATCGAGTTCGTCGTCGCGCACGAGCTCGGCCATTACGTGGCGCGCGATGTTTGGCGCCTGACGCTGCTCGGCGATGCGATCGCCGGAGCGCTCTTCTTTCTCGCCAACGCGCTCGCCGGACCACGCAGCGGTATGCGGGATCGCCCCATCGTGCTTGCGCGCCTCTACGTCGTCATGCTCGTTGCAACGCAGTTCCTTCGGCCGCTGCTCTTCGCTTTCACGCGCTCTCGCGAAGAGGCCGCCGATCGCTTTGCAGCCGAGGCGACGCGCGCCCCGGCTGCAGGAGCGGCCGCGTTCCGCCGGTTACGCGACCAAAATCTTGCCGAAGAGGAAGTGCCGCGCTGGTACGAACTTTTCTTCAGTTCGCATCCGTCGCTGCGCTCTCGGATCGAGCGCCTCGAAGCCATCCAGCAAGGTCCGTCTTCGGCATGACGGTCGCGCCACGCAGCTCGGCGCGGAACTCGGCGAACGTGCCGAAGACCTCGGCAAACGCATCGTGCTTGTGGATCGATTCGTCGTTGTGCTGGCCCGCGAAGACGAACGCGTCACCCGAGAAGCCTTCGTAGGTCTCGAGCGTTCGACCGACGATCGATCGCACGACGTCCTCCACGAACTTGGGATTGCGGTGCGCCTTGTTGACGACGAAGAACTCGTCGGGCCGCTTGAGCAGATCGTAGGTCTCGCTCGACATCGAGCTTTCGACGATCTCCACGAGATCTTCGACGCGCAGCGCGCAAAGCTCGTCGTCACCGCTCGCTCCCACGAGCAGGACGCCGCGCCCACGCTGGTTGTGCGTTGCAACGGGCAGCACGTCGAGCGCGCGTCGAGCGTCGCGCTCGGCGAATCCGGCCTCGTGCAACACGTGCAGCGAGTGCTCCCGGATCATGTCCTGCGCGCACGGGCAGGCTGTCATACCTAGTGCTTCCACACCGACGATGCGCCGCGCAACGTCGCCGCGTACGTGCGCGATCCCGCGTAACGTGTACGTCTCCTCGCCGCGCTTTCCGCTGACGGGCGTCCAGCGCTCGAGTGCGAACTCGGCGCGCAGACGCACCTCGGCCTGCGCCGTCTGCTGTGCACGAGCGATCTCGCGCGCGATCGCTTCCGCCAACTGTTCGATGCGCATCGGACGCGACTCGCGCGCCAGCACGTCGAGCGTCGCTTCTTCGAGAATCTCGACGAAGCGCGACATGTGCACGCCTGCGCGATCGGCGGCAAGATCGGCAACCATCGAGAACTCGCCGTTGAATGCCGCTGCACGACCATCGACGTCGAGATGCAGGACGCGACGTACGCGGGAGACGCCGGCACGGTTGAGCGAGATGCGAACGCCAGGCGCCTCGCCTTGGCGGTCCGAGCGGAACTGCATGCCGTGCTCGAGCCGCCGAACCCGCGCGCCGTCCTCGGCTCGGCCCGCATAGTCCGGCGCGATCTCGGCAAGCGGCACGGCGTTGTACGCGCGCGCGCTGAGCGCAGGCCGCTCCCAATCGTCGAAGGTGAGAAGATCGATGTCGATGGGACGGGCTCCGAGGCGAGGTGCCGGTCCGCGGCCGAGCAGGCGCTGCAGCGCTTCGAGCATGTGTTCCAGCGCGGGACGGTCGTGCTCGGTGCAAACCGCCGCGGCGACGTTCAGGAACGCGGGGCCAGAGGCTCCCTCCGCAGGTGGACTCTCGTAAAACGACGAGACTGCCCCAACGCGCACCTGCGCGCGCAGCCGCTGCAACGCAGCGAAGATGTTCGCGCGGCGGTCGCCGAGGTTCGAGCCGATACCCACGTATGCACGATGCCGCATCTCTGAGGACGTTCGGCGTCTGTGGCCGTCATCCTGAAAAAGCGCCGGCGTGCAGCCGGAGGAGCGCCCACGATTCTCGCGTATCGCCTGGAGAATCGCGATGAATAGCTCGCTTTACCCATACCTGCTGCAACCCAAAGAGA
>DAHUYK010000063.1 GCA_027315245.1 Vulcanimicrobiota bacterium | reverse complement strand
GGACGATGACGATCGGCGCCAACGCATTCACGGCAGCGGCGCACCACTGCGCCGCACCACAGAGCAGCAGTCCAAGCCAGAACGCCGAACGCAGGCGAGAAGCCCTCATCGTCTTCGGGTTACTTGCTTTCGCCGGCGGTCAGCGCCTCCTGAACGATGCGGGCGACGAGTTTGCCGTCGGCGAGGCCGCGCAGCTGCGCCATCGCGGCCTTCATGGCCGTGCCTTGATTGCGGCCGCCTGCCGGCAGTCCGGCAACGGCGGCCGCGACGACGGCACGGATCTCCGCTTCGGACTTCTGCTGCGGCAGATAGTGCCCCAGGATGTCGCGTTCGGCACGTTCCTTTTCAGCCAACTCCGTGCGACCGGCCTTTTGGAACTCGTCGATTGAATCGCCGCGCTGCTTGACCAAGCGGCGGACAACGTCGAGTTCCTCGTCGTCGGTCGGCTCGCGCCCCGTCTCCCCGCGCTTATACGTGAAGCCAGAGAGCGCGGAGCGGAGCGTGTCGGCGCGCACCCGGTCACGCGCCTTCATCGCCTCACGAAGGTCGGAGGCGATGCGGTCTTTCAGCGTACCCATGGGGTCTAGGGATGCTCCCTACACTCGGCGCTTGCGAGCTGCGGCGCTCTTCTTCTTCCGGCGCACGCTCGGCTTCTCGTAGTGCTCGTGCTTGCGAGCCTCGGCGAGGATGCCGGCTTTCTGGGTGGCCTTCTTGAAGCGCCGCAGGGCGCTCTCAATCGACTCACCCGGCGCGATGCGGACTTCCATATTCAACCCCCCTTTCCGGCATATAAGCCTTGCGTACTCTATCACACGGCATTACGAGCGTCAATTTGGTGAGCGGAGCCTACCCGGGTGGCCAGTGCATCTGCCTGCCGGCGAGCACGTGCACGTGCGCGTGGTCGACGGTCTGGCCGCCTTGCTCTCCACTGTTGACGACGATGCGATAGCCTTGGCCCCCAACCTCGCGCGCAAGCTTCGTCGCCGCACGCAAGAGGCTGCCGGCGACGCGATGCTCCTTACTCTCCACGATCTCCGCAAGCGTTGCGTAGTGCTTTCGCGGCAGCACGAGCAAATGTTTGGGCGCCTGCGGGTTGACGTCGACGATTGCAATGACGTCGTCGTCGCGATAGATCTCTTCGGCGGGTACCTCGCCCGCGACGATCTTACAGAAGATGCAATCAGACATATGCGCTCCTATCTTCCTGCACGAATGTAGAGCGTCCACGATTTCACCGTCGTGTTCCCGGCTTCGTCCGAGACGCGCACGGTGACGTGCATCGGGCCTCGGCGATACGTCCTCTCCGCGATATACTGCACGAAGTGCGTCGTGCGCAGACATTCGGGCGTCACGTCGCGGCCATCCACCTCTAGTCGAATCGAGGACGGGTTCACGGGGACCGCTTCGGTGACGAACGTGGCGTAGACGGCGGGCATGTTGAGATCGACGCTCGCGCCGTCCGACGGCCCCACGGCGACGATCCCCGGAGGCTGCCCGGACGCCGAGAGCGTCGTCACGGCGCGCGCGGCGACGCTGCTGCCGTCGGACATGCGCAAGTGTGCGACGATCGGTGTGTCAACGAACGCGGCGCTGTGTTCGATCGTATATCTCCCGGTATAGGTCCCCGCGCTTTTCTGCGTCATCGCGATGCCGCGGACGTACGCACCGACGTCGAACGTGGCCGCGCCTCCCGGCGTTCCTAGCATCGTGACGGTCACCGTGTCACCGGCCCGTAGGGCGTGCGTTGCATCGATGGAGACGCTCGTGATGCTTGCGGTACCGCTCTGCGCGCTGTACTGCGCGTCGGCGCGCTCGGCGACGATTTCGCGCACCTCGCCCGTCTCTACGTTGTAGCGCACCGTCGCCCGATCGCCGGCCTGCAGGTCGGAAAAAGCAGCGGTCTTACCGTTGAGGGTGATGACCGTGTCGCGATCGGGAACGATGACGTGACCGTCCTGCATGAGTAGTTCGTTTGGAGCCGCAACCGCGATTCGCCCGTATCTCGAGCCGTACTCGTCGATGACCGACGTCACGGTGCCGTTGCGACGCATAACGACTTCTGCGTAATCGCCCGGGCGAACGTCGGCGAGCTCACCGTTCACTTGCACGTCGACGCCAACGTCACGCATCGAAATGATCGCATTGTTCGAGATCGCGATCGGGTGGACGTCGCCGTTGAAAGCAAGCGTCACCGTCGGTGGATCGGAGTCGACGTCGACGGCGGTGACGGTCCCGACGCGAACGGTGCGATTGCCGATCGTGAAGTCGCCCTCGCCCGAGCGCCCGAGCAACTGCGCAATGATCGTGACGACGTGTGCGCGCCGGTCGAATGTCGCTTCCGCACCGAGCACCGCGGTAAAGAAGCGCAGCGGAGCGTAGAAGACGCCGTTGCGGCGCACCGCCGCCGCATCGAGGTAGAACGGCGTGCCGTTCACGAGCGCGACGCGGCTGCCATCGCGCAGGACGATGCGCTTTGCCCCCACCGCGGTGAACATGCGCGAACCGCGCGCGGTGAACGCAAGTCCGAGCGCGACGATGGTGCGCCGCACGGGTACCATGAGAATTCCGCGCTCGAGGAGCGGCGGCGGCTGAACCGCAAGCGGCTCGCCGTTGATGACGATGCCAATCTCGGGTTGTCGCGGCGCGGCGTGCGCGCCGCTCAATGCGACGACGATCGCGAGCATCGTCGAAAGCCGGCGCGTCATCCGAGGACCTCGTGGTAGACCGCTGCGGTTTCGCGCGCGCAGCGGTTCCACGTCAAGCGCTTTGCGAGCATGAGGCCCTCATTGACGAGGCTCGTCCGCAGACCTTCGTCGCTCGCTATCTCACGGAGGCGATTAGCGAGCATGCGAACGTCTCCCGCGGGAAAGAGCAGCGCCGCTTTCCGAAGCACGCCTGGTGCCGCCTCGTCCGAAGCCAGGACGGGCGTTCCGGCTGCCATCGCCTCGAGCAACGGCAACCCGAATCCTTCGCGGAGCGCCGGATGAACAAGCGCCACTGCGCCGCGATACCAGCGCGTCAGATCGTCATCGGAGAGATTGCCCAAGACACCGGCGCGGCGTCGCCCCTGCGACGCGCGCTGCAACGCGCCGCCGAAGTCGTCCGCCCCCGTGAAGTAGACGTCGATGTCGCACGACTCGGGAAGCGATTGCCACGCGTCGAGCAACATCTGCAGGTTCTTGTGCGGACGGTGATTCCCGACGCACAGAAGGTAGGGACGCTCGCGAGGCGGTCCCTCGACTCCGGTCGCTTCGCTCCCGACGCTCGGGATGACAGGGGATCGTCCCTCGACTCCGGTCGCTTTGTTTTCCTTCGGGGACGTGCCTAAAGGGATGACGCGCACCTTTTGTGGATCGACGCCGAGAAATCGTTGCAAGTCCTCTACCGTGCGTTCGTCGTCCGTAATCACGCGGGCGGCGCGGCCGCAGGCGTGTCGCACGACCGTGCGATAGTACGGCCCGACGTGGCGTTTGAACTGATGCGCAAAACGAAGATGGATGAGATCGTGAACCGTCACGATGAATCGTGCCGGCACGACGACGGGAAGATAATGCGCGAGAAAGTGCACGAGCGTGACGCGCGTGCGCCCGATCGCGAGCGGCAACTCGACCTGTTCGCTCCACCCGAAGTTGTCGCCGTGCGTGAACGTGACGTACTCGAACTCCGGCGCTACGGCCGGAAGCGCTCGCGCGAGCTCACGAACGTATCTGCGCATGCCGGCCGACATGTGGCTCGTGACTCGCGCGTCGATGCCCAGGCGCGCGCGTGGGCGAGAGATCATCGTGCCTTGCGTGCCGCAACGTATCGATAACGCGCGGACCAATAGGCCGCCGCCACACCTCGCGGCCCGTCGAGCAGCGCGCCTCGACGCAGGAGGAGCCAGAGAAAGCGCGGCCACGACAGCAGCCACTCACGCACGACGCGCTTCAGCGAGAAATGCTGCACGGACGCTTCAATGCTCGTGTAGCGCTCGAACTTTGCGCGGTACGACGCAGCATCAGGATACGAATAGTGCAGGAGCGTGCCCGGCAGCGTCAAGGTCGCGCCCTCGACGAGCCAACGCTCGTGCAGCGGCGCCGGGGCCGCGGCGGTATCGCTTGGTTCGAGGCGAGCGCGCTGCGTCCGAAAGAGCCGCAGGAGCGCTTCGCCGCGCCACATGCGTAGAGGCTTTGCGCAGTAAAAGGTCGTGCGCCGCACGAGGTAACCGTCTATGTTGGTGGGCGCAGCGACGATCGCGTCGCGCAGCCTGTCATCGAGCGCCTCGTCAGCGTCGATCGCGAGCGTCCACTCCGTCTTCACGAGCGAGAGCGCGTGGCGGCGCGCATTGACAAAATCGGTCCACGGGCGTTCGACGACCTCGGCACCTGCGGCGCGTGCGAACTCGATCGTTCGATCGCTCGAGCCCGCGTCGACGACGAGCGTGTGCATGCCGGGCGGCAAGCTCGTCAGCGCACGGGGAAGATTGCGCTCCTCGTCGCGTGTGAGGATGACGGCCGTAATCCCGGCGGGGTTCAGAGAGACTGCGACGTCTTCATCGGCTGTCTGGCTTCGTCTACGACGCCGTGCGCGTGCCTCAACGCCGCGCCGATGAAGTCACGGTAGAGCGGCGACGGCCGATTCGGACGAGATTTAAACTCGGGGTGGGCTTGCGTGCCCACGAACCAGGGATGAATCGATTCGGGAAGCTCGACGACCTCGACGAGTTGCGTCTTGCCGACAGCGTGAAAGCCCGTGAACCGCATGCCATGCTCTTCGAAGATCGGCGCGTAGCGATTGTTGAACTCGTACCGGTGGCGGTGGCGCTCGCTGATCTCGAGCTCGCCGTAGGCGCGCGCCGCGTGCGAGTCCTCGACGAGCGTGCATGCATACGCGCCCAAACGCATCGTACCGCCGTAAAGCTCGAGGTTGCGTTGATCGGGCATAAAATCGATCACCGGCTCCGGTGACGTCTCGTCGACCTCGGTCGTCATCGCATCCGCGAGCCCGCAGACGTTCCTGGCGAACTCGATGCATGCGAGCTGCATACCGTAGCAGATACCGAGAAACGGGACCTTCTTTTCGCGCGCATGACGGATCGCAAGCAGCTTGCCCTTGACGCCGCGCGAGCCGAAGCCGGGGGCGACGAGGATGCCGTGCGCACCGTGCAGCAGCTCGATGCCGTCGATCTCGACATCCTCGGAATCGATGCGCGCAACCTCGACGGCGGTGTCGTGGGCGATGCCTGCATGGTAGAGCGCTTGGTTGATCGAGATGTACGCGTCCTTGAGCTCGACGTACTTGCCGACAATCGCAATTGAGACGCGCCGTTGCGGCTGCAGCACCCGCTGGACGATCGACTCCCACTCCTCCAGACGCGGCGCTTGCGTATCGAGGCGAAGTTTGCGTACGGCCGCGTCTGCCAATCCTTCGGCTTCAAGATTCAACGGCACGGCGTAGATCGTCGAGGCATCGTTGTTCTGGACGACTGCCGTACGCTGCACGTCGCAGAAGAGCGCAATCTTTTCCTTGAGCTCCGACGACATGGGTCCGACGGTCTGTGTCCTGCAGACGATCGCGTCGGGGAGGATCCCGATGCCACGCAACTCACGCACGGAGTGCTGTGTCGGCTTCGTTTTGAGCTCGTCGGCGGCACCGAGGTGCGGAACGAGGGTGAGATGGGCGTACATGACGTTCTCGTCGCCCACGTCGTAGCGCATTTGGCGTATCGCCTCGAGGAAGGGCAGGGATTCGATGTCGCCGACCGTGCCGCCGACTTCGACGATGCAGACGTCGGCGCGGCTCGCCTCGGCGACGCGCTTCACGTGCGCCTTGATTTCGTTCGTGATGTGCGGAATGACTTGAACGGTGGCGCCGAGATACTCGCCGCGACGCTCCTTTTCGATCACTGCCTTATAGATTTGGCCGGTCGTGACGTTGTTCGCCCGCGACAGGTTCTCGTCGATGAAGCGTTCGTAGTGGCCAAGATCGAGATCCGTCTCGGCCCCGTCCTCGGTCACGAAAACCTCGCCGTGCTGGTACGGATTCATCGTGCCGGCGTCGACGTTGATGTAGGGGTCGAGTTTTTGGATGGAGACGCTGATGCCGCGCGCTTTCAGCAAGCGTCCGAGGGATGCCGCCGTGATGCCCTTCCCGAGCGAACTCGCGACGCCCCCAGTAAAGAAAATGTACTTGGCCACTCGGGAAGGCAACGTTCCGCGAAGGTGCCGGTGGCCCCTCTTACGCTGGAGTTGGGTCCACTGCCATAGCGCCTTCCGAGCGTGCCGCAGCGAGCAATGCTGCATCGGAGCAAACGAACACCGAATCCGTGCTGTTTGAGAGCCGTATCGCAAGGTAGCCCGCGAGCTGCATTGCGTCGTACGCGCGGAGCGCATAGAGGTCGACGAACGAGAGCGCTCGATCGATCGTGGACTCCGTCAACGGTTGCCGCAGAAAGCGCGTCTCAAGATGAGCTGAGAAGCGCTCAATGACCGCGCCGGCGTCTGCGCCGCTGAGCTCACGGTTCCGCTCACGTCTTCGAATAGCGGAGCGAAACTCAACGGGCGTGAGTGAGAGCAACGCAAGGTTGCTACCGCCTCCAAGAAGATCGATGAGTTCGTCGGTACCTGCCTCATGAATGTAGAGTTTCACGAGAGCGCTCGTGTCGAGGAAGTACAGATTCAAACGCTCAGCGCCTTTCGCGAAGAACCGTTTGCGAGAGCGGCTCGCCCTTCAGGCACGAGCTTGGCAGTGGCGAGAAGCCCGCCGTCGCGCGCGCAGCCTCGGGACGAAGGGCTTCCTGCACCTCGGGAGCCTGCCGATTCAGACGAATCGATGTGACGGGATATCGCGCGTCCTTCGGGTTAGGCACCTTGCCCGTCATGACGATCTTGCGCTCGATGGCCTCAGACAGTGTCTCTTTTCTAATTGCTCCGGCCGTCATGATGATATCGCGAAATCGCTTCAGTGCGACGAACTGGTATCCCGGACGACGCTCGACTTCGTCGAGCGCTCGTAGCAGCCTGGTCATGTGTTCGTCGGAATCGGGCGCTGTCTCATGCCGTGGAGACGGCGCCTGCTCAAGTGGCGGATGCGCGGCTGCAGGTACGGGCTCGAACTCAATTTCCATGTAGCCTCCGGCTTCAGCAGTCCAAGACCGGGCTGACGCATCGCGATGCTTCTTACGACCATTTTCATTTTTGAGCGTAACGCGTATATGGAAACCAGGGGGGACGATGTCGCCCAGTAGGCCCGAGGCCTCAAGTTTGGCAGCAAGCGAACGTTCGGTTTCCTCAATGGTTCCGTTAATATGCATATTGTAAGTCCTATAATATATAAGCGTAATACTAACGGAAATTTAGGCCATTTACCGGCTTTTGTCAACCCTAGCCGCCAAAAAGCGGTCGACGGCAGCATAGTCCGCATTCCGGCGTATCTGGGCACCGGGGAAGGCTCTTCGGGTCAGCTCCTCGAGGCGCCCGATGGTCGGGGGCGCAGCTTCCAATAAAACGAGGGCGCTCGATCGTAACTTCGGCGGCAGCACGTTGAGCAACCGGCGATACTCGTGCAGCCCGTCGGCTCCGCCATCGGTAGCCTCGCGCGGCTCGAAACCAACGGGGTCGGGCTTGACGGGAACATCGGCGCTGGGAATATACGGCAGATTTGCGATCACGCAGTCGAATCGCAGCGAGGCGTCAGCCGGGAGAAGGTCGGCGAGCTCAAGAACGACGCACCCGCTTTCGCCGGTCCTTCGACTTCGCTCGCGTTGCTCGCTACGCTCAGGATGACAGGGTGCAGGCTCGCTACGCATGCCATCGATGTTACGTTTGGCGACTCCGAAAGCGGCGGAACTGCGTTCCGTCGCGTACACGTGGGCGTTTGGGAACTCGGCTGCGATCGTGCACGCAATCGCTCCGCTTCCCGTGCCGACATCGAGAACGCGCAGCGTTCGCCCAGGCTCGCGTGCTCGCGTCTGATTGAGAAACGCGAGCGCTTCGTCGACGAGGTGTTCCGTCTCAGGGCGCGGGATCAGCACTGCGGGCGTCACCTCGAAGCGACGGCCGTAAAACCAGGCATCGCCGATGAGATAGGCGATGGGCTCGCCTTGCGCGCGACGCTGCAGGAGCGCATCATACTCTCGATGCTGTTGTGGCGTGAGCTGCGCCTCGGGGTGGGCGATAAGCCACGCGCGACTCCTTTGCAGGACGTGCGCTAGGAGCAGCGCTTTAGCGGATCGCTCGTCCTTCGACTTCGCGATTCCTTCGGAATCGCTACGCTCAGGATGACAAGGCATCTACGATGCTCCATGGCAAGGTGATTCCACCACTGCTCCATGGCAAGGTGATTCCACCACTGCTCCATGGCAAGGTGATTCCACCACTGCTCCATGGCAAGGTGATTCCACCACTGCTCCATGGCAAGGTGATTCCATCACTGCTCCATGGCAATTACGCGTTCGAGCCGGCGAGAAGGCGCGCGCGCTCGTCGCGCAGCAGGTCGTCGACGATGTCGCCGATGTCACCGTCCACGATCGCACGGATGTTGCCGTAGTTGTTGTTCGTGCGGTGATCGGTGACGCGGTCCTGTGGAAAGTTGTACGTGCGGATCTTTTCCGAGCGGTCTCCCGTCCCCACCTGACTGCGCCGCAGCGAGCCCGTCGCTTCTTCGCGTTCGCGTTCCCTGCGTTCGTACAGCGTCGACCGCAACATCTGCATCGCGCGCTCGCGGTTCTGCTGCTGCGACCGCTCTTGCTGCGACGCGACGATGACGCCGCTCGGAACGTGGGTGATGCGCACCGCGGACTCGGTTTTGTTAACGTACTGACCGCCCGCGCCACTCGCCTTGTATGTGTCGATCTGCAGATCCGCCGGTTTGATCTCGATGTCGACGTTCTCGTCGACGTGGGGAAGCACGGCGACGGTCGCCGTCGACGTGTGGACTCTCCCCTGCGCTTCCGTCGCGGGCACACGCTGGACGCGGTGCACACCCGACTCGTGCTTGAAGCAGCGGTACGGGCTCTCCCCCTCAATGGAAAAGACGATCTCCTTGTAGCCGCCGGCTTCGCTCTGGCTCTCGGAGACGACGCTCACTTTCATTCGCTTTGCCTCCGCGAAGCGTGCGTACATGCGCGCAAGATCGCCGGCGAAGATCGCCGCCTCGTCGCCGCCGGCACCTGCGCGAATCTCGACGAAGACACCCTTCTCGTCGTTGGGGTCTTTGGGAATCAAAAGCTCAGAAAGCTCGCCTTCCAACTTCTCGCGCCGCGCACGCAGCGCACGCTCTTCGTCCTCGGCGAGCTCGCGCATCTCAGGGTCGCGGACGAGTACCGCGTTCTCTTCCAGCGCTTCGAGGGTCGCGCGATAGGCGCGGTAGACGCCAACCGTCGGTTCGATACGCGCTCGCTCCTTGACGAGAGCGGTAAATGCCGCTTGATCGAACGTGCCACCGGTCGAAGCAAGCGCGGCTTCGATCTCGTCGAAACGCCGGCTCGTCGACTCGAGGCGCTCGAGCGCCTTTTCGTCCACGCCGGCCGCTTAAGCTTCCGCCGCTGCCTTTTTCGCTGCGCGCGCTTTCGAGCGCTGTGCGGCCTCTTCTTGCTTACGCTTTGCGATTGCGGCGCGCTGGTT
>DAHUYK010000051.1 GCA_027315245.1 Vulcanimicrobiota bacterium | reverse complement strand
CTTCGCGGCACTCACGTTAGCCCCGACGTTGACGGCGCGGCTCCTTCACGGGGAGTTCGAGTCGAATGCTCCGATTTTTCACCTCTTCAACGTTGGGTACCATGCGTTTCGAGACTGGTACGAACGCACGCTCCCTCGGCTCGCGACGAAACGGACCGCCGTCATCGGCGTCTTCGCGGCGGCACTGCTCGCAACGGCGCTCTTGTTCCGAACGACGCCAACGGCATTCATCCCGAACGAAGATCAGGGTTTCGCCATCGTCCTCATCCAAGGCCCTGAAGGCACGTCGCTGTCGTACGAAAGCGACCTCGCCGCGCGAGTCGAGCACGTTCTCCTGGCGTCGCCGGACGTCGATCACGTCTTCAACGTCGGGGGCTTCAGCTTCGGCGGCTCGGCGCCGAACTTTGGGCTCGTCTTCGTTCGCCTGAAGCCGTGGAACGAGCGGCCGGGCTACAGCCATTCCCTCGACTACCTCTTGGCCGGCTGGAACGCGCGGTTCTCTCAGATCCCGGGCGGCACGATCGTCGGCTTCGACCCTCCCGCGATCAACGGCATCGGCAGCTTCGGCGGTTTCCAGTTCGAACTCGAAGACCAAGGGAATGTCGGCCTGCCGGTGCTGGCCCGAACCGCCGGAAAGATCGTTGCGGCTGCGTACACCGACCCGCGGCTCTCGCGCGTCTTCACGCAGTTCCGGTTGAACTCTCCACAGATCCAGCTCGACGTCCACCGCAATAAGGCCAAGGCGCTCGGCATCGACATGAACGACCTCTTCGAGACGATCAGCGCCGACCTCGGCTCCTACTACGTGAACGACTTCGACTACCTCAACCGCTCATGGCGTGTGTACGTGCAGGCGGACGAGCCGTTTCGCGACCGCCTTGCAGCGTTGCAACAGCTCTACGTAGCGCCGGCGTCGCCGCTCGCGCCTGGCCCTGCAACGACGAGCAGTCTCGCGAGCGAGCAAAGCCCAGTGAGCGCGCTCGTCTCGGTATCGCGCATCCACACCGCTCCCGTGATCTCGCACTACGACCTGTTTCGATCGCTCGAAATCAACGGGAACGCCGCTCCGGGCCACGGTTCGGGCGAAGCCATCACGGCGATGGAGCACATCTTCGCGCGCGTAGCGCCCCCGGGCGTCGGCTACGAGTGGTCGGGATTGCAACTCGACGAGATCGCCGCCGGGAGCACGAGCACGCTCATCTTTCTCTTGGGCCTCGTCGTCGTATTTCTCGTCCTGGCCGCGCAGTACGAAAGCTTCGTCGACCCGCTCATCGTCATTCTTGCCGTGCCCGCCGCGATTTTCGGTGCGCTCCTCGCGCTGAACGTGCGTCACGTTCCGCAAGACATCTACGCGCAAGTGGGATACGTCATGCTCATCGGCCTCGCGAGCAAGAGCGCGATCCTCATCGTCGAGTTTGCCAACCAGCAGATGCGTGCGGGAGCAGACCCTCTGACGGCGGCGCTGCGCGCGGCGAAGACCCGTCTGCGGCCGATCCTCATGACGTCGATCGCGTTCGTCATCGCGGTCCTCCCCATGGTTTTCGCGACCGGTGCAGGCAGCGCGGCACGGCACTCGCTTGGCACCGTCGTCTTCGGCGGGATGCTCGTGTCGACGTTTCTGAACCTGGCGATCACGCCGGTGCTCTACGTTAGCATCAAGAGCCTCTCCGCACGGCGGCGGGGAGGGGTAGCGACGGGACAGCGCTAAGTCCCTTGCCGGCCCAGGTTGATAAGTTTAATAGGGTCACCACCCTCGTTGCTGGGAGAAGGTCGATGCTCAAACCCTTCCCGCGCGTCCTTGCTGCCGTTCTAGGAGCAGCCTCGTTCGCGTGCTCTTCGATTCCCGCCATGGCCGATGGCGGCACCGCCGATGCCATGTCGCAGAACGTCGTCACCGGCGCGAACGCGGCGATCAAACGCTACATGAGCCGGCGCGTCAGTCAGGCACCGCCGGTGCAGCAGCCCAAGCCCAGCGCCGCCCAAGGTCTGCCGACCGGCCTCACGTACACGCTCGACTTTTCGATGGCGTATCCGTTCGGGAACGTCGGCACGTTCGGAAAGAAGTGGCTGCCGGGCGGGATGGATGCCGTGCTCGGGTACGGCTTCTCGCCGTACTCGCGCGTGTCGGCCTACTATTACGAGATCCAGCACTACCCGTACGGCTTCAACTCCGGGACGGTGCCGCTGTACCTGCAAGGGTTGGGAGCGCCCATCGGCTCCGTGAACCTCGCGACGACGCAGCCGCAGCTGAACCTCACCACGAAGGACCGCTTCTTTCTGGCCAACTGGGAGCAGCTCATCGACCTCGGCAACGTCATGGGACATCAGATTCCCCTCGTCATCTCGCCGACGTACGTCGCGCGCTGGTCCTCGATAGCGGCCTCGAACAACGGCACCGACGTCGTGCCGTTCGAAACCATCCCCGGGACGGGAACGCCCTACTACAACGTCCACACGCGCACGGCGCAGTACTGGTCGCTCGCCTTCACGATTCCGTTTTTGAAGACGCCGCGCTTCTTCGGCACGTTCACCCTCGCGCCGACGTCGCTCGTGCATCTCGCGGGTGTCAACCAAAAGAACACCGCGCAGCTCTACCAGATCCTGTACCTGGAGTACGACGCTACGCCGACGACGACGCTCTTCATCGAGCCGCAAAGCTCCCGCGACTATCTGCCGCTCGATCCGTACGCGGAGCACGTCATCGACTACTTCGCCGGCATTTCTCAGCGGTTCGGTAAGTACGGGTTCGTGCAACTCGTGCTCAACAGCGGCGGCCCCACGAACTACAGCCCGTACGGTGTCAGCGCGCTGACGTGCCAACAACTTCCCTGCAACGCGAACGAGATCGTTCCAACCGTCGGCGGCCTGAAGGCAACGCAGCTCCAGATCGAGTTCGGCATTGGTTCGCCGAGCGTCATTCCATTTTAGGCAAGGTATGATGAACATGAGACTCACGCCCATCGTCAAGACGCTCGCACTCCTCGCCGCCGCATCGCTCGCGGCCTGCAGCGGGAACGGCGGGCCGTCGATCCCCGCCACGCGCACCGCGCCCTCGTCGGGAGGAGCGGTCACGCAGACGATCGTCGGCCTCGGCGACAGCCTGACCGCCGGCGAACAATCCGGCGCGCTGCTTGGCGACGCCGCCATGCCGCTCCCGGATCCGACGACGCTCTTCTCACCGATCGCTGCAATCGGCATCGTACCCCCGACGCAGGAGAACGGGTTCTTCTCGCTCTTCTACTCGTCGGCTAAGGGCATGACGTGGGCGGAGCAGGCAAATCCCGCTAGCTCGGTGCTCCCGCTTGTCAACGCGCCCGGCGTCGGGAACGAGATTCTGCCGGCGAATCCGGCCTATACCGGCGGCGTGCCGTTTGCGACGATTCCCGGCCGTTCGAGTTGCGACCCGTTCAATCTGAGCGCCTACTCGTACGCAAGCGCTTCGGGCAGCGTCCGGTTGAACGCAGGAGCAACAACGTACGATCTCGGCGTTCCGTCGTTGACCCTGCATGAAGCGATCGCGATGTATCAGCCGCTGACGACGACGTGCGTGGCGCTCTTTCCGACGCCTGCCAACGCCGCGCAGGCCGAAATCGACGCGCTGCAGTCGCTCGTGGGCGGCGAGTCGCAATACTTCTATCCCGTCATGGAGAAGTACGCGCTTCCGGGCGCGGAGCTGACGCCGCTCAAAGCGGCGGTCGCACTGCATCCGACGCTCACGACCGTGTGGCTCGGCGCAAACGACCTGCTCAAGTACGCCTTCTCCGGCGGCACGGCGCCTGGTCTCGACATCACGTCCGCACAGGTCAAAGCCGACATGACGACGGTCATCACGACGCTCAAGAGCGCCGGCTCGAACGTCATCGTCGCCGACCTGCCCAACATCGTGCAGACGCCGCAGTTCGCAATCGTCGGCGTTCCGCCGGGCGGCCAGGCGCAGTGCGCGATCCAGACGTGGCTGCCGTGCATCTTGGCCAAGGTCGTCGGCTTGCCATGGAGCGCGGCGACGGCATACGTCACCGGCACGCTCATCCCCGCGGACACGTTCCTCGCGCCGTCAGGCTCCAACAACGCCTATCTCACGGAGTCCGGCGCCATCGCACTCATCGAGGCAGGGGGAAACCCCGCAGCCCTCACGGCGAACGAGAACGGTTCGTACTTCCTCACCGCGTCGTTCGCCCAGCAAGTGCAGACGGTCAACTCGGCGATCAACGCCGGGATCACGGCCGCCGCGACGGCAAATAAGGTGCCGATGGTTCCGATCGATCAGATCTTCGCCGGCATTTACAGCGGCTCGGGCACGTACTTCGCGGCGGCGGCCTCGATCAATCCAGGTATCTGCTGCACGCTCACCTTCGGCGGAGGGCTACTCTCACTCGACGGTCTGCATCCCTCCGACACGGGCTACGCGCTCATCGCGTCGATGTTCGTGCAGTACGCGAACACCGCGTTCGGCACAAGCATTCCGGCGATCAACGCGGCGGCGGCGTACGGGGGAGCCGGCGGCGTCTACGCACCGTATCCGGATCCGTACGCACCGCATTAGAACCGCTAGGCGTAGATGCCGCGCAGCTTGAGGGCTTTGACGACGCGGTCGATCGCCAGCGTGTAGGCCGCGGTCCGCAGCGTCGCGCCGCGTTTGTCGGCGATCGCGCGGATTTGGTGGAGGTTTTCGAGCAGCACGTCCTCGAGGCGCTCGTTCACCTCCGCCTCTTTCCAGAAGTAACCCATGCGGTCTTGGGCCCACTCGAAGTACGAGACGGTCACGCCGCCCGCGTTGCCCATGATGTCGGGAATGACGACGATGCCGCGCTCCTTGAAAACGCGCGCCGCCTCGGGTGTCGTGGGTCCGTTCGCGCCCTCGACGACGAGCTTCGCCTTGACCTTGGCTGCGTTTTCGGCGGAGAATACGTTCTCGAGCGCAGCGGGAACGAGGACGTCGCAATCCAAGAGCAAGAGTTCGGCGTTGCTGATGCGTTCGCCGCCGGTAAACCCCTCGAGGTTTCGGAACTTCGCGGCATGTGCAACCGCTGCGCCAACGTCGACACCTTTCGGGTTGCAGTACGCGCCGGTCACGTCGGAGAGCGCAACGACCTTGCATCCGCGCTCCGCGAAGAGCCTCGCGGCATGCATGCCGACGTTGCCGAAGCCTTGAATCGCAACGGAAGCGCGCTTGGGATCCATGCCCATCTGCTGCATCTGATCCATAGCGCAGATCGTCACGCCGCGTCCCGTCGCCTCGACGCGTCCGCGCGAGCCGCCGATTTCGAGCGGCTTGCCAGTGACGACGCCGGGTTGATTCTGACGAACGTGCATCGAATACGTGTCCATGAACCACGCCATCACCTGCGGCGTCGTGTTGACGTCCGGAGCGGGAACGTCTTTATCGGGGCCGACGACTTCGACCAGCTCTGCTGCGTACCGGCGGGTGATGCGCTCGAGTTCGCTCGACGAGAGCGTCGACGGATCACACGTGACGCCGCCCTTAGCGCCGCCGAAAGGAAGATCGACGACGGCGCACTTCCAGGTCATCCAGAACGCGAGAGCGGTGACTTCGTCAAGGGTCACCCCGGGATGGAACCGGATGCCGCCCTTGCCCGGCCCTCTGGCGAAGCTGTACTGCACACGATAGCCGGTGAAGACCTCGAACTCTCCGGAGTCGCGCTGGAACGGGATCGAGAAGATGATCTGCCGCGTCGGGTGGGTGAGGATTCGCCGCATCCCAGAATCGAGTTCCAAAAGATCGGCCGCTTCGTTGAAGTAAGCGATCGCCTCACCGAAGATCGAGACATCGCGCACGACGGTGCTCATGACAACGGGTTTCCTACGGGCCGAATGCGATACCTTCGGCGTTCGTGCCGCTGAGCACGACGGTTGCTACCGAGGACGACGTTATGGGACTGGTGACCTCCCACACCTTGCCCGCTGCGTCGACGGCCCAGAGATCGCCGGATCCGTCGAACGCAATGCCCCGCACATCGACCGCTCCCAGAGGGTCCGCGATGCTGAATGCCGGCACGCTGCTGCCTCCTCAGATGTTGAAGCGGAAGTTCACGACGTCGCCTTCCTGCATCACGTACTCCCTACCTTCGCTGCGAACGACACCGGCGGCGCGCATCGCCTCCATGGTTCGATACTTCACGTAGTCGTCGTACGAGACGATTTCGGCCCGGATAAAGCCCCGTTCGATGTCGCTATGGATGCGCCCAGCGGCTTGCGGCGCACGCGTGCCTTTGGGGATCGGCCACGCACGCACTTCCTTCTCTCCAGCCGTGAGAAACGTCATGAGGCCAAGGAGATCGTACGCGGTCGCCGCGAGTTCGTCTAAACCGCTGCGTGTGATGCCGCTGCTGCGCCGGAACTCGTCGGCCTCGCTTTCGCTCAGTCCGGCCAGCTCGGCTTCGAGCTTTCCGCAGAGTTGAACGACGCAGCTGCCTTGCGCCGATGCGCGCTGCTCGATCGCGCGCACGAGCGTAGTCGACGCGCCGCTCGGAGCTTCGTCGACGTTTGCGACGTAGAGCATCGATTTTGCGGTGAGAAGGAACGCTTCCACGGCGACCTCGTGCTCGAGCGAGCCAGCATCGAACTCGTGCGCCGGACGCCCTGCTTCGAGGTGCACACTCACTCGCTGCGCTGCTGCAAGCTTCGCCCGCAGCCTGGCGTCCGAGCGCGCCTCTCGCTCCAAGCGATCGACGCGCCGCTTCATCGTCGAAAGATCGGCGAGCGCGAGTTCGATCTCAACGATCTCGATGTCGCGCACAGGATCGGGCTCGCCCTCGACGTGTACGACGTCCGCAGCTTCGAAGCATCGCACGACCATTGCGATTGCGTCGGTCTCGCGAATATGGCTCAAGAAGGCATTGCCGAGGCCTTCGCCGGCACTTGCCCCGCGGACCAGCCCTGCAATGTCGACGAAGCGCACCGTGGCCGGCACCAAGCGGGCCGCCCGAACGAGCTCCTGCAGGACCGGCAGCCGAGGATCCGGCACGCCGACCTCGCCGACGTTCGGCTCGATGGTCGCAAACGGGTAGTTGGCCGCGAGCGCCGCAGCCGAGCGCGTGAGCGCATTGAAGATCGTCGACTTGCCGACGTTGGGTAAGCCGACGATACCGCACGAGAGGGGCATGAGAAAGCCCAGTTCGCGTCGGATATGACGAAACATGCGCAAGATGACCGTCGATAAGCTCGGCATCGACCTGCTGACGCACGACCCCGTCGTCATCTTGCGGGACGTGGAAGGAGCGCGCTACCTTACCATCCTCATCGGCCCGTTCGAAGCAACCGCCATCGCCCTCGCGCTCGAGGGCGCGAGCGTACCGCGGCCGCTATCGCACGACCTTATGCGCAGCATCCTGACGACGCTCGGAGCACGCCTCGAACAGGTCGTCATTCACGACATTCGCGAATCGACGTTCTTCGCGAAGCTCGTCGTGCGCACGAACGGCGACTTGCAGGAAATCGACGCTCGTCCGTCCGACGGCATTGCGCTTGCGCTGCGCGTTCAAGCGCCGATCTACGTTTCAGACAAGATCGTGCTCGAAGAATCTGTCGCCGAGAAGACGCGCCCCGTCGACGATGCCGAGATGGCGAAGTTCAAAAGGTTTCTCGAAGGCCTCAAGCCGAGCGATTTCAACCGCTGATGCAGCGACCTCCGCGCACCGTTGCGCCTGAGAATCGCGACCAGCAACGTCTCATGTTGCTCGTACGCGCCGGCGAGATCTTTCACCGGTCGCTCGACGTGCAGACGACGCTTTCGAACGTCGCTCACCTCGCGGTCGAATGGTTTGCCGATCTCTGCCTCTTCGACCTCATCGACGATGTGTCGGAGCGGCTTTACGTCTCGTCGGTCGCGCACCGCGATCATGCGAAGGAAGAGCATCTCCAAAGCGTCGCGTCGGTGCTGCACGTGCAAGAATACGGCGTTCATCCCGTTAAGAAGGTGACGAAAACGGGAGCGCCCTTCTTCGTGCCACGCATGGGCGACGAAACGTACGCGCTTCACGCCGCGTCAGCCGAGCACGAGCAGTACATGCGCGAACTCGGCTATCGCTCGAAGATCGTCGTGCCGGTCACCGCTCAAGGAAGCATTTACGGTGCGCTCACCTTCGTCTCGACGACCGAGGGGCGGTACTTCGATGAAACGGATCTCACGTTCGCACTCGAGTTGGGACGCCGCGCCGGCCTCGCCGTCGCAAACGCAAAGCAGTACGAAGTGCGCAAGCGCGTCGAGGAGGCCCTGCGCGACCGCGAGCGCCTGCTGGCCGATTCCGAGCGGCGCTTCCGCATCCTCGCGGAAGCGATTCCGGTCATCTGCTGGACGGCCGACTCGAACGGCTGGATCGACTGGTACAATCATCGCTGGTACGAGTTTACCGGACAGACGACCGACGACGCCGCCGGCTGGGGATGGCAAGCCGCGCATCATCCCGACGATTTTCTCGAAGTCATGCACCAATGGCCGCAGTGCATCGCGAGCGGCGACCCGTTCGAGATGGAGTACCGTCTGCGCCGTTACGACGGAGAGTATCACTGGTTCTTGGCGCGCGCCGAGCCGCTGCGCGGTGACGATGGATCGATTCTGCGGTGGTACGGAAGCAATGCCGACATCGACGCCCAGCGCACCGCGCACGAGCGCACGAAACGCATTGCCGAAACGCTGCAGGACGTCTTTTTGCCCAAGGACTTGCCAGAGCGCCCGCGCCTGCGCTTGGACGCGCACTACATCCCCGCCGAACAAGACGCGCTCGTCGGCGGCGATTGGTTCGACGCTTTCGACCTTCCCGACGGCAGGGTCGGGTTCTCCATCGGCGACATCGGCGGCCATGGGCTCGATGCGTCGGTGGCCGTGGGGCGCGTCCGCCAGGCCATCCTGACCCTCGCGTTTCAAAGTCAGGATCCGGCGAGCATCTTGAGCGCCCTCGACCGCATCCTCATCCATCAAGATCCCGATCTGATCGTGACGGCCATCGTCGGTTTCATCGATGCATCGCTTTCGTCGGTCGTCTATGCAAATGCCGGACATCCTCCTCCGCTCGTTGCCCGGCGTAACGATGAAGCAGCAGAAGCACTTCCGTACGGTCAACCGCCGCTCGGCAGCGGCTACGACGGCAACTTCGAAAACCGCGTTCTGCAGGTCATGCCGGATTCGATCATCGCGCTCTACACCGACGGCATGACCGAGTTCTCTCGTGACGTCATCGACGCCGAACGGCGCCTGCGCAGTACGCTGGCCCTCTTCGTCGGTAATACGACGATCGCTCGCCCTGCGAAGGCAGCCGCCGACATCGTCTTCGACGGTGCCTCTCCGCGGGACGACGTCGCGATGCTCGTGATGCAGTTTTCCGCGGTCGACAACGATGCGTTGCCGGCCCGCGGCCCCCGGCTCGAGCGCACGTGGCGATTTCACTCGAGCGACGCACACACCGCACAGCGCTCGCGGATCGAGATCATGAATCATCTTCGCTTGCTCTCGAGCGACCGAGGGCATCTCTTCCCGGCGGAACTCGTCATCGGGGAAGCAATCGCGAACACCGTCGAGCATGCGCCCGGCCTCGTTGAAGTCTATTTGGACTGGCGCGGATCTCGGCCCATCCTGTACGTACGCGACGCCGGCCCTGGACTGCGCGGCTTCTCGCCCACGCTTCCGTCGGATCCGCTCAGCGAGAGCGGGCGAGGGTTGTTCCTGATACGTTCGTTTGCCGACGAGGTCTCCGTTCGCGCTCTACCGGGCTATGGAACGGAGCTGCGGCTCGTATTGCCGATTCTGCGCCGTCACTGGGCTCCGGCGTAGTACTCCTTCGCGCGTGTGAGAATGTGTTCTGCGTCGCGTGGCATCGCGGCGCGTAAGCGCAAGATCGTCGCCTCGGCGACCGGCAAATCCGGGCAAGGCTCCGGAACGAGAGCCGGCAGCGTATGAAAGAGCGGCGAGTCCTCTCCCAAAGCCTCGCGCAGCGCACGAACGAGCGCCGTCTCCAGCGCATCTGACGAATCCGAGGACAGCAGCGTACCGTGCGCGCAGAGGAGCGCGCTTACGACCGATGCGTCGAAATCGGCGCTGAAAACGTCGATCGGATAGGCGCAAAAGAGCCGAATGCCTCGTGTGCCGAGGAGGCTGTTCCACAGCTGCTCGAGGCGGATTGCAGCGGGATACTGCCTGCGCTGCCAAAGCAGGCCCACCATCTCGCCGTATGCGCCCACCCCGAATCCACCGCTGTGCTTGCGCAGCCGTCGCACGACCGTACCGACGGCATCGTCGAAGCGCCGGTCGTCGGGGAAACCATCGACGAGCAACTCGTCGAGCACGCTCTCCGCATCGAGCGCCGTGACGCGCGCGTCGCCGTGGGGCGCTCCGACGGCGCGAATCTTCAAAGCCGCAAGAATCGCATTCGTGCGCGCCGGGCCAGCAATGACGACGGTCTCCTCGCCCTTATGCGATCCAGACGCCAAAAAATCGGCGACGTTCTCCACGAGCACCCGGTCATTTTCTCCATAAAACTGAACGACGTGCTCGGATGCGAGACCGCATTCAGGCGCTTCCACGAACTGCATTATACCCCAAAACACTCGCTTGCGCCCACGGCTCCAGGAGCCTGCCCCTAGGAGCCTGTAGGGTTATGGCCTTTTTCGGATTTGGTGCCGCATTTTATGAAGTATTCGGATAAAGGGCGGCCCAAAGACGGAAATGTGCCATAACCCTACAGGCTCCTAGATGTCCCATTTAGATGTCCCATTGCCACGCGTTCCACCACGGCGTGGCGCTGGCGTTCGTGCTGAAACCTCGCAAAGCGGCTGAGCGCACGATCGGCCGCCGCAGTTCGTAGAGGGGCAAGTAGAGGACCGTGCGCCACATGAGCCGGCTGGCACGCCGATAGTACGCGGCACGCGTGCTCGGATCGTCGCTGGCCAGCCCCTCACGTTCGAGCCGGTCCAGCTGCGCGTCGCAGTACCGGTAGACGTTCTGGCCGCGGGGATACCATTCGTTGCAGCCGACGTAGACGTGCACGTCCGGGTCCCACTGCAGCGTCGTCGAGTAGATCGCCATGTCGTAGGCGCCGGAATCGATCGGTCCCTGCGGGGTGAAGATGGCGTCGTAGGGGTAGGCCTTGATCGCGAGCGCGATGCCGACGGCTTTGAGATCCTGCTGAAGCTCCAGCGCGATGTCCGTGAGCGTGCTCGAGCCCTCGATCACGGCGACGGTGAAACTCAGGCGCACGCCGCCGCGCGCGCGAACGCCGTCGGCAGCGCGCGTCCAGCCGGCGCGCCTCAGCAGCCGGTTGGCTTGCGCCGGGTCGTACCGATGCGGAGCGAGGGCGACGTACCCGATGGCCGTCGGAGGCAGCGTATTGCGCGCGGGTTCGCCGATGCCGTGCGCGATCTTGTCGATGATAGCCGTGTAGTTTACGGCGAGTGCGATCGCACGGCGTACGCTTGCATCGTGCAGACCGGGCTTGCCCGAGTTGAAGACGAGCACCATCTGCGCGTTCCACGGGCGCAGCGCCGTCACGACTCCAGGCAAGGAGCGATATGTTTCCCAGAGGGCCGCCGACGGTGAGACGACGAGGTCGACGTGATGCAAGCGGAGTTCGGTTGCAATCGTCTGATCGTCAGGGATGATGTGCAGCTCGATGCGCGCGAGCCGCGGGCGTCCTTTGAAGTAGCGGTCGAAGCGCTCGAGGTCGATCTCCGAGTCGCGCACCCAGCGCACGAAGCGAAACGGCCCCGTGCCGATCGGATGCGTGTCCAGCGGGCTGCGGTTGAAGCTTGTTTCGCGATCGAGAACGTGCGCCGGAAGAATCGGCTTGCCGCCTTCCTGCAGCGGTGCAAAGAACTGCGAGACGAAGGCGGGATCGCGCGTGCGTAGATGCACGACGACGGTATACCGATCCGGGGCTGCTATCGAGACGACACGGTCGTATCCTTCGCGAAAGAGCGTGTCGTTATGTGGGTCGACTACTGCCCGCCATGACGCGATGACGTCGCGCGCGGTGAACCGCGCACCGTCTTGCCAGAGCACACCTCGGCGAAGATGGTAGACGTACGTGAGCCCGTCGGCAGAAACTCCGCCGTTACGGCGTGTCGGCACGGCGGTAGCAAGGTCGCCTACGAGGCGCCCTTGCGCGTCGGCGATGACGAGATACGAGTAGACGAGCGAGGAGAGGTCGTAGACCTCGTCCATCTCCGAGAGGTACGGGTTCAGGTGGTCCGGATCGGAGATGTCGGCAATGCGCAGGACGTGCGGAATCGTCCATGCGTGCCGGCCGTTCGCACCGGTGGGCGCGACGCGTGTGCAGCTCGACAGTGCAGCTGCGCCAAGAAGCGCGATCGTCAAGCGTCGCATGCGCGATGCTTCGCGGCAGCGGCGGGGCGCCCCGCCGCCTGCATAGGACTTCTTGAACGCTGCCGTAAATGCGCCGGCGGTATGGAGACGCAAGAGCGCGCCGACGTCGGCGTATTCGGAGGCTCGGGATTCTACTCGCTGCTAGAGGACGCGCGGGAGGCGTGGGTCGAGACGCCGTACGGCGCTCCGAGCGATCGCGTCGCGCTCGGTGAAATCGCAGGCCGGCGCGTGGCATTTCTGCCGCGGCACGGCAAGGACCATCGCTTTCCGCCGCACGAGATCAACTACCGAGCAAATCTCTATGCCATGAAGATGCTCGGCGTGACGCACATTATCGGCCCGACGGCCTGCGGGTCCCTCGCTCGCGAGGTGAAACCCGGCTCGATGGTCGTCGCCGATCAGCTCGTCGATCGGACGAGCGGCCGCAAGGACACCTTCTACGACGGCCCCGTTACGACGCATGTCAGCTTTGCCGACCCGTACTGTCCAACGCTGCGTCCGATCGCAATCGACGCGCTCACATCCTTGGGAATCGAGACGCACGAGCGCGGCACGATCGTCGTCTGCCAGGGGCCTCGCTTCTCGACCCGTTCTGAGTCGAAGTGGTTTCAGAGCCAGGGTTGGGAAGTGATCAACATGACGCAGTATCCTGAAGCGTACCTGGCGCGCGAACTGGGAATCTGCTACGTCAACATCTCGCTCATCACCGACTACGACGTCGGCCTGGAAGGTATGCCGCCGGTCTCGCACCACGAAGTCATGGAGGTATTCAAGCGCAACAACGAGCGCACGAAGAGCGCGATCGGGCGCATCGTCGCGAAGATTCCAACCGGCGCGGACTGCCCGTGCCGCCACGCCCTCGAGGGAGCACGGTGAGGCGTTTCCCAGATCTCTCCATCTACGCGCGGGCGTTTCCACTCCTCGCGCGCAACCCGTCCGTCTTCGTTGCGCCGCTCTTGGGGGCGGTGGTGGCGATCCTCCTCGATCAAATCGGCATCTACGCAACGTCGCAGATCGGCAGTCTCGGGACGCAGCTGCTCACCTGGGTTGCCGAGATCTTCTACTTTTACGCCTTCGCAGTCGCCATCATTCAAGCCGATGCGATCGAACGGAGGCTGAAGGGCACGTTCGATTCCGCGTGGGAGGATGCCCGGCGAAAAGCCGGAGGCATCATCGTCGCGGCAATCGGTTTCTGGTTCTTGTATTACATTGCGCTCGACATCGGCGTGCTCTTTCGATCTGCGGCGCTCGTCTTTGCTTTAGAGCTCGTCGTCGCGTTCTTCCTCATCTACGTCATCCCAGCCGCCGCCATCGGCGGTTTGCCGGGACAGTTCGCAATCGCCGGCTCCATTCGCGCCGTCAGAGGAGAGGTCGTCGGCACAGCGATCCTTGCCGTCGCCTTCGTCGTCTTCTTCGAGTTCTTGCCGCTATACGTCACCGCACTCATCGCGCAGCGTGCCCTGCTCTCGGAGGTCGAAAGCAGACTCCTTCTCGCGTTTCTCCAAGCGCTCGCCTTGGGCTATCTTGCGTTTCCTTTTGCCAAGCAGTACGCCGACGTCGCTTATCGCGTCTAGGAAGGCTCCTAGCGCGACGCTTTGCCGGTAAGCGCCATACGGACGAGTTCGCTCGCCATCGCCGGGCTGACGTTCGTGCGCGCGAGCCGCTGCGCGCCCGCGAGGTGCGTCAATACGTCGTCGAGGGCGCTGCTCGAAAGCGGCGGCAGCGAGCGCAGCGCTTCGGCATAGTCGCCGGAGAGCGGCTCGCTCTTCGTGTAGTGCAGCGCAGCCCAATCGCGCACGAGTCCCTTGATCGTCTCCAAGCCGGCGTCGAGCGTCTCACGCGTCGCCCACGACTCGGTGGGCGTCGCGCCCGCTGCGACGCTGAAAAACCAGTTCGCGGCGAGCGCGCGCACTGAAGCCTGCTCGCCTTCGAGCGCGGCGAGCGCGCGCGTGACGCTTCCCTGGCTCAGATGCGCGCCCTTCTCCGCGTCGCCGGCATCGTAACCCTTACGGCGCAGGATCTCGGTGACCTCGGTGCGCGTCAGGAGAGCAAAACGCACCTCGAGCGCGCGCGAGCGAATCGTAGCGATGACGCGACCCGGTGAAGGGGTCGTGATGAGGAGCACGACGCCGGCGGGCGGCTCTTCGAAAAACTTCAGCAGTGCGTTCGCCGCATGATGCGTCGCAAAGTCGAGATCGCCCAGCAGCAGTACGCGCATGCCGCCCGAGTAGCTTTCCATCGAGAGCTGGCGAACGACATCCCGCGCGCCCAGTTCGTCGCCGCCGAAGCGCGCGGCGGCGTCGCGCTCGCCGATCTTGAGCGTTCCGTCGTGCTCGAGAAAATCGGGATGCCGCGCGCCGCTCACGAAGAGGCGGCACGAACGGCACGACGCGTCGTATCCGAGTACGCCGTCCTTGCGCGCCTCGCAGAGCAGCGACTGCGCGAGGCGGCGTGCGAACGTTCTCTTGCCTACTCCCGGTTCGCCGCTGAAGATGTACGCATGCGCGATCGTCTCGCGGGTCAGAACGCTGAAGTACGCGAGCGGGCCGCCCCCGCCGATCACATCGAACTGGAGATCGCCGGTCACACGCTGCCGTCGATCTTGAATATCCGCACGCGCCGGTTGGGCTCGAGGCCCGTGCTGCGCGATTGGAGCCGGTATTTCTCTGCCAGTTGGTGCTGCATCCGGCGCACGTAGGACGTTTGGGGGGAGAGCTCCGCTGCCTGGCTCGTCAGTAGGACTTGGTAGATAGCTTCTTCCGTTTCGCGCAATGCGAGCTCTTCGCGATCGACCGAACCTAAATTGAAAACGTCGCGCAGTGCGCTCTGTATCTGCGTCGTCGTGTTCGTTTTGATCGAGTAGATTGGGACGTTGTCGGAAGCGATCTGCTTGAGCTTGGGCTGCTGTTTGCGCTCGAGTGTCTTGAGCGTGATGACGACGTCCGCCTCATCCCACGTGCGCGCAACCGATGCATTGACGCGCAAGTTCATGATGGCGCGTTCGATCTTGCTGCGCGAAACGCCGTAGGGGAAGATCGAGAGCGCACGCTCCTGCTCCCCGGCAGACGGCGGATCGAAGGCGTCGACGAGCAGCGGCATCGACGCCGTGTCGGCCTCCTGGACGACCGTCACCTCGCCGCTCGGCTCCCGGCGCCGCACCTCCGGCTGAGGCTGGTAACCACGCAGAAGCGCATCGACGACTTCGCCCACGTTCTTGTGAATGGCGAGGCGGTCGCGCTCCTGGATCTCGACGACGACGTCGAACGTGGGCGGCGCCTTGCGTTCCAGCACGGTCTTGCGCGTGCCGCGCCGGCGCGCCTCCTCGTCGGAGAGCGTCACCGCGCTGATGCCGCCGACGAGGTCGGTCAGCGTCGGATTCATGAGCAAGTTCTCCAGCGTCTGGCCGTGCGCGGTGCCAATGAGCGTCACGCCGCGCTCGGCGATCGTACGCGCCGCTTCCGCTTCGGCTGCAGTCCCGATCTCGTCGATGACGACGACCTCGGGCATGTGGTTCTCGACGGCTTCGATCATGACTGCGTGCTGCAGCGCCGGATCGCCGACTTGCATGCGTCGTGCGAGGCCGATGCCTGGATGCGGCACGTCGCCATCGCCGGCGATTTCATTCGACGTGTCGACGATAACGACGCGCTTACGCTCTTCGGAGAGCACGCGTGCGCACTCGCGCAGCATCGTCGTCTTGCCGACACCTGGCCGTCCGAGCAAGCATACCGACGCGCCGCTGTGCAGCACGTCGAGAAAGATGTCGATGGTACCGTAAACCGCACGCCCGACGCGGCACGTGAGTCCCACGATCTTGCCGTTGCGATTGCGAATGGCGCTGATACGGTGAAGGGTCTGCTCGATTCCGGCGCGGTTGTCCCCGCCGAACGATGACACGCGCGAACAGACGTGAGCGATGTCTTCGTTTGTGACCGCCGCATCGCTCAGATAGGTGAAGTCATGCTCGAAGCGCGCTTCAGGCGGGCGTCCGAGATCAAGCACGACTTCGATCGCCGCTTCGACGTTCGCAAGCCTGACGAGCGCTTGACGGATCGGGAGCGGAAAGATGTCGAGGAGTTGCGAGAGCTCCCAACTCGGAGAGACGTGTTCGGCTTTCACGGCCACGCCTCGTTCACTTCTTCTTGCCGTCGCGCCGTCCCTTGCGCTCCTACTCCTTTACGACGCGGATCTTGCGCAGCTGGTCGTCGTACGGCCCTTGAATGCGCACGCCGGCTTTCAATTCGAGCCGCAAATAGCTCAGGGTTTCGTCGGTGATCTCTTCGCCTGGCGCGACGACGGGAATGCCGGGCGGATAGGGCGCAATGGTCTCGGCGCAGACGCGGCCTTTGCTCTTGCGAAACGCAACGAACTCGGTCTGCGCTAAGAACGCGTCTCGTGGAAGCATGCGCATCGGCGGCGTTTTGGGCAACCGGAAACTGCCGCGATGCAGACGTTGCTCGAGGATTCCCGACGGCGCGAACATATCGACGGGGCGTTCCCCGTGCGAGATCTCCTCGAGAGCCGCCACAAGCCGGCCGGCCGCCGTGGAGGTCGTTCCGATCGTGAAGAGCGCGACAACGTTGAAGAGATCGGCGAGCTCAACCTGAATGTTGTAGCGCCGCCGCAGCAGCTCGGAGACCTCGTAGCCCGTGTAACCAAGCCCGCGAACGGTCACGACCACCTTTGTCGGATCGATGTCGAAAATGCCGGGGCGGCCCTTATGCTCTTCGCCGAACGAGAAGAGGCCGTCGATACGGTTGATGCGCGCCCGCGCGTCTCGTGCCAGCGCGATCGTTCGCGAGAGGAGCTCCTCTCCTTGCGTTGCCATTTGCTTGCGCGCGACGTCGAGCGATGCGACCATCGGCAGATTCGGCGACGTGGAAAGAAACATCTTGATGACCGCTGCAAGCCGGTCCACCCGAACGCGGCTCCCCGTCTGATGGAGCATCGCACACTGCGAGAAGGCCGAGAGCATCTTATGGGTCGAGTTGATGCAAAGATCCGCTCCGGCGGCCGTGGCCGAGAGCGGCAGCTCGTCGTGAAAGTGAAAATGCGGCCCCCACGCCTCGTCCACGAGGAGCAGCTTCCCCGCATCGTGGACGATACGCGCGATCTCGGCGAGATCCGCCGCAACGCCGTAGTACGTCGGCGTCACGAGGTACACGGCGACGAGATCCGGATGTGCCTCGAGCGTCTGCGTGACCGTCTCCGGCGTGACGCAGTGATCCATATGCAGATCCTCGTCGACTTCGGGTTGCATGTAGATGGGGAACGCGCCGCTCATGACGAGACCGCCGAGCATCGACTTGTGTGAGTTGCGCGGCACGGCGATCTTGTCGCCCGGGTTCACGGCGGTCATCATCATACACTGGTTACCGCTCGTGGAGCCGTTGATCAGAAAGAACGTACGGTCGGCCCCATACGCAAGCGCGGCGAGCTCTTGTGCTTCCTTCACCGAGTCCGTCGGCTGCAGGAGATCGTCGAGCCCCGGCATGGGCGTCAGATCGATGGCGCAGATGTTGTCGCCCACAAACTCGCGGAACGACGCGGCCATCCCGGTGCCTTGAATGTGGCCGGGAGTGTGAAACGGGATGACGCCCGCATCGACGTAGTTGAGGAGCGCCTGAAAGTACGGCGTTTTTGATTGATCCACGGCGTGGTGACTCCGATTCGGAATAGCGTAATGCGCACCGGATGCGTGCAGGTAAATCGGAGGTTAGCGTCCCTTTGCGGTAGCGGAATGGTGGCTGATGGCAAAGGCCGCCGCGCGCAGCGCCGAGGAGAGGAGCGAAAAAAGGCGGACGTCGCTCACGACGCAGGCTTCCACGCGCCGCGCCAAGGCTCCGCTTATCGGTTGGAAGAAGGCGAGCGCGATGGACGCTCCCGTCGTCATCGCCGGCGGCGGCCCGGTCGGGCTCTCTTTGGGCCTCGGGCTCTCGCATTGCGGCGTACGTTCGCTGATCTTGGAGCGCGACGAGTTCGTTACGCGCGAGTCTCGCGCGCTGGTGATATGGCCTCGGACGCTCGAGCTGCTGCAGGGGTGGGGCGCGTTCGAAGCCCTCTGCGACGCCGGGACGTGGCGTTCAGCCTTCGAGATTTCGGCTGCCGGTGCTGGAGATCGCCTCGTTCGCGTCGACTTTTCAAACGTCGCAGACATGCTCGGTCCTTGCGGCGCGCTCCTAATACCGCAGAGCGAGACCGAACGCGTGCTGCGACGCCTCGTCAGCGAAAGCCGGCACTGCGAACTCGTTGCTGGCTGCAACGTCACCGCGATCGAGCAGGACGAGCACGGCGTCACGGTTACTGCCGCCGGGCCGGACGGCAAAACCGAGTCGTTCCAAAGCCGTTACGCGGTCGGCTGCGACGGTGCCCACAGCGTCGTGCGCCACGCGCTCGGCCTCACCCTGGAAGGCGTCACGTATCCCGCTCGCGCGATGCTCAGCGACGAGATCGTCTCGGGGCCCGCCTGGACGCCGCCGTCGCCCCGCTTCTCACTCCAGCACCCGGCATTCGCACTCGGTATCGAATATGCGCCCAACCATTGGCGTGTCGTCTCCCTCGTGCCGCCGGATCTGGACGATGAGTCGGCGCTCAGCCCGCAGAGTCATGTTGCACGCCTCGCACGCCTGCTCGGCGAAGAAGTGAGGGCGGAGACGGTCTGGCGGAGTCTCTTTCGCATTCACCGCCGGCACGCGCAGCGCTTCGTCGTCGGCTCGGTCGCGCTCGCAGGCGATGCCGCGCACCTCAATAGCCCGGCGGGCGGCCAGGGGATGAATGCGGGTATCCAAGACGCCGGAAACCTTGCGTGGAAGCTCGCATACGCGCTCTCGGGTGACGCCGATGCCGTCGCGCTGCTCGCAAGTTACGATATCGAGCGGCGCGAGATGATTACCGGTGGGGTCGAGCGTTTTACCGACGTCCTTACACGCTTCGGAATGAGCGGCGTCAAAATCTTGGGTGCGCTGCCGATTCGCCTCTTGGGCCGCGCTCTGCGCGAGCCGGGGATGCAACGCAAAGCGTGCCGCGCGATCGGGATGCTCGGCGGCCGCTACACGAAGTCGCCGCTCATCGATACGCGTCACCCGCTCGCCGGAAGGCGTGTCGACGATCTCATGCTATCCAACGGCGCTCGCATCAATCACGAGCGCGCAGGGGGCGCCGCGCTCGTTCTCGTGGGAACGGTCGACCTTCCCACCCTCGACGCCCCGATCATTCGCATCGCGCAAGCACCGAAGCACTGGCATCTCAAGAGCACTGCAGCGCTCGTCGTACGCCCCGACGGCTGCGTCGCCGCGGTCGTCGAAAAGCCTACTCCGCAGCGCGTCATCACCGCGTGGAAGAAGGCATTCGCGACGCCAATGTCCTCAGCGTAACGCTGTCATTCTCAAAGACGTATCATTTTGAGCGTAGGTCGAAGACGTGTCATTCTGAGCGCAGGGGCGCAGCCCCGAAGTCGAAGAACCGCCGCAGTTACCTGGTATTCGTCCTTCGACTTCGCTCGCTTCGCGAGCTACGCTCAAACGACGGGTGCTGTCCCTCGACTACGGCGCTACGCGCCTACGCTCGGGATGACAAACGCACCTCGCTCACTGCGTTCGCTACGCTCAGCATGACAAACGCGACGTCGCTCACTGCGTTCGCTACGCTAAAGGCAAAGGTGCGCTACGGTTCGATGCGTTCCTCGATGGAAACGTTGTAGAGGAAGAGGAACTTGCCCCATTCGTCGGGCAGCGTGTTGCGCTTGATCTGAATCCACGGAATGTACTTCGGCTGGCGCGGCTTCTTGCGAAGCGCGAGATTCGCTTCCTGCGGGGTGCGATTGTTCTTGCGATTGTTGCACCGCATGCACGAGCAGACGAGATTCTCCCATGTCGAGGGGCCGCCACGGCTCTTGGGAATGACGTGATCGACGGTCATCAAGCGTTCACCGTGCATCCCACAGTATTGGCATGAGTAGTCGTCGCGGATGAGTACGTTCTTCTTCGTCAGCGCTACCTTCTGCAGCGGGCGCTTGATGTAGTACAGCATGCGGATTATCGAGGGCATGCGCATCTCGAAGCTCGTCGACGAAAGGACGCGCTCTTGGTTGTGGACAGCTTCAGCTTTTCCGGCGAAAAGCAGCTTCACCGCCCGCTGAAACGACGTGACGTTCAGCGCTTCGTAGGTGAAGTTCAGAACGAGGACGTCGCTTTGCATGGCGCAGTTTACCTCGATTCGCGCCTTCTGACGTACGCGAGCCGCGTCTCCGTCAGCAGCTGCGTCATTGCAAGGCGCTCGTCGGCGGCAAGGCGCTCCTTGACGCGGTCGAATGCGAGGGACGCAACGTCGATCGCGATGCCGGCCGAGTCGAGATCGGCCGCGCCGTCGCTCATGTACGCGTGCGCGGCAAGAGCCAGCGAACCGACGATCTCCGTAACGATCGCAGGGACGGGTGGTACCTGAGCCTCAAAACCGGCCGCTTGCGCGTCCGGGGCCGCGTGCGAGTTCATCCGCTGCACATCTTATGCGGCGGTGGAGTGTCCCCCTTCGGAACGTACCGCTTCGACGATGGAAAGGAAGTATTCGTGAATGCGCTCGTCGCCG